>NZ_JAGKWP010000184.1 GCF_021151785.1 Flavobacterium sp.
GTTAATATTTTATAAACAAAATCCTAACTTTTTACGGTTAGGATTTCTTGTTTTTACTATTAAAAAGATGGCATTTCTGAATCATACATTAATACCGTTTAATATTTTGCGAACTAGTTAACTAATCCTATTTTAATTTAGGATTTTTGAATGGTTTACTGCTAAATCTATAAAGACTTATTTAAAATTAATAAACCAGTCTCGTCATCAATATAACAAGACCTCATGTTATCAAATAATATTTTAATGATATAAGCTTTTTCTTCTTCACTGGTATTACCTTTTTCGGTTAAATCTTCATTAAAATAGGTTTTAATAAATTTACTTAGTCCTTTTTCTAATTTACACTTAATTTTTTTTGATTCATTTACTTTTATAAAACCCCATTTTTCTATAGTTTCATTTCTCATATCAAGGCATGATTTTTGAATAAGTATGTCTCTAATAAAAGATTTATATTCTTCCTTATTTCCTTTTTGTGAGATTTTATAATATGTAAATAAATCATCATTTTCAATAATAGCAATCCCATCATATTTTTTTGATTTAATATTCACTACTAAATAATTACTATTTGATTGAAAATCATCAATAATTTTTTCAATAAATGAGTTGCTTTGCACTAAACAAAAGCTTAAAAAAAAGTAATATAAAAATTTCATTATAGTATATTTTTAGTTATAATTATTCTAATAGTTCTTTTGGAATTTTATTCCATTTACCATTTGTTTTGCCATAAGTAGTTCTTTTACGTTCTCCTTTTACAGCTCTCATGCGATTCTCAATATTAACCGCATTAACTTCAATCATTCTAATTCCATTACTAGTTTTGTCACTTGTCCACGTACCTTTTTCATTATCATATCCATGTCCTAATAATTCATGTACCAAGGCAACAACAGGGTCTCTTTTATCGCCAACAGCATTTGTAGTTTTAGAAGGGTTATATTCTGTTGTAGAGCCTGTTGAAATCCCTAAATACTGAAAAACTGAATTTTCTGGAGTATTTGTATTTCCACCGTTAGTATCCTTTATTAAATGGTCATTGTCACTTTCTTCCAATTCATTAAGCCTACTTGTCAGTTTATCATCCCTACTATTTTTGATTTCATTTAAGTCTTCAACTACTTTTAAGACATACTCATTATTTCCAGTATATTTTGTACCATCTTCATTATAAGCTACACCATTTTTGTATGTAATATCTCTTTTTACAGATTTACCATCTTTATTAGTTTCTTCAAATTGGATACCGATTCTAAAGGCTTTCATCCCATCTGGGTCTGTAAAACTTAGAGGATTATTGAAACAATAGTTATAAGGATTCCATCTTCGTGAAGTTTCAGCCATTGGGTCAATATTCATCCATCTACCTATACTTGGGTCATAATTTCTAGCGCCATAGTCATACATATTAAGCCCCAACTCGTCTTGTAACTCCTTCCCGTTGTACTTATAATCATAACTCGTAGTAAACAAAGGCGGCACAGGTCGTATGCGTATCAAAGAACCATCTTTAGCATACATTTGTTCATCAGAATTACAGTAAGCTATCTATGATTGGTGCTTACTGGTTTTGTGGTGTGGACGTGAAAGCTATGTCCTAATTTGGGAGATTACCAATTCCAATATTATTTATTATTGCATTAAATCTATTATTAAAAGTATTTAGCTTACCATCAACAACAATATTCGGCATAGCAGTAAATTCAATAACACTACAATTTGAATCTTCTCCAATTTTATAAATTAAATCCCCTTTTCTTATAATCTTTTTTAAGTTTTTATTATTTGAATTAAAATAGACTTTGCAATAAACATATTTAGAATCCAATTTTTTACTTATATAATCATAATTCACTCTTAAAGTTTCACCATTAATAATATAATCTAAGACTACTTTTTTTCTAGTATTTTGATTAATCTGATATAAATAATTTTTAGTATCAATACTATTTAACTGTTTATCATTTAAGTTAAATTTAAAATTTAGAACCTCTTTAGATTCAACTTTCAAATTTTTATCAGAAAAAAATTCAACCAATAAAAAAGAATTTGTATTTCTACCATCTAAACTTTTACAACTTACAAAAAGCAATACAAAAAGCAATATAATTAATTTGTTATTTTTCATAATATTATTATTTATGTTCTGGGTCTGATGCAGGTCTTTCTTCAAGTTTAAGTAATTTCCTAGATAAATTTTCAAAATTATTTACTCTTGTTTGAAATTTATTTTCAAACAAAGTGTGTCCTAACTCATGAAACAAAACGGTTTCTAATGTCGAAGGAATAGTTACTACTGTCCCATTTGCGTTTAATCTTGGCGAAAATGAAGTTTCAAAATTCCTAATATTTTGAGGTGGAGAATCTGATATTATTAATTTATTATTTTCGTCTAAATAAGAATATTTTTTATCGAAAGCGACTACATTTTGAATATCTGACTCCCTAATTAATATATTTACCATCTTAATTTCGTTCTTTTTTCCTTCAACTGTTATTTGTGACAATCCACCACTTTTTTCCCCTAAAGCATTTGGAGAACTATATTCATCTAATAATTGAGTTTCATTTTTATCAAAATTCGACAGTTTTATATTTACATCTAAATCTTTTCCAATTATTTTATTTATTCCAGTAATTAAATCTTTTGCATCACCTTTAAAATCTTTTAAATTACCTGTAAATTTTAAATTGTTATTTTTATCAAATTCATAATAATTACCCCCCAAAGTTTTATTAAGTGATTCTAGAACTTTTTTCTGGTCATCTAAACTCCCAACTATTATCCTTTTCCCATCGGGGTCAACAAAAAAAACTGGATTATTCATACAATAATTATATGTTGAAAACGACTCATATTTACTTGCCAATGGGTCAATATTCATCCAACGTCCTAGAGCTGGGTCATAATTCCTTGCTCCATAGTCATACATATTAAGCCCCAGTTCTTCTTGCAGCTCTTTTCCATTGTATTTATAATCATAACTCGTAGTAAACAAAGGCGGCACAGGTCGTATGCGTATCAAAGAACCATCTTTAGCATACATTTGTTCATCAGAATGTCTTTAGCATACATTTGTTCATCTGAATGATAACCCGTATACTTCAAACCAAATGGATAATAATGATTTTTTACTCTTGTAAGAACGTAAGTCAAAGTTAATATTTTATAAACAAAATCCTAACTTTTTTTACGGTTAGGATTATTGTTTTGATTTACATAACGAGCAGTAAGCTATCTATGATTGGTAATTACTGGTTTTTAGCACCACGCGAAAGGATTAGCTACGCTGAACTTCGTTTCGTGCGGTAGCGGGGTCTATCCAATTTACTGTAGCAAAAGAAACAAAATAAGCACCGTCTTTTTCTCCAAATTTATATTTTCTACTCATAATAAAAAAATGTAAGTTATGAAAAAAACCACAACTTTTCCCGTTGTGGGGGTTTTTACTTTGTGGGTACGAGCAAGATGCTCGCACTAGCGTTACGTGTTAGTTTTGCTCGCGCCAGCTAGGGGAAAATTTTCTAAAAATTAGTATTTTACTTTGTTAGAGTTTCACTAGATTTTATAAAACTATACTCGTTATTACCATCTAATCCATTATTTAGGTATTCCCCATCCTTTAAAAGGAAATATGAACCAAATTCTTCATAATTACTACCTAATTCATTGTAATTTTCAAAATTATCTAATTCAATACCACAATATACATCCTTAGCTTTTTCCCAAGTTCCTTTACAAGTAAGCTCTATAGTATCATTCTTAAAATAATGGTAATAAGTGCCATCATTGTATATTAACAAATAATTAATTGTTTTAGTATCTCTAGTGTTTATATATTTTCCTTCTAAACTATTATAACAATTTATAGAAGAACAACTAATTAAAAGGAAAAATAAACTTATAGTATAAAAACGTTTCATAATTTTTATTGTATTGGAAATGAAAATTGAATTTCTTGAATAATTGTTGATAGTGGACGGGCACCATCTTTTCTATTATAGTTTTCCGCCATATGAAATAAAAGAGAATTTCTGCTCGTTTCATTGGTTATAATACCTCTCAAATTACCATCTACAATTCTTACTTTTGCGACTGCACCACCAATATAAAACTGTACTTTATTTACTGTCAAATGCTTAGCTGCTGAAGGCCCCCATGAGCTTGGAGATAATGTTGGGCTAAACTCTAATGCAATCGAATATTCTTTAGAATTTTTTGGAGCTTTTCTAAAACCATCCTTATATAACTTTTCCCCTAAATCTGATAATATTTCATTTGTTATAGACCCTCCACTACCATCAAGATAACTATTTGCAAAAGGATGTTTTCCGTAAACAAATATTCTAGTATCTCTAACTGTCCCAGTAGCAAACTCCCACAATAAAACACCAATAGTTTTAAGTTCATCAGTTTCAAATATTTTTTGTTTTTCCTTTTCAGTAAGCTTACTGACATCCTCATTATCAAAATACAGTTTTGCAGCTCCCTTTAATGCTGAAATTGCATGTACATCAACTAGACTATAAGATGGATCTCCATTCTCTCTTCTATCAACACCTCTTGCATTATCTGACCAATGTGCAAATCTTGAAATAGGCATGTCCTCTCTTCCATTTTCTGAATCTGCACCTGTAGGGTCTGCCCAAAGTATTGGGTTGTTATCAAACGCAAAATATGGAGAATAATTAAAATGTACTAATGGATCTTGCACTACCCATCTCGCTATAGCTGGATCATATTGCCTCATATCCATATCATATATATTTAACGATAACTCTTCTTGCAATTCTTTACCGTTGTACTTATAATCATAACTCGTAGTAAACAAAGGCGGCACAGGTCGTATGCGTATCAAAGAACCATCTTTAGCATACATTTGTTCATCAGAATTA
>NZ_JAGKWP010000185.1 GCF_021151785.1 Flavobacterium sp.
TTATAACACTGTATCATGGTAAAGATACTGCTTTTGAATTTAAAAAGTCATGATAAATGTTAGTTTATCAAACATAAACCATACTGCACTGAAAAAGGTTAAAATATTGTTTTCAAAATTATGTCAAATGGTTACGATTTGCTATAATAATTATATATTTGCTTTTCTGTAATTTTTGAGCAGAAAAACTAATAAATTACTAAATCTTATAAAGTATTCATGAATATATTTAGAAAAAAATCAATTACTACGATTTTAAAACAAGGAGGAGACGGAGAACATTCAGGATTGAATAAGGTGTTGAATGTAAGGGATTTAACTTTGTTTGGTATTGCGGCTGTTATTGGAGGAGGGACGTTCAGTGCTATCGGTAATGCTTGTTTTGAGGGTGGTCCAGCAGTGATTTTATTGTATATTATATGCGCTATTGCTTGTGGTTTTACTGCTATGTGTTATGCAGAATTTGCTTCTCGTGTACCTGTTTCAGGCAGTGCTTATACTTATGCTTATGTATCTTTTGGGGAATTATTTGCTTGGATTATTGGTTGGGCCTTAATTATGGAGTATTCCATAGGAAATATTTATATTGCTTTTTCTTGGAGTGGTTATTTTACTAATTTATTGGAGACTTTTGGTTTGCATTTACCTGATTGGTTAACTATCAATTACCAGTCAGCTCATACGGCTTTTCTAGAAAATAAAGTAGGTGAGGGCATGACAGCCTGGACCAGTGCTCCAATGATTGGGAGTTTACGTATTATTTTTGATTTACCTGCTGTACTGATTAATGTTATTATTACTTACTTGGTTTATCGTGGAGCACAAGAGTCGAAGAATGTTAGCAATGCAATGGTTATTATTAAAATGGCCATTATTTTGTTAGTTATTATTGTTGGTTGTTTTTACATTGATGTAGATAATTGGACGCCTTTCATGCCTAAAGGATTTGGTGGAGTAATGGCTGGTGTTTCTGCTGTTTTTTATGCTTACATAGGGTTCGATGCGGTCTCTACTTTAGCTGAGGAATGTAAAAATCCACAGCAAGATTTACCGAAAGGTATGATTTATTCATTAATCGCATGTACTGTAGTTTATATTATTTTAGCATTGGTATTAACTGGTATGGTTTCTTATGAGCTTTTAGGAGTGAGTGATCCACTAGCTGAAATTTTTGCTTTAAAAGAGATAAAATGGATGTTATTTATTGTGTCTATTGCAGCTGTTGTGGCAATGACGAGTGTTTTATTAGTGTTTCAAATGGGACAGCCTCGTATATGGATGACTATGAGTAGAGACGGTTTGATGCCTAGTCGTTTTTCAAAAATTCATCCTAAATACAAAACACCAAGTTATGCAACCATCGTTACTGGTATTGTCGTTGGATTGCCAATCTTTTTTACAGATGAAACATTAGTGTTAGATTTTACAAGTATTGGTACTTTATTTGCCTTTGTATTGGTTTGTGGAGGTGTATTGATGCTTTCTCCTCAAAGTGAAGAAGAAATGGCTGATAGTAAAGGTAAATTTAGAATTCCCTATATAAACTCTAAGTTTGTCTTTCCTTCATTATATATCTGTTCTTTGATTTTAATTCATTATTTGTTTCCTACTTATTTTGTTGATTTATTTGATTTTAGTGGAGATAAATTGGCTACAAATCTGCCTTTGATTATTTTTTACATTTTATGTATTATTTTATCAGGCTTATCTTTTGTGAAAAACTTTTCATTGATTCCGTTATTAGGATTGGTTTCATGTTGTTATTTATTGACTGGGATGACTGTTTCTAATTGGATTTGGTTTTTTGGATGGTTATTAATTGGTTTAGTTGTTTATTTTTCTTTTGGATATAAAAATAGTAAATTGAATCAAACAGTATCGTAATAAAAAACGCCACTTTAAAGTGGCG
>NZ_JAGKWP010000040.1 GCF_021151785.1 Flavobacterium sp.
TGTAAATACTTTAACAAAATCCCAATAAAAATGAAAAAAACTTTACTTGTATTAAGTATTTCTGTTCTTTCATTAATGCAAATGAATGCACAGAAAAAAGTTTGGACGAAGGTTGAAAGTATTGAAGGAATAAGAATTCACAAAAATGTAACTCGTGAAAGCTTTCCTAAAAAATACTTATTATTCAATCTTGACTTTCAAGCCATTAAACAAAGCCTACTTACAGCTGAAGACAGATTTAAACTAGATGCTAAAAGTGCTGTAATTGAATTACCTACTTCTAGTGGTAAAATTGAAAAATTTAGAATGTTTGAAGCTTCTAATTTTGAACCTGACTTACAAGCTCAATTCCCAGAAATAAGAGCTTACGCAGGAATTGGAATAGACAATCCTTCACTTCAAGTTAGATTAAGTATTAGCCCCCAAGGAATACAAACCATGATCATGAGTGCTAACAAACCTAATGACTACATGGAAGTGTATTCTACCGATGGTAGCATTTATGCTGTTTACAGCAAAACAGACACTAATATAGTACGTTCATTTAGATGTTCAACACCTGATGAAGTTGTTGAAGCAAACTTAAAAGAACTTGGTAAAAGCTATGCTGCTAGATTCAATGATGCCAAATATAGAACTTTCAAAGCGGCTCAATCTTGTACAGCAGAGTATTCAAATTATTTTGGAGCTACAAGTTCTGCTCAAGTTGGATTAGTTTTAGCAGCTTTCAACAACACTTACACCAGAGTAAATGGTGTCTTTGAAAGAGATTTTGCTATTCATTTGAACTTAATATCTCAATCACAAAATGTAATTTTCTACAATCCAACAACAGACCCGTACTCAGACTCTGCAACGGGCTCAACTGGAGCTTGGAATACTGAATTACAAAACACACTTAGTACTTCTTTGACTGGTCCATCTACTACATTGTCTGCAAATAATGCCGCTTATGACATAGGTCATTTATTTGGTGCAGATGGTGGTGGTGGTAATGCTGGTTGTATTGGTTGTGTTTGTACAAACGACACTTCAAGTACCGCAGATAAAAACAAAGGTAGTGGATTTACTTCTCCTGGGGATGGTATTCCATCTGGAGATAATTTCGACATTGATTATGTAGTACACGAAATGGGACATCAATTAGGTGGAAATCACTCTTTTACTCATACAACAGAAGACAATCCAACAAATTATGAAGTGGGTTCAGGTGTAACTATTATGGGATATGCTGGTATCACAAGCTATGATGTTGCTGCCCATTCTATAGAAACTTTCCACGCAGGAAGTATTGCTCAAATTCAAGCAAATATATCAACTAAAACATGTGATGTTGAAACTTCAATAACACACGGCGTACCAGTTGCAAATGCTGGAAGTGATTATTCAATTCCATTTAGTACACCTTTTACTTTAACTGGATCAGCTACCGATACTGGTGGAGGTTCGTTGACTTATCAATGGGAACAATTTGATCAAGTTGATGGCACTACTTACCTAACAACTGGATCACCTGCATCAACAACAAAAGCTGGCGGACCAAACTTCAGAACCTATCTACCTACTAGCACCCCCTCTAGGACGTTTCCTAATTGGACAAGTGTATTAAACCTAAGCGCTACAACACAAGGTGCAGATATTGTTGTTGAAGCATTAAGTTCTGTAGTAAGAACATTAAATTTCAGACTTACAGTTAGAGATAACGTTGTAACAGGAGGTCAAACTGGATTTGATGATATGGTTGTTAATGTAGTTAACAAAACCCCTCTTACTGTTACAGTTGCCGCAAGCACAACTTACCCTGTTGGTTCCACTCAAACAGTAGTTTGGACAGGTGCAACTGGAACATCAGGACATAACACCATAGCAGGAGCTACTAATGTTGATATTTCATTCTCTGCTGACAATGGGCTAACTTGGACAACATTACTTACTGGAACTCCTAATGACGGATCACAAGCAGTAACATTACCTGCTGGAGTAAGTGGTGCTTATTGTAGATTTATGGTAAAAGCGAGTGCTAATATATTCTTTAATGTTTCAAGAGCCTTTGCCGTAGGAAATTATACTTACCAAGCTCAAAATGTTTGTACTGATTACCCTTTCACGTTGAATTCTGCTATATCTGAAAGTGCCGATAATACATACCCAGGTATTTCGCTAACTATTACTGATTCATACACTATTACTGATGCTAATTTTTACGCAAGTGTAACGCATCCAGAAATTGGCCAATTTAACTTATTAATTATGGCTCCATGGCAAACCGCATTAAATACAGCATTGTGGTATAACCAAACTACTTGTACTAGTGCTAATTTAAACAAATGGTTTGACACAGCTGGATCTGCAGTAAACTGTGCTAATACTAATACTACTGGGGCATTCTTACCGTTTTCTGTAACAAACATTAATAACTACAATACGAACAATAGTGCTGGGGCTTGGAAGTTTTATTTCAAAGATTCTGTTGAAGATGGAAATAATTTCTCAGCTACTTTAAATTCTATTACAATTCAACTTTGTAGGAGTGAATTACTTCCTGTATTAGTTTCAGATTCATTTAATTCAATTGATGACTTAACTATATATCCTAATCCTAACAATGGAACTTTTACAATTAATTTCCAATCTGAATCAGATAGAACGGACATTAATATTCATGACATTAGAGGAAGAAAAGTATTTAATAAATCATTCGAAAACAATGGTCTATTCAATCAGAACATTTCATTAAACAATGTTCAATCTGGAATTTATTTAGTAACTATTCAAGATGGTGCTAGAAAAATTACTAAGAAAATTGTAATTGAATAAATCTTGATTGAAAATAAACTAAAAGTCCCGATTTAATCGGGACTTTTTATTTATTTACCATTAAACTGATTCATTGTATTATTCAAACCAGCTAAAGCAAAAGATTTAATAATATCTGAGGCAACTTCTAAGCGTTCTTTCAGCTTCTCCTTCTCTTGATCATCCCACTCTCCAAGAACATAATCAATCTGCTGACCTTTTTTAAATGCATCACTTATACCAAACCTGAACCTAGGATATTCAACAGTATTTAACAATAATTGAATATTTTTAAGCCCATTATGCCCACCATCAGAACCTTTCCCTTTTAATCGAATACTTCCAAATGGAAGATTCAAATCATCCGTTATAATCAGAACATTTTCCTTACTAATATTCTCTTTGTCCATCCAATATTTAACAGCTTTACCACTTAGGTTCATATAGGTATTAGGTTTTAGTAAAAAAAGAGTTCTCCCTTTTATTTTATATTCTGCCAGATCACCTAATTTCAATGTCTGGAAAGCAATAGACTCTTTATTCGCAAAATAATCAAGTATCTTAAAGCCAATATTGTGACGAGTATTCACATACTCTGTTCCGATATTACCTAAACCAACAATTAAAAATTTTTTCATATTCGCCAATTTAATTAAAAAAACAAAAATAAAAAAGGCTGAATATAATTTCAGCCTTTTTATACTATATATTTAAAGATTTTGCTTAAAATCTTCCTCTATTATCATCAATTTTCGCTCTATCTCTTAAAGCTTGAATTACTCTATATGGTGCCCCTCCTTTTGATTGTTGAGACAACTGATCTATTTGTGCATTGAAATCTTTAACAGCTGGAGCTTTAGAAAACAATTTAGTTCTAACCATATAAACACCCATATTACCATCAATTAATTTAGATGTTTTATTTGGAGCTAAACCAATTGCCGTTCCTACAACTTTAGGCTCAAAACCGATATTTGGTAACACTGGATTACCTAAACTTAAAGCAATTGCAGGTGTAATTGTCGCCCCAGTAGATTTAGCAATTGCGTCTAAAGAAGTTCCATTCATTTTCTTTCTAATAATTTCAGCTTTCTTCTCGTTCTTGATTAATGGCTCAACTGATTGTTTTGCAATATCTAATGGTAACAATCCGTTATCGTTTTTAGCTTTCAAACTAACCACTGCAAAACCTACATTAGGAATATCAAATCTTTTAACATTACCTTCTTTAGTATCATCATTAAATGCCCAAGAAACAATTTGTCTTTGTACACCTAAACCATTAATGTTTTCATCATATGCTCTAACACTAGCTGGAGGAGCAACTTTTAGACCTGAAGTTTTAGCTGCTTTCTCAATTCCGCTAGTAGTAGCTTCTGCTTCAAACTTATTAGCCTTATCATAATTAGCATTCTCAGTTTTCTCAGATGGTTGAATTTTTAAAGCTACAGTACCTAATGCTACTGCATCATATTTAGCCTCTACTCTCATTACATGAAAACCAAAGTCTGTTTCAACAACAGCCATTTTACCAACTGGGTTGTTAAATAAGAAATCATTAAAAGGTTTAACCATTTGTCCAGGCGCTACATTATCATAAACACCTCCATTTTGCTTTGAACCCTGATCATCGGAGTTAATCATTGCTAACATAGCAAAGTTTCCAGGATTAGCTTGTACTTGTGCCAATAAATTATTTGCTTTAGCCTTAGCTTCCTCTTTTGTTAATTTAACTGTTGGAGCAGCAGATGAAGCTCCTTTATAAGCAACTAAAATATGACTAACTTTTGCATTAGCATTTCCCTTTCTACCTACTAATCTTGTTAATTTATAATACCCTCCTTCGATGTAAGGCCCGTAAACTTGACCTGGAGCTAAATTGAATAATTGTTCTCCAAATTCAGGTGATAAGTCTTTTTTAGCTACATAAGTTGAATCAAATTTCAAATCTGAATTAGCATTAACAAACTCAGCAATATTTTTAGCACCTCCAAAACCAGATAAAGTATCATTTTTACCTGTTTTAGTGTTATAAACAACCCCACCTTTCAATAAACCATCAATTTTTGTTTTAATAGCTTGCTCATCTTCTTTAGAAGGTTTATTGTCAATCACTACAAATTCTAGCGTTCTAGTGTTGTCATACTTGTATTTCTTTGGATTCTTTTTCATATAAGCAATAATTTCCTCATCAGAAACTTTTACTTGGTCGTCACTAACCGTAGAATAAGCAACAGATACAAAGTCAAAATCAACTTTATTAGTTTCTCTCTCGTATTTTACTTTACCTTCAACTTTTGTAGTGTACACACTTGATTTGATTAATGTGCTGTAGATTTGTTCTTTAGCATAATCTTGAATATCAGTTTCAAAAGCTAACCATTGTTGCCAAGCCGCTTGATCTTGAGAGTTTTGTAATGTTTTTACATATTCTTCAAACTTCTTTTCATCAAACTTACCTGCAGCATTCAAAAATTGAGGTGCCTGAGAGTATTGTGGGTGATTTTTAATTACACCCATAATTTGATCTTTCCCTAAAGTAAGACCAATTTTGTCGTATTGTTCATTTAAAAGTACTTTTCTAACTTCTTGCTCCCAAACATTATTGATTGCTTGAGTAGTAGTCATACCTTGTTGTTGTTTTTCAGCATTACTAACTTTTTGCATGAATTCTTGGTAGTCAATATCAGTTCCGTTTATTGAACCAACTTTGTTAGAATTTCCACTAAATCCACCACTTTTAATCACATCTGCAAGTACAAATGAAAATAATGCTAACGCAATAATTAGGATTAGCAAAATAGAACGTTGTCTAATTTTTGATAAAATTGCCATTTTTATTTTGATTATTTTTATTCAGAGGGCGAAAATACAATTATCTATTTAATAATAAAATAGTAATGTATTTTTTTATTGCTTTTTTTGTCGATTTTCGATTCTTTTAATAAAATTTCTTCTAATTAAGAACATTATAACTAGTACAACAGAAATAAAAAGTTGTATGATATATGCCTCTTTTGAAAAAAACTTATAAGCTGCACTAATTAAGAAGACAACGCCTGCTAATAAATACAAATATTGAGAATATTTAAGCCACTTCATTTATTTTCTGATATTTAATCAATATTATTAATTTCACCTCTGTTATTTTGCATGTTGAAAATTTTGAAATCTTTGCTAAAATCGATTCCCTTTCCTTCTACATAACTTCCATTATTATCAATAAACTTAAAAAAATCTTCAGTAAAAAACCATTCATTCTTTTGGTCAAAATATAGCTGGTTCGTTTGCAAAACCTTCCCATCATGACTAACAATTCTTACATTGCCTTGTAAATCAATTATTTGTGTTCTTTTATAAGAATATGCTTTATCTGAATGAATTGTTGTAGTTCTATTGTTTTGATCATATAAAGTAACCAAGACACCTTTAGGAAACTCAACAAAAGGATTTTTAGCAGTAGAATAATCTAACATTTTTAAACTTTGCAATTTTGTTTTCACTCTACCAGAATCGGTATATTTTAAATTAATCGAATCCGCTTCTCCAGAAGGAACAAAAGTAGTTTTATAAATGTTTTGTACATCTTTCAAATTACTTTCACAGGAAGTAAAAATAAAGCAAAGCAAAAAGATGACCCAAAAACTAGTTTTCATTTATTATTCTAATTGTATAAATTCTTTTTAAACCATTTATCATTAAATAATAATCCAATATTCACAGAAAAATAATTCTCTTTAACCAAACCATTTGTATTGGTTCCTCTTACACCCCATTCAGCACCAATAGATAAACTTGAAAAAGAACCTGTAATAGGAAAACAAAAACCAGCACTTACTGCTTTATCTCTGATGGATGTGTTATTAATAACTAAACCTGTGTTTTCATATCTAAAACCAGCTTTATATGTAATACGCTCAAAATAACTTTTATAAGAATCATACTTTGGTATAAAAAAACCTCCAATAGCTACTTTTGATGCGTTTTTATAAGAAACATTAGTGTAGTTTTCAAATCTATTTACTTGTCCACTCGTTCCTTTAAAGGTATAATCAGCACCTAAAAACCATTTTCTATTACCAATTCCACCACCTAAACTTATCTTTGTAGGCAAAATCATTTTAGTATTTGGTAAATCAATATTTCTATTAATTGCAGCTAACTCATCTCCACTTCCATTAAAATAAATAGTAGAAATTTGTCGTAAATTTTTAGATGTTAATTTCATTTCAGGTGCAAAAGTTAAACTAGCTAAATAATTAATTTTATCATTAAGCTTTGATTTATAATTTAAACCAAAATTAAGACCAACCCCAGTAACATTGGAATTATTAATTTCTCTAGTACTGTATTGTACATTATCCAAAAACAAAACAGTTTTTGCATCAATAGATCCAAATAGATATTGAACATCCATACCAAAACTCAATTTAGAATTCAATTGATATCCTGCACCTAAATATACTTTATTTACACCACCTGACCCCGTATACCTATAAGCATAACCACCTGAGCTCAATTGATCATTAATTAATCTATACCCAACAGAACTCTGAGGTAACAGACCAAAAGAAAAACCTAACTTTTTGCTGTAAGGTATCCCAAAAACTAAATAATCAAAAGTTGTTTTTTGAGCCTTTTGAGATTCTTCACCTGAATTAAGTCTGTAAAAATTTGAAGTTCCTCCCACCTGTATACTAGTCAACATCTGGTTAGCATAAGAAGCCGGATTGAGAACATTAATATGAGTACTATCTGAATACACACTCAATCCACCTATTGCAATAATATCATTTGTTCCTTTAAATTTAGCATCACCAATGCCAAAGAAAGAATAAGGTGAAGCGGTATTTTCTTGAGAGTATATTTGACCACTAATTAGTGTAACTACTACTAATACAATTTTTTTAATCATTTTGTGAACTATATGAATGTAACTGTTGCAAACTTTTTAATAAAAAATTTTCATCGGCAAATATGGTGCTTTTTAATTGATTAGCCAAAAAATTAGCATCACCACCTGTTAAAATTACTGTTAAATCCTGATTATTAACAGAATATTTAGAAATAAAACCGTCAATTTCTAAAATCAAACCGTGAATTACGCCAACATGAATAGCTTCATTTGTATTCTTACCAATAAAATCGTCTGGCTGTTTTTTTGTTAATAACGGAAGTTTTGCCGTAAAATTATGCAAGGCCTCATAGCGAAGACGAATCCCAGGCGAGATAGCTCCTCCCCAATATTCATTATTCTCAGAAATAAAATCATAAGTCACACATGTACCCACATCAACAATTAAACATTTTTTTTGTGGAAACATCAAAGAAGCTCCAGAAGCCAACACCATTCTATCCACACCTAATGTATGCGGCGTTTCGTATAGGTTGACAAATGGGAAAGCAAAAGAAGTATCTATTTTAATCAACTGAACGTTATTTTCAATTATTTTTTCAAGTTCAGTTGTCATTTTTCCAACGGATGAATAGACAGCATGGGTAAGTTTTGGATATTTTTCAAAAATTTTTAAAATTTTTTTTTCTACCTCATCTTGAGTAAAAATTACTTTTTCAACCAATTCAACTTCTTCAAAAACAGCAAGTTTAACAAAAGAATTGCCTTTATCTATCGTAATAATCATATTGTAATTTTAGTTTAGCAAAGGTACAAAATTGATTTTTTTTATTTTTTGTTTTGGAAATAATAAAAATGGTTCTATATTTGCACCCGCAATCAGCAAGCAGTTTAGCTCAATGATTACAAGGTACCTTAGCTCAGTTGGTAGAGCAATGGACTGAAAATCCATGTGTCCCTGGTTCGATTCCTGGAGGTACCACAAAATCCCGACATAGTTCGGGATTTTTTATTTTTATACTTTAATGATGCGAAATAGAAAAGCCGACTCAATGTCGGCTTATTTTTTTATAAGTAAGGAATTATTTCATTTTTCAATCGATCGTATTCACCTTGAAGTATTAGCCCATTATCTAATAGCTTTTTATAATTTTGCAATTTCTCAAATAGTTCTTCTTTAGACAAATCTTTTAGTCCTTTTTCATGTGGAAGCTCTGCTTCAATTTCTGTATCAGGCACAACAATTGTTGGTTCTATTGGCATAATTTCAGTAAAACTCGTTACTTCTTCAGTAGGAACATCCTCAACTTCTAATAACGATACATCTTCTGCCGTAGTCATAATTTCAAAAGAATTACCTACATTCTTCAAACGATCTAACTGCTCTTTCGCGTAAGTATACAACTTTCTAGCCTGATTTTTTGGCAAATAATCAACCGTATGAGTTAAATCAGATTTTGTTGTAAAAGTAAAATCAGCACCTAGAATTCCTTCTTTAACAAAAGAACCAGCCACATCCTCCCAATCATAATCCATGAATTCCATAGATAATCCAAGATTTTTAGGTTTACACAATATAATTCGTTTATTAGTAACAACTATACTATCAGGAAATACTGTGATTGCTGGTTTTTTTTGAACAGCAATATATCCAATTTCTTCATTAGACATCAACAAATTATCTAATTTAGCCGTAATTTTCTCAATCGCCTTAGGATCTTGATCTTCGTTCAATATTTTTTTTAAATTATCTATCATATTATTTCAGTTGATGGTTTATCTGTATCAAATGTGATGCCTAAATTAATCATTTTTGAATTCCTCTCTAATTTTTTTTGGTAAATGTGCAATTACTAGTTCGTAGGAATGATTAATAAAGTATATTACTTTTTGGTCTGGCACATCTTGATTTACTAAGATTGTATTCCAATGCTTTTTATTCATGTGATAACCTTCTAACACTCCTTCAAATTCTTCGCGCCACTCAATTGCTTTTTGAGGGTCACATTTCAAGTTCAAACTAGGTCGTCCTTCTTCCCAAGAAGACAAAGAGGTTAGACAAAACATTTTTCCTGCAACCTTAAAAACTAAAGTATCTTCATCAAAGGGAAAATGTTCAGTTACCCCTTTTTTTGCCAAGCAAAATTCATATAATTGCTGGATATTCATTCTAATTTATTTTTTCAAAATTATACAATACCGGCTTACTGGGTGAAGCATCATTTTCAAATGAAACAATTTGTAAATTCAATAAATAGAGACCATCCTCAACTTTATTAGGCACATAAACAAGTTCAGTAATTGTACATTCAAAACGCGCATCTGAATTTATATTATTGACATCTTTAACATTCCAAAAGGCTTTGTGAGCCAATAATTTTCCCTCATCTTGTTCGCGATCAACACTTGGCAAATCAATCAACAAATGCTCCACGCCCATTTCTCTAATAAAATGTGCCGCTTCTTCACTTAAATAAGGCGGATTAGTATTAGAATAATTTAAATGTCTTTTTGTTTCTAAATTAGGTAATGTTCTAATTATTAAAGCTTTAGGCGATTTATCATCTATCTCATTTTGCACACATTCTTTAGTAATTATCCAATCTTTCCCACTAGCCAATGGTTGAACAGAAATCAATTGGGCCGTGAAAAAAAAAGTTTTCAACGTTTGATTTATACTATAAAAATCTTTGGTAATATGTCCCAAGCACTCCGTGTGTGTACCATGTGCGTGCGGATTAAAAAAGATATTATTAAAATTTGTCGAAGATTTACCTTCTGACACTTTTCCAATCCAATCTCCCATTTTAACAGGTGTAATTTCAGGTTGACTTTGATACCAAGCAATCGGATTCTTTTCATCAGAAGTTATAGGAAGTGAAATATCTATAGGTTTAGATAAATCAACAGTAGTATTTTCAAAAATTAGTATCATTTCAAAATTGTAATTATTCCAAATTTAACAAAAACAAATCACTAGCTATGCCATCACTTAAAAATTTTCCTTTTTTTGTTGCTGTTAAAATCCCGTTTTGTTCCTGTAAGTGTTCGGAATTAATATATTTTTTAGCTTGATTCAATAAATATAACAAATAGCGTTCCCCAAATTCCTTTTCTACCCGTTCAAGAGAAACACCCCAAATAGTTCGCAAACCTGTCATAATATATTCATTATACCTATCGGTTAGAGTTAAAGGTTCCTGTTCACTTGGTCGCTTTTTATCATGAATGGCCTTTAAGTACAATGCATTATTAGCCACATTCCAACTTCGTTCTTTTCCATTATAACTATGCGCAGAAGGCCCTACTCCCATATATTTTTTCCCTAACCAATAAGCTGTATTGTTTTTAGAAAAATAACTTGGTTTACCAAAATTTGACAATTCATAATGTATAAATCCTTCTTTTTCTAATTCTTCTATTAACAACAAAAAATGTTCTTGTGCAACTTCATCATTTGGAGCTGAAACCAGCTGCTTTTCGATTAATTTTTTCAACGCTGTTTTCGGTTCAACAGTTAAAGCGTAACTTGAAATATGAGGTACACCATACGAAAGTGCCGTTTTTACATTTTCAAGCCATTTTTCATTCGACATATTTGGTATACCGTAAATTAAATCTAAACTGATATTGTCAAAATATTGAGTAGCCGTTTGCAAACATCTTTTTGCTTCCATAGCATTATGCGCCCGATTCATCATTACCAAATCCTCCTCAAAAAAAGACTGAATTCCTATGGACAATCGATTAATTGGTGTATTAGCTAATTGTGAAATTACTTCATCCTTTAAATCATCTGGATTTGCTTCTAATGTAATTTCAGGTAAATCAACAATATTGTAATTTTCATTTATAATTTTAATTAAAAAAACAATTTCATCTATCTCTAAAACACTTGGAGTTCCACCTCCAAAATAAATTGTTTCTACTGTTTCTTTTTGAAATTCATTTTTCCTGAATATCAATTCATTAGCAATTGCTCGAATCATTTCTTCTTTCTTACGTAAAGAAGTAGAAAAATGAAAATCACAATAATGACATGCTTGTTTGCAAAACGGAATATGAATATAAATACCTGACATATTTGAGATAACTAAGTTGCCTTGAAGCACAACAGGCTGAGACAAACGTTGACTAATATTATTTTTTAACTCTATTTTCGTTTTGCTTCACAAAGGCATCCCAACCGGTATATTTTTTACCTAATTCTGGTCGGCCAGTATTGAAAAAATGACAAACTGCAGCGGCTAAACCATCAGTAGAGTCTAAATTCTTAGGTAATTCCTTTAAACCTACTAATTGTTGAAGCATTTTAGCCACTTGTTCTTTACTCGCATTTCCATTTCCTGTAATGGCCATTTTTATTTTTTTAGGCTCATATTCTGTAATCGGAATTTGGCGCGATAAACCAGCAGCCATAGCCACACCTTGCGCACGACCTAATTTGAGCATGGATTGAACATTTTTCCCAAAAAAAGGTGCTTCAATCGCTATTTCATCAGGATGATACGTATCTATTAATTCAATAGTACGCTCAAATATTTTCTGCAATTTCAAATAATGATCGTCGTATTTACTTAACAACAACTCATTCAATTGCATAAATTCCATTTTTTTATTAACAACTTTAATTAATCCAAAACCCATAATTGTTGTTCCAGGATCAATACCTAATATAATTCTTTCGTTTGCCAATTTTATTATTATTTTTGCTTACAATTCACTATAAATCTAAATGAATACCCCTCAACAGAATACACGCTAATATTGAAAGATTTTCGTTTCTTTGCAAAATGATTTCGATTTCTCACAAAGCTAAACAATATCTAACATTTTTCATTAAAGTCCTAATTGTTTGTTTAGCCTTTTATGTCATTTACGACAAGCTTATCCATAATGAACAGATGAGTTGGTCTCAATTTCAACACATTTTACAGCATAAATTTACATTAGGTTGGATCATGTTTATGCTTTTTTTGAGTTTTTTAAATCGTTTTTTAGAAATTTTAAAATGGCAAAATTTAGTTAGCATAATTGAACCCATCTCATTAAAGACGGCTTCCAAGCAAGTATTGGCTGCTTTAACAGCAGGTTTGTTTACTCCAAATGGTATAGGCGAGTACGCAGGAAAAGCACTTTATTTTTCAAAGACAGAAACCAAAAAAATTATTTTTTTAAATCTAATTTGCAATGGAATACAGCTCTTATTAACTGTTTTTTTTGGTCTAATAGGCTTACTATATTTAGGTTACTTCTATTGGGTTAGCCTACTAGTTGGACTTGTCATTTTACTAATTTTATTTTTTACACTAACCAAAAATATTAAAATTAAAGGATACTCATTCGCCGCTTTAACAACTAAAATTAAAGATATTCCAAAAAAAATTCACCAGAAAAATATTTACTTAGCTATAGGCCGATACCTCACAATTTCTCATCAATATTATTTTCTCTTGATATTATTTGGAGTTGAGCTACCTTATTTAACTGTGATAACAACCATAATTGCCGTTTATTTCATTGCTTCATCGTTGCCTTCATTCCAATTCTTAGATTTTGCTGTAAAAGGTGGTGTCGCTTTATGGTTTTTTGACAAAATTGATGTAGATGAAATTGTTATTTTATTTATTACAACATTTATGTGGTTTTTCAATGTAGTTCTTCCTGTAATCATTGGAAGTTATTTTGTTTTCACATTTAAGAAAAAGCAAAAAATTTAACCTATTTATTCAGTACAATAGGTAATTGAAATTCTGTTTTAACTGGAATACCTCGCTTAATGGCTGGATTCACTTTTGGAAAATCAGCCAAACTAAGCTGAAAAATACTATCCAATTGCATTCGGTCTAAAGTTATTGAATCGGATATAATTGGCTCAAATTTCACTTTAGAATCAGAGAAAATAGTTACTTTTACTTGTATAGAATCTAACTGAGGAAATAATTTAGCAATACTATCATCTCGTAATTTTTCTTGTAATTGAGAGGTCATCATTTGATAGAAACAATTTCTTTGATTTTCTTTATCCGAAATAGAATCACATTCTACAAAAGAGGGCCATTGATCCACTTCTTTCCAGTTGATTTTTTTTAGTTCTTGCTGCAATAATTCTTTTTCATCGGGCACTTTTTTATCAAAAAATTGGCACGACTGAAAAGAGAAAAAGACCAGTAAAACTAAAATTTTATTCATTTAGGTTTTATTTTAAAGTTCAAAAATACATAAATTATGGAATACGTTTTATTGATTTTAGGTTTTTGTTTAATAATAGTAGGAATTATTGGAAGTATACTTCCTGTACTTCCTGGATTACCTATTTCTTGGCTAGGTTTATTTTGTTTGTATTTTGTACCTACTATAACTTTTAACCATTATCTACTTGGCATAACACTGTTTTTTACTTTACTTGTAAGTATAATAGACTATATTATACCCTCTAAGGGCACGAAAAAGTTTGGAGGAACAAAATATGGTGTTTGGGGCACAAATATTGGTTTAGTTCTTGGTCTTTTTATTCCCATTCCATTTGGATTTATAATTGCTGCTTTTTTAGGAGCGTTCATAGGGGAATTAATTTACAACACTAGAGACCAGGAAAGGGCGTTTAAGGCGGCAATAGGAGCATTTGCTGGATTCTTAGCTGGCACATTTATGAAACTGTTTTATGGAATACTTTTATTGATAATTTACATTTGGTTAGTAATTCAAAATTGGGAAATTTGGTTTTAACACCAACGCAATAAGGTAAAATAAAAAAAGCTCCTCATTTCTGAAGAGCTTTTGCGGTCTGGACGGGACTCGAACCCGCGACCCCATGCGTGACAGGCATGTATTCTAACCAACTGAACTACCAAACCTTGCTTTATTGCGTTGCAAATATACTATTCTTTTCAGACTTTACAAGGGTTTCAGCGATAATTTTAGAAATAAATCTTATTTAAATTGATTATCAAGTGAGTAGCAAATTTATTTTTTGCAATAGAACATAAAACATTTAGAAACTGTCTAAAAAATAAAAAAGCCCTACCAAGTCTGGAGAGCTTTTCATTGGTCTAACTACTAAACCTTTCCCGATTTCTCGGGATAAACAACACAACTATTTTGATTTATATATAAATATAAATTAATTACTATTTAATTAAGGGGCAAAAAAGCATTTCGATTTCTCGAAATGCTTCCCTTATTTTGCGGTCTGGACGGGACTCGAACCCGCGACCCCATGCGTGACAGGCATGTATTCTAACCAACTGAACTACCAAACCTTGCTTTATTGCGAGTGCAAATATAAGACCGTTTTTTTAATCTGCAAATATTTTTCTGAAAAAAATTAAATTATTTTTTATAAAATTATCCAAATTTCTGTTTTTCAACAAGATAAGTAGTCATTATTTTTTCAAATTTCTCATCAATCGAAACAGGTACATACTTAATTCGATAAGAAGAACAGGTAGCTGCAATAGTTTGAAAATAAGACTGAACCTGTTTTTCGTAATACTTTTTTAAATTTTCGGCATATAAATTAATTTCTTCTCCCGTTTCTACATCAATGAACTTCTTTGGTGTATTATCAAAATCAAAATGAAACTCTGTTTTTGCATCATATATATGAAACAAAACTACTTTATGTTTATTATGTTTCAAATGTTGCAATGCTTTAAACAACTTTTCGTTTTCTGCTTCATCTGAAGATTGAAACATGTCTGTAAATAAAATTACCATAGAACGTCTATGAATATTCTCAGCAATTTGATGTAAGAATCTAACAGTATCTGTTTTTTTTGGACTCTTGTGATGCTCTAGTATTTGCTCCATTTGATTTAAAATCATACGATGATGACGTTCGCTTCCTTTTTCAGGAGCATAATATTCATAAGCATCAGAAAAAACACTTAACCCAACCGCATCTCGCTGTTTCTTTAACAAATTCATTAAAACCGCTGAAGCCAACACCGAAAAACCAATTTTATTTTCAAAAAACGATTGGTTATTTTTTAATTTTGGGTAATGCATAGAAGAAGAATTATCAATGATTAAATGACATCTTAAATTGGTTTCCTCTTCATAACGCTTGGTATATAAACGATCGGTTTTAGCAAATAACTTCCAATCCAAATGTTTAGTTGATTCTCCTGGATTATAGATTTTATGTTCTGCAAACTCTGCAGAAAAACCATGAAAAGGTGATTTATGCATTCCAGAAATAAATCCTTCTACAATTTGGTTAGCTAATAACTCTAAATGCTTAAAGCTTGCTATTTTTTCTATTTGCTGATCTAAATTCATATCTCAAATATAAACAAAAAGTGCGAAAAAAAAGCCCAACCTAAGTTGAGCTTTTCATTATTTATTTTAAAAATTACAATAACGCGTCTATAGCATCTGTATAAGTCTTTTTAGGCGCTACACCTACCTGTCTTCCTACAACTTCTCCATTTTGAAAAACCAACACGGTAGGAATATTTCTAACGCCATATTTTGCAGCAAATTCTTGGTTTGCATCAACATCAACCTTACCTACTACTGCTTTTCCTTCGTATTCTGTAGAGATTTCATCAATTACAGGACCAACCATTCTACAAGGACCACACCAAGCAGCCCAAAAATCAACCACAACAGGTTTATCTGATTTTAATACTACTTCTTCAAAAGTAGCATCAGTTATTGCTAAAGCCATTTTATTTTCTTTTTGTATTAGTATGATGCGAAATTATAAAATTTATTAGTTTCTGGAAATATTTTATGATTTCTTTTAATTATTTCACGATTATAAAAATTGATTAATTTAATTTAAACTTTAATTGCATTTTTTCGAGTTCTTCCAACAATTCTTTAGAAATTCCAATTTTTAATTTTCTTGATGGCATTTCAAGTTTATTTTTAATGATTAGCTCTTCGACCTCCTCTATTTGACTTTCCATGACTAAGGTCTCTGAACTTTCTTCTTCTTCAGAGATAAACTCCTCTTCTATCTCCATTTTTCGTTCAATTTGACGAGTTACTTTTTCCAACTCTAGGACTTCAAAAGTTACATTTAAGTTACCTTGATGTCCTTGAAATAGTTCATTTAACCGATGTATTAATTGTTCTTTCAAATCTTCAACTGGCATTTGAATGGTTAACTTTTTTGCAAAATCGACCAAAACATCTTGTAAATATTGAACATGTGTGAAAACAATTTTAGGGTCAGATTTTTTTCCTGTTTCTTTATTAACCCAGCCTTCCTTAATCATAACTCTAAAATAAGCAAAATTATTTTGTACTAAGAAATGTCTGAATTTTAAATACTCTTCGTCAAAAATTCGGAATTCATAAGATTCATCATAGCCATCTACTTGAAAAGTTGCCCAACCTTTACCATTTTTTGCCACTCGATGCTGAACATTGTTAACAATTCCACCAAATGAAAGATTCTTTCCTACCAATTGCTCTAATGATTTAAAAGCTTCTAATCGTGTATTGCAGAAATATTTCATTTCAAATTTAAAATCATCCAAAGGATGACCCGAAATATAAATTCCAACCACCTCTTTTTCACGAGCCAATTTCTCCATGGTATTCCAATCTTCACAAGGAGGCACTGTTGGTTCTGGAATTTGGACTTCTGCCGATTCACCAAATAAACTTACCTGTGAGGAATTTTCATTTTCTTGATACTTTGAACCATAACGAATTGCTTTTTCTAGAAACGTAATACCATCACCTTCTGTATGAAAATATTGCGCTCTATGTGTACCAACAAAGCAATCAAAACCACCTGCTAAAGCTAAATTTTCAAAAGCCTTTTTATTAGCTGCTCTCAAATCAATACGTTTTGCTAAATCAAAAATGGATTTATAGTTTCCGTCTTTTCTTTTTTCTACAATGGTATTAACTGCTCCTTCCCCAACACCTTTGATGGCTCCCATTCCAAATCGAACAGCTCCATTATCATTTACTGTAAATTTATAATAAGACTCATTCACATCTGGCCCCAAAACTTCTAGCCCCATTCGTTTGGCTTCTTCCATGAAGAACGTAACTTGTTTAATATCGTTCATATTATTTGAAAGTACAGCAGCCATATATTCAGCTGGATAATGTGCTTTCAGAAAAGCCGTTTGATAAGCCACCCATGCATAACAAGTAGAGTGTGATTTATTGAAAGCATAACTTGCAAATGCCTCCCAATCGGTCCAAATTTTATCTAATTTTTGCTCATCATGTCCATTAGCTTTAGCCTGATCAATAAATTTAGACTTCATTTTATCTAGAACATCCTTTTGCTTTTTCCCCATAGCCTTACGAAGCACATCGGCATCACCTTTAGAGAAACCAGCTAATTTTTGGGATAATAACATTACCTGTTCTTGATAAACCGTAATTCCATATGTTTCTGCCAAATATTCCTCACAAGCATCTAAATCATACACGATTGGTTCTTCTCCATTTTTACGTCGAATAAAACTCGGAATATATTCTAGTGGTCCCGGTCTGTACAAAGCATTCATTGCAATTAAATCAGCAAAAACAGTAGGCTTTAATTCCTTCATATATTTTTGCATCCCTGGAGATTCGTATTGAAATATTCCTACGGTTTCACCTCTTTGGAATAGTTCATATGTTTTTTTATCGTCTATAGGAAAAGTGTCTGGGTCTAGTTCAATTCCGTGTCTGTATTTAACTAATTTAACGGTATCTTTAATTAGAGTCAAGGTTTTAAGCCCTAAGAAGTCCATTTTCAACAAACCTGCATTTTCAGCCACTGCATTATCGAATTGGGTAACATATAAATCCGAATCTTTTGCCGTTGTAACAGGAACGAAATTAGTAATATCATCAGGTGTAATAATTACTCCACAAGCATGTATTCCAGTATTTCTTAAAGAGCCTTCTAGTACTTTAGCTTGTTGAATTGTTTCTCCAGACAGATCTTCACTTCTGGCAATTTCGATTAGTTCTTTAACACGATCAAACTCTTCAGATGATTTCAACGCTTTTTTCACATCCTCCTCGTTTTCAGAGATAAATCGAGCTAAATTCCATTTACTAGGCATCATTGCAGGTATTAACTTAGCAATTCTATCGGCTTCAAACAATGGTAAATCAAGCACACGTGCAGTATCTCTAATCGCAGATTTGGTTGCCATTTTACCATAAGTAATAATTTGTGCCACCTGATTTGATCCATATTTTCGAATCACATAGTCCATTACACGCCCCCTTCCTTCATCATCAAAATCAATATCAATATCGGGCATAGAAACACGGTCTGGATTTAGGAAACGCTCAAAAAGTAAGTCATATGCAATAGGATCAATATTCGTAATCCCTAAACAATATGCAACCGCTGAGCCTGCGGCCGAACCACGACCTGGACCTACAGAAACTCCCATTTTTCTGGCTTCAGCAATAAAATCTTGCACAATTAAAAAATAGCCTGGATAACCTGAATTACTAATTGTAAGTAATTCAAAATCCAAACGTTCTTTAATTTCAGCCGTTTTTTCAGGATTCATTGTTTCATCAGCAATTTCTGGATATCTACGTTTGGCACCTTCATAAGTTAGAAAACGTAAATAATTATTTTCACCTCTTACTCCTTTATCTAACTTATCTTCTTCTACATGGAACTCTTTTGGTATATCAAACTTTGGCAATAAAACGTCTCTAGAGAGTGAATACTCCTCTACCTTGTCTATTATTTCTTGAATAGATAAAATAGCACTTGGAATGTCTGCAAATAATGACTTCATTTCATCTGCAGACTTAAAGTAGTATTCTTGGTTAGGCAACCCGAATCGGTATCCTCTACCTCTACCTATAGGTGTTGCCTGTTTTTCTCCATCTTTTACACAAAGTAAAATATCATGTGCATTAGCATCTTCTTTAGCAATATAAAAAGTATTATTAGTAGCAACCAATTTTACATTGTGCTTTTTTGAAAATTTAATAAGTGTCTGATTAACGGCATCCTCGTCATGTTGATTATGACGCATAATTTCGATATATAAATCCTCTCCAAATTGTTCTTTCCACCACAACAACGCCTCTTCAGCTTGATTTTCACCTACATTAAGAATTTTATTTGGCACCTCTCCATACAAACTCCCTGTTAAAACAATAATATCTTCTTTAAACTTAATCACTAGTTCTTTATCAATTCTTGGAACGTAATACATTCCCTCAGTATAAGCATAAGAAGCTAACTTCGCTAAGTTATGATATCCTTTTTTATTTTTGGCCAAGAAGACAACTTGGTAACCATTATCTTTTTTAGACTTATCTAATCGATTTTCACATATATTAAACTCACAACCTACTATTGGCTTAACAATTATTTCTGTTGGTTCTTCTCCAGCCTCAATTGCTGCTTTATTTTTAGCTTCAGCGCTTTTATTATGGGTAATGATACCACTAACAAACTGGAAGGCCCCCATCATGTTACCTATATCAGTAAGAGCTACTGCAGGCATTTTATGCTTTATAGCATTATTAATAAGTGCGGGAATAGAGATTGTTGACTGTAAAACAGAAAATTGAGAATGATTATGTAAATGCGCAAACGGAACATTTGATAAATCTACAGCTTCCTCCTGACTTAATCCAACACCATCAGGTAATTGATCCTGTAATTTTTTTCTTAATTCATCTGATGCTGCTTTTAGATTTACATGTTTTAAACCAATAGGCTTAACCTCTGGATTATTTTTTCTAAAATTTACATAATATTCATCATTTACAGGAAATTCTTCATTAGAAAAATTTTCACGTTTAACCAATTCTAAAAAACATCTTGTAGTAGCTTCAACATCAGCAGTAGCATTATGAGCTTCGGCAAATTTTTCTCCAAAAAGATACTCATGTAATTCTGTTAAAGTAGGTAACTTATATCTTCCTCCTCTACCTCCTGGCAATTTTAACAATTCAGCGGTTGTTTCAGTACATGTATCTAAAACAGGTTTTTTGCTTAAGTCAGATGTTATACCCATTCGATGAAATTCACATCCCATGATATTGACATCAAAACCTACATTTTGACCAACAATATATTTTGATTTAGATAGGGCAATATTAAATTTTTCAAGAACTTCAAATAAAGAAATGCCTTCATGAGTAGCTAGTTGAGTGGAAATTCCGTGAACTCGCTCAGCGTCATAAGGGATATTAAAATCCGTTGGCTTAACCAAATAATCTTGATGCTCGATCAGATTTCCCATTTCATCATGCAATTGCCATGCAATTTGCACACAACGAGGCCAATTATCTGTATCAGAGATTGGCGCAGTCCAACTCTTTGGTAAACCAGTGGTTTCAGTATCAAAAATCAAAAACATAAATCAATTAACTTAAATAATTGGTATGTTTCAAAATTACAATTATAATGTATGATAGTCAATTTAAGTTATCAACAAAAACAAAAAACCATCTTTTAAAAAGATGGTTTTCAATATTTTATAGGTTATTTTTGAATTAATAAACAGGCACTTTATAGAAAACACCTTTGTTAAAGTTTAATACATTACCATTATCATCGGTAGCATTAAATTTCACTGTTCCTGTAAAAGTTCCATTTTCAATTTTTTGAATTTCTACTTCACCATTACTACTAGCTGTATTAACGATTTCAAAAGTTGCATCATTATTACCACCAACCGCTGTAATAATATCGCCAGGCGAATAATCAATTCCTTTAGAAGTAATTTTAGCTCCCGTTACTTTTCCATTTGGCAAAACTGTAAGTTTCAACTGCAATCCATTACCTGTACCGCCTGTTGTTTGAACAATAGCACCATTTAACGAAGCATAACCTGAACCTCCATCAACTAAACTTACTTTATTCGTTGGACCAATTTGACCAATGGTTTCATAATAATAAACAGAGCCTGAATTAGTATAAGAGTACGATGCAAAAACACCTCCATCTGTAGTACCTAAATCATACTTACCAACTGCATTAGGCACTCTTACTGAAACCACTTCAAAATCAGTATAACCATTTAATGTTATCGTTCCATCATTATTTACAGTAACTCTAGCTTCATTTGCTTTCCACAACACATTATCTTTTTCACCTTGAAAAGCTGGAGTGTTAGTTTTAATATCGTTTTCACAAGAAACAAAAATTAAAGCAAATGATAGTATAGAAAAGAATTTCTTCATTTTATTTTTATTTTTTTAAGATTCACAAATATAAATA
>NZ_JAGKWP010000041.1 GCF_021151785.1 Flavobacterium sp.
AAAATATTCTATTATTTTTTTAATTGTTGTGGGGGATATTGTTCCAAAATCTTAGAAACAAATTCTTTAATTCGTTCTTCTTTTTTATCTGTATTTGAACTTAAATAACCTGTTCCTTGGCCCTGCCAAATTAGCTCTTTTGTTTTGGCGTCGATAATGTCTATAAATAAAGTTCCTTCGGGTGTTGTAATTGCTCTACTGTATCCCATTCCCCAACCAGGACCCCAGCCCCAGCCCCAGCCAAAACCATAATTTTGGTAAACATCAACTACTTCTCTTTCTTTTGTGAAAATGCTGATTAATAGATCAGGAGTTTCAGATTTTGCGAATCCTTTGGTAGCCATTACATCGTCAATAGCATATAAAATTCTTTTTTTATCTAAATCTGATATTTCAGCTTGATCAATACCGCTTTTAAAATAGGCATAAGTTTTGTAGGCCTCAAAATTGGCTTTTTTATCATAATCTGCATTAACTCTAACAGAAGTGCATGAGATTAAAGATAAAAAACTAAGAGTGATAAATAATTTTAAAATTTTCATAATCAACTTTTTAAGTTAAAGATAGCTAATTTTTTTAAACTACAATAAATTTTCATCCACAAAATTAGGCAAAGTCACTTTTAATAAAGGTTGTACTTTCATAGCTCTTTTTATAGCAAAAATGGCTCCTTCATTTTTAGCCCAACTTCTTCTAGAAATACCATTGTTTACATCCCAGAAAAGCATAGATTCTAATCGTCTTGAAGCTTCTTTTGTGCCATCAAGAACCATACCAAACCCGCCATTTATTACTTCTCCCCAGCCTACTCCGCCGCCATTGTGAATTGATACCCAGGTGGCACCTCTAAAACTATCTCCGATAACATTGTGTATAGCCATGTCTGCTGTAAAACGTGAACCATCGTAAATATTAGATGTTTCTCTATAAGGAGAATCTGTTCCCGAGACATCATGATGATCACGACCTAAAATAATATAACCAATTTCACCCTTTGCAATAGCTTGATTAAAAGCTTCTGCTATTTTAATTCTTCCTTCTGCATCTGCATATAAAATTCTAGCTTGTGAACCTACTACTAATTTGTTTTCTTGAGCGCCTTTAATCCATTGGATATTATCCGCCATTTGTTGTTGGATTTCTTCTGGAGCGGATAGCATCATTTCTTCTAATATTTTACAAGCAATGGCGTCTGTTTTAGCTAAATCTTCTGGTTTTCCTGAGGCACAAACCCATCGGAAAGGACCAAAGCCATAGTCAAAGCACATTGGTCCCATAATATCTTGAACATAAGAAGGGTATTTAAATTCACGTCCTAATGTTGGATGATCATTCATTACATTGGCTCCTGCTCGTGAAGATTCTAATAAAAAGGCATTTCCATAATCAAAGAAATAAGTTCCTTTTTCAGTATGTTTGTTAATGGCTTCAGCATGACGACGCAGCGTTTTCTGAACTTCGCTTCTAAATTGTTCTGGTTGATTAGCCATCATGTCATTAGATTCTTCAAATGTGAATCCGATAGGGTAGTATCCACCAGCCCATGGATTATGTAACGATGTTTGATCAGAACCCAAGTCAATATGAATATTTTCTTGATCAAACTTTTCCCAAACTTCAACGACATTTCCAAGATAAGCAATAGACACAACTTCTTTATCGACTAAAGCATTTTTTACTCTTGTAACTAATTGATTAAGGTCTTCTATTATTTCATGAATCCAACCTTGTTCATGTCTAATTTTGGTTATTTTAGGATTAACTTCTGCACAAACAGTAACACAACCAGCAATTGTTCCAGCTTTTGGTTGAGCACCACTCATTCCTCCCAATCCAGAAGTTACAAAAAGACCACCAGTTGGTGATTTCTTAATTTTTCTAAATCCATTCAATACAGTAATAGTGGTGCCATGAACGATACCTTGTGGGCCAATATACATATAGCTTCCTGCTGTCATTTGTCCATATTGTGATACTCCTAAAGCATTCATTTTTTCCCAATCATCTGGTTTGGAGTAATTTGGAATAACCATTCCATTTGTTACTACCACTCGAGGTGCTTCTTTGTGTGAAGGGAATAATCCCATGGGATGACCAGAATACATAACTAAAGTTTGCTCGTCAGTCATCTCTGCTAGGTATTTCATCGTTAGACGATATTGTGCCCAATTTTGAAATACGGCCCCGTTACCACCATACGTAATTAATTCATGGGGATGTTGTGCTACAGCATAATCTAAGTTGTTTTGAATCATTAACATAATCGCCTTGGCTTGTTCACTTTTTCCAGGATATTCAGCAATTGGACGTGCATACATCTTGTAGTCAGGACGTAAACGATACATATAGATTCTACCATAGCGTTCTAATTCTTCTTTAAACTCAGGTATTAGTTCGGCATGATGTTGTGGATCAAAATAGCGCAATGCATTCTGTAAAGCTAATTTTTTTTCCTCTGCAGTTAGTATATCTTTTCTTTTTGGTGCATGATTTATGGTTGGGTCATAGGCCTTTGGTGATGGTAATTGAGATGGTATTCCTTCTAAAATTTGATCTTGAAATGTCATGATTTGTTTTTTAAATAATGATTAAATGGGAAAATATTCGATAGGGATAGGAGGTAACTAACTTCATGTCTTCCATAAATTTTTCTAAGTTAGTATTAAAAAACCTACTCAAATCAATAACTAAGGATAACGAATGTCAGAACGATGGTACGTTCTGAAAATTTTTATTCGGTAAGAAAGTATTTTGTTATCCATTTTTCTTTTTATTCATGTCATCTGTTTTTTTATTAAATCCGTAGGGGCAATGTCTGCATCCACTTTTGCAACAATATCCTCTTTTTAGATGATATTGTTCTGTAAAACACTTGTAGCCTTCCGGGGTATAATAAAAATCTTCCCCTTCTTTCAAGGAATTTGGATTTAAGTCAGCATTCATGCCAACAAATTTAAATATTTGTTTTATATGTTAAGAATGTTTTATTAAAATAATTGAAAAAGGTATTGTACAATTTAGTTGTTCTTTAATGAAAAAAATAGTTTTAAATTTGTTGAGTCTCTTGAGTACTATTTTCAAAAGCCAATGCCTGAAATTATCAAACTTAATATTGCGTTTCCAAATGCCATTGAACTTTTTGTGAAAAGAGAGGATTTATTACATCCAATCATTTCAGGCAATAAGTTTCGAAAAATGAAATACAATTTGCAAAAAGCAAAAGAGATAAAGGCTACTACGCTTCTGACTTTTGGTGGAGCTTTTTCTAATCATATAGTAGCAGTTGCAGGAGTTGGAAAAGAATATGGTTTTCAGACAATAGGAGTGATTAGAGGGGAAGAATTGGAAAATCAAATTGAAAATAATCCGACTCTGTTTTTAGCGCAGAAATTAGGAATGCGTTTCCTATTTGTAGACAGAACCACCTATAGAAATAAAACAAATAATGCGTTTATTGAGCAACTTAGGAGCCAATGGGGTAACTTTTATCTTTTGCCAGAAGGCGGGACTAATGAATTAGCTATTTTAGGTTGTGAAGAAATATTATCTAGCGCAACAAATAAATTTGATTATATATGTACTGCAGTTGGTACAGGTGGTACAATTTCTGGAATTATTAATGGCTCTAATGAAAATCAAAAGATTATTGGTTTTTCTTCTTTAAAAGGTGATTTTTTAAAGGAGGATATTAGTAAATTTGTACACAAGAATAATTGGCATATCAATTGTGACTATCATTTTGGAGGATATGGTAAGGTGAATGATGTTTTAATTCAATTTATAAATGAATTTTATGCAAAAACTCAAATACCATTAGATCCTATTTATACAGGAAAAATGATGTATGGAGTATTTCAGATGATTGAGAAGGGGAGTTTTCCCGCTTTTAGTAAAATTTTAGCCATTCACACAGGTGGTTTACAAGGCATTGCTGGAATGAATCAATTGCTTGCCAAAAAAAATAAAGAATTAATTGTGCTATGATAAAAAAAATCATTTTATTTTCATTGATACTCTCTTTAGCTGCATGTGGAGGTTCAAAAGTAAGAACATCTAAACCTGTTTCTAGTAATAAAAAGTCTACAGCTTCAGGAAATAAATCTAAGCCAGTTTCTAATCATTCTAATGGGAATAAAGCATCTTCTGGTGAAATTTTGGTGGCAACATCAAAAGTTAAAGCAACTACAGAAGATGTGAAAAAATATATTGAAGATTTTAAAGAAACTGCTAAATCTAATATGAAGCAACATGGAATTCCAGCAAGTATAATTATGGCGCAAGGAATTTTAGAGTCTGGAGCTGGTTTTGGACGTCTATGTCGTGAGGCTAATAATCATTTTGGTATAAAGTGTCATACAGGATGGACTGGTGAGTCTGTTACTCATGATGATGATGCATTGCAAGAGTGTTTTAGGAAATATAAAGATCCTGCGGAATCTTATAGAGATCATGCCTTATTTTTAAGTTCAAGAAAGCGTTATGAATCATTGTTTAAATTAGACAAGGGAGATTACCAGTCATGGGCCAATGGTTTAAAACAAGCAGGTTATGCTACAGATACTTTGTATCCTTCTAAATTAGTTGGTATTATTGAGCGTTATGAACTATATAAATTAGATAATGAGGTTTTAGGTAGAAATTATAAACCTCTTCCACGAGTGGAAAATTCAAATAGCGTTTCGTTCTCAGAGAGCGAATATATTGTTCAGAAAGGAGATACTTTGTATTCACTTTCAAAAAAATTTAATATTACAATTGAGCAGTTAAAGCAGTTAAATAATATATCAGAGAACGCCATTTCAATTGGACAAAAAATTAAAATAAAATAAAATGTTATATAAAAGAAGTAGCCAACTTTTTGTTGAAGCCAATCAGGTTATTCCAGGAGGAGTAAATTCACCAGTGCGTGCCTTTAAAGCTGTGGGAGGAACACCTATTTTTATAAAAGAAGCTAAAGGAGCATATCTATACGATGAAGACGGAAATAAATATATAGATTATATCAATTCTTGGGGACCAATGATTTTAGGGCATGCTCACGAACCTGTTGTTAATGCAGTCGTTGAACGTGCTAAAAAGGGAACATCTTTTGGAACACCAACAGCTTTAGAAACCAAAATTGCCGAATTAGTTGTGTCAATGGTACCTGGAATAGATAAAATTCGTTTTGTTAATTCAGGAACTGAGGCTTGTATGAGCGCAGTCCGTTTGGCAAGAGGATATACTAAACGGGATAAAATTATCAAATTTTCGGGATGTTATCATGGGCATTCTGATTCTTTTTTGATTGCAGCAGGAAGTGGTTTAAGTACATTTGGGGTTCCTAATAGTCTGGGGGTTACTCAAGGAACGGCAAAAGATACATTGTTAGCTAATTACAATGACATTGAACATGTGAAAAGTCTTTTTGAAGCGAATAAAAATGAGATTGCAGCTATTATTATTGAGCCTGTAGCTGGAAATATGGGGTGTATTCCTCCTAAATCAGGTTTTTTAGAACAACTTAGAACAATTTGTTCTGAAAGTGGAGCACTTTTGATTTTTGATGAAGTAATGACAGGTTTTCGTTTGGCAAAAGGAGGAGCTCAAGAGCTGTTCTCTATTCAAGCAGATATTGTTTGTTTTGGTAAAGTAATTGGAGGAGGGCTACCTGTTGGTGCTTTTGCAGGAAGAGCAGAAATCATGGATTATTTATCTCCTTTAGGGCCAGTTTATCAGGCTGGTACATTATCTGGTAATCCGTTAGCTATGGCAGCTGGATTGCAAATGTTAACAGAGTTAAATGAAGATCAAGAAATTTTTAAAAGATTAGATGAAAAAACAGCCTTTTTAGAGAAAGGTATGCGAGAAGTGTTAATTAAAAATCAGGTAGCATTTACAATTAATCGTGTAGGATCCATGATTTCTGTTCATTTTGATGCTAATCCAGTTTATGATTTTCAAACTGCTAAGAATGGTGATAACGAAACTTTTAAAATATTTTTTCATGAATTGCTGAAACGAGGAATTTACATCGCTCCTTCTGCTTATGAAACATGGTTTATTACAGATGCTTTAACTTATGAAGATTTGACCTATACGATTAAATGTGTAGATGAAGTTTCTCAAAGGTTATAAATAAAAAATCCCGATTTAAATCGGGATTTTTTATTTTAATGAGTTAATTTTTTCAATAACTCTGGATTTTTATCGAGTTTTTCCATTTGAGCAGGTGTCAATGTTGCTCTAATTTTTAAATCAATAATTCTTGCTAATTCTGTTTTTCTTTCATCAGATATGTTCTCATTAAGTAAACGGAATTTGTGCTCAAATAAACGGAGGAAATTTTCAACATCTTCACTGTTTAACCTAAGGTATTCAGCCATTTCGGTTACATTTTTTTTTGCTTCAACCGCTGCGTCTACTTTTTTAAATGCTTTGTCTTGAGCACTAGCGTTTAATGTAAATGCAAGGAATAAAACTAGAGTTCCAAGTATTTTTTTCATTTTCTTAATTGTTAATAGTTTCACCAAAGCTAAACTTTTTTTTTAAAATAAAAAAATTTAGAAACTGAAAAAATTATTTATTACCGTTTTTTCTGTAATTTTTTGCTTTTTCAAGGCGTTCATTTTGAAGTGTTTCCCATTTTTTGTATTGTTCTTCAGTTAGAACTCCTTTAAGTTTTTCTTTCAATTCACTTCTGCTTTCTTTGAGTTCGCTCATCGCTTTTTTGCGACGTACTTTTTTTGCCTCAATTTGTTCACTTTTGATTTCCTCTTTTTTTGCTTCTAAATTAGCATGATGTTCTTTTAAAATAGCATTGACTTTTTGCTTTTGTTCTTGGTTTAATGTTAAATCTTTTGCCATTTTTTTTGTTTGAATTTCAGCTCGTTCTTCTGGAGTAGCATCTTTAAACTTTCCTTTGTCTTGAGCAAAAGACACTCCAGTAACAACAAGTGCAAAAACTAATAAATACTTTTTCATAATTTTAAAAATTTAAAGTTGATTATAGGACAGTAAAAAAGGATAAAGGTTTAATTTTTATGATAAAAATCAATTAAAGCTGAAATGTGATTTGTATATTTGTGCCGTGAAATATTTCGGATTCATAATCGCATTCTTTATTTTAGCTAAACCCGTTTTGCCATTGGTAGATTATTGGGTAAATTATGATTATATAGCCAACGAGCTGTGTGAAAACAAAGCTAAACCAGAAATGCATTGTGATGGAAAATGTCACTTAAAGAAAGAATTAGCAAAGGCTGTAGAAGATGAAAAATCAACTTCATCTTCAGATAAAAAAAATACTTCTAAGCAAGAAGTTGAAGTGCTTTTTTTTGAAAACAAAATTCTTCAACTTTCAAAAGTTTCATTAACATCTACTTCAAAAGAGGTTGATAATCATTATCAAAATTTATATGGTTACTTAACAGCTCATGCTGTTTTTCATCCACCAACTGTTTATACTTCTGTTTTATAATTGAATTTCTCATTTTAGGGTACTTTTTTACTTATTTAGGTGTAAAAAAGAAACGCCCTTTTTGTACAAGTCAATGAATGTGCAGGTACATTGAGCGTTTCTAAATTCAATTCATTCATTCAAATTTACCATACTATTTCACTTATTTCAAAAAAAGTGTGATAGAAATAGCTTATTTTCTATTAATATATTCAATTAGTAGACACAAAATAGCATTCGGTTTAAAATGAATCGTTTATTATAGTACTATTTTGTTACCTATAACGAAGTAGAATTAATCTTTTAAAATTTAAAATAATGAAAGCAAAATATATTAAAATCATGGTTGTATTAATTACAACGTTATTAACTTTTTCATGTTCAAATGATGATAATGCATCAAATGAAGCTACTGGTTCAGGAAATTTAAAAATAGAGTTTGACCAAGTTTATGGTGATGCTGATTTTATTCCTGGTACCATTTACACAAACTCTAACGGTGAGGCGGTAAAGATTTCAAAAGCCAAGTACATTGTTAGTAATATTGTACTTACTAAAGAAGACGGCTCAACAGTTACAGTTCCTAAAAGTCAAAGTTATTTCATAGTAGACGAATTTACATCTGCGTCAACTTTGTTGAATTTGCCTAACATTCCTGCTGGAAATTATACCAAAATTAAATTTGGAATTGGTGTGGATCAAGAGCAATTTAATTTAGGTGCTGCAGGACAAGGAAATTTTCTTACTACAGCTCAAGACGCTGGAATGATGTGGTCTTGGAGTGCTGGTTATAAATTTTTAGCTCTTGAAGGAATGTTTACTTCTGCCACACAAACTACAGAAGCAATGTTCCAAGTTCATACAGGACAAACAGGAACAAATTATAACTATGCAGAAATTACATTAAATTTTCCAGACAAAGCTTTAGTTCGTACTACGATTACTCCTCAAGTGCACATCATGGCTGATTTAAAACAAGTATTGGACGGAACAAATAAAATCAATTTGTCTGAACAAGCTATGGTTATGGGGGGGGCAAAACTCGCTTTAGTTACTGCTAACTTGGCTGCTATGTTTGAAGTTCATCACGTACATAACGATTAATTTTTAAAAGCGCAATCCTGCCATTCATTGCAAGTCCTCAGTCTTACAGGTCTTTTTCTACATCTTTTACAAGAGTTGCTTAGGTCGCTTTGTAATAAATTATGAAATAGCACCTGTAATTCTTCTGGGCTTTATATTGCTGTCAGGGCAAAACATAAATACGATGCAAAAGATATTTTTAATACTCCTTGCTTTTATGGTGTGTGGTTGTTCAAATGACGACGACGAATACCAAAATGTACCCCTTTCTTTCCAAGTGCCAAGTAATTTTCCAGAATTGGCCTATGATTTAAGTAATAATCCTTTGACTCAAAAAGGATTTGAATTAGGGAAGAAGTTGTTTTATGATGGTCGATTATCTTCTGATGGTATAGTTTCATGTGGATTTTGCCATATTCAAGCAGATGCTTTTACACATCACGGGCATAGCTTTAGTCATGGTGTTGGTGATAATATAGGAACTCGTAACACGCCTCCTATTCAAAATTTAGCCTTTCAAACAGCATTCATGTGGGATGGAGCTACGACTCATCTCGATTTGCAACCCATCATTCCTTTGACGAGTCCCATCGAGATGAATGGTAGCTTCTCTCAAATTATTGCTATGATGAAAGCAGATCCCGTTTATGTAAAACTATTTAAGCAAGCCTTTTCAGATGGTCAAATTAATTCAGAAAACATGCTCAAAGCTTTAGGCCAATTCATGGTAATGGCTGTTTCTTCAAATTCTCGTTTTGATAAATTTAGAAGAAATGAACCTGGAGGTGTATTGTCAGAGGACGAGTTAGAAGGGTATGCCATTTTTAACCAAAAGTGTGCCTCATGTCATGCCACAGATCTTTTTACCGATAATAGCTTTAGAAATAATGGTTTGAGTATTAATCCACAAATTAATGATGTTGGGCATTATCGTGTAACGGAATTGTTACAAGATAAATATAAGTTTAAAGTGCCAAGTTTGCGAAATATTGAAAAAACAGCTCCCTACATGCACGATGGTCGTTTCTACACCTTAGAGGCAGTATTGAATCATTACTCCAATGGCGTACAAAATAATTTAAACTTAGATTCTTCTTTAAATACGAATGGAACCTTAGGGATTCCACTTACTAACGATCAAAAAGCTAAAATAATAGTTTTTTTAAAGACGTTAACAGATCAACAATTTTTAACAGATCCAAAATTTGCAGAATATTAATTCAATTTAAAATGAAAAACATAATCATAATTTTGTTTGGTATATTATCCTTACAAGCACATGAAAAACCTAAATTTGCTTCTGAAACAACTAATCCAATACGTGTGGAAAGTCCATATTATTTTGGAAAACGCATTGTAAAAACCAACTACTTCGATGATTGTGATGCTTGTGGTTGTTCAGCTAGTGGTGGAAGTATGGGGTTTGCTTCAATGTTGAATTCTAATTTTGTGGGTGTGCGTTATTTTAATCAACACTATCGTTCTAACGATGGTTTGTATTCTAATTCACCTTGGTTGGAGGAACAATTTAATACGGTTCAAATTTGGGCTCGTATTCCTATTGTAAAAGGGTTTCAAGTTTCAACATTATTACCTTATCATTTTCATAATAGAGATACCAAAAATGGAAATCAAGAAATAAGTGGTTTGGGAGATATCACCGTTTTAGGATTACTTACAGTTTATCAAACACATAAAGATAGTACTATTCTTAAACACAATTGGCAAATTGGTACAGGTTTAAAAATGCCTACGGGAGCTTACAAAGAAGTGAATGCTGGAAGTGTAAATCCAAGTTTTCAAGTAGGGACGGGAAGCTGGGATTGGTTGTTTTCAACGGAATATGTGTTGAAATATAAAAAAATTGGAATCAATACGATGATGAACTACGTGGTTAAAACCCAAAATAAGAAAGAATACCGTTTTGGTAATCAGTTTAATTATGGTGCTACTTTTTATTATTTATTTGAAAGTAAGGAATTAGCTATTGCACCTCAATTAGGCTTAGCAGGAGAAGTGTACTCAAGTAATTACCAATATGGACAGAAAGTGCGAAATACGACTGGTGATATTCTTTTTGGAAAATTTGGATTAGAAATTGGATGGAATAGATTTTCTCTAGGGGCTACTTATTTTGCGCCTATTAACCAAAATTTAATGGCGGGCTTAGTGGAAGCTAATTCAAGGTGGAGTTTGAATTTTAACTATAAAATTTAAAGAAAAAAAGAGGGCTTAAATTAAATTAAAGCTCTCTTTTTATTTTTACTCTTCTATTTCTCGATGAACGGAACTTGGATTGAAAGCAGGAGTGCAAATGGCAATGTATTCACAGACTTCTTCAAATGGGTTGGCATATTGAATTCTTGTGTTTTTTTCTATTTTAATAGATTGCCCTGCTTCAAGTATGATGATTTCATCTTCAATGGTAAATTGTTTTTTACCTTTAATAATATAAGTATATTCATCAAATTCAGGTGTTTGAAAAGGTTCACTCCATCCAGGAGGAGCAATCATATGTGCAATTGAAATTACAGCATTTTTTGTGCTAGCTAAACCATGATGTTCTTCAATTATTTTTCCATCAGTTGTTGGAACTATAAAAGGTTTTTTTTGAATGAAATATTTTTTCATAGTTAAAAGAGTTATTTTTTAAAAATAAAATATACCGCCAAAATTAAAAATAAAAAACCCACGGCATGATTCCATCTAAAACTTTCGTTCTTAAAAAAGAGCATTGAAAAGATAACAAAAACAACTAATGTAATAACTTCTTGTATTACTTTTAATTGCATTAACGAAAAAGGACCACCATTTCCTTGAAAGCCTATTTTATTAGCTGGTACTTGAAAACAATATTCAAATAAAGCTAATCCCCAACTGATTAAGATAATTGTAATCAAGCCTGTGTTTTCAAACCATTTGAGGGATTTGAATTTTAAATGCCCATACCAGGCCAAAGTCATAAATATATTTGATAAAAGAAGTAAGCCTATGGTGATATAACTTTTCATTTTACTGTTTTAAAAGGTTTAGGTTAACTATTTTAGTTGGTAATTTTTCTTTATTTTACCTATTTTTTTCTGAATTTAATTACAATACAAATGTTGTAAATTTTTTTTATAAAAAAACATAATTAACATTTTTTGGTATAGTATTTGTTACGAAAATTATCTTAATGTTAATTTTTGTGAATTTAGTTTTTTTTTAAAGTCTATTTCATATAAATTTGCGACCAAACATAATTCAAATTAAATAAATTATTAATCAATTTTAAACTAAAAATTAAGAAAATGGCACAGGATTTAAAAGTTTCTGGAGAGAACAAAGAAAACAAAGGGGCAAGTATTTTTGCAGCAGCTACTATTTTAGTATGTTTAGTAATTGGATTCCTAGTATGGAAATTCGTTATGGGAGCATCGGCTAACTTCGAAGGTGGAGATCCAGAAAACGGACACCCACTACCTGGAAACTATTTAGGAATGGTTTATAAAGGTGGTATGATTGTACCAGCATTAATGGGATTATTATTAATGACATTAGTTTTCTCAATTGAAAGATTTTTTGTTATTAGCAAAGCTGCTGGTAAAGGAGATTTAGAGAAATTTGTTAAAAATGTATTAGGACAAATCAAATCTGGTGATGTTCAAGGAGCAATTGCTTCATGTGATTCACAACAAGGTTCAGTAGCAAACGTTGTAAAAGCAGGTTTGTTAAAATCTGAGCAAGTAAGAAAAGATGGTTTAGATGTAGAAAAAGCTACTGAAAATATCACTAAAGAGGTAGAGCAAGCAACATCATTAGAAATGCCAATGTTAGAGAAAAACTTAACAATCTTATCAACATTAGTGTCTATCGGTACATTGTTAGGGTTATTAGGAACTGTATCTGGTATGATTAAAGCATTTGCTGGATTAGCAACTGCAGGTACACCAGACCAAGCTCAGTTAGCAAATGGTATCTCTGAAGCGTTAATCAACACAGCTACAGGTATCTCAACTTCTACTTTAGCAATTATTGCTTACAACTACTTTACATCTAAAATTGATACTTTAACTTACTTTATTGATGAGGCTGGTTTCGCTATTTCTCAAGCTTACAAAAGAGCTAAAGGAAGCAACTAATTTTCAATAAATACTAATAGTTAAAATATAATTTAAAGATGGCAAAGGTTAAAATATCTAAAAAAAGTACAAAAATAGATATGACTGCTATGTGTGACGTAGCGTTTCTATTGTTGTCCTTTTTTATCATGACATCAACTGCAAAAGTTCCTGAGCCAAAACCAGTAGATACACCTGCTTCTACAGTACAGGCAAAATTACCTGAACATGATTTAGCAACAATTACTATTGGGGATAGCGCTGTATATTTCAGTATGACTGATAGAGATTTAAGGGTTAAAGCTCTAGAAATCATGGCGGATAAATACGGTATGGAATTTTCAGAAGATGAAAAGGCAAAGTTTGCACTTATCGATGGTTTCGGTGTGCCAATGGATGAATTGAAATCGCTAATTGCTTTACCAGGAGCAGAAAGAAATAGAGAAGGTTTACAAAAAGGAATTCCTTATGAAACACCTGCAGATTCAACAAAAAAGAGTCAGCTAGGGGATTGGGTTCTTTCTTCTCGTGAAGCATTAGTTGAATTAAGAACAAAAGATTTAAAGTTTGCTATTAAAGCAGATGGTAAAGAAAAATATCCTACTGTGAAAAAGGTGTTAGACATGATGCAGAAGCAAGAAGTGAACAACTTTTATTTAGTTACAGGATTAAGAAGTGAAGATTTTTAATTAGAAAATAAAGAAATAACATGGCAGAATTAAATACCGGCGGCGGCGATAAAGGCGGCAAGGTAAGAAGTAAAAAGTCGAACCCAGGGGTTGACTTAACAGCGATGGTTGACTTGGCTTTCTTGTTAATCACATTCTTTATCTTGACTACTACATTGTCTAAACCGCAATCTATGGATTTAGCCTTACCAGATAAAGATCAAGATATAAAAGATGAGAAACCACCTGAAACTCCAGCTTGGAGAACTTTAACGGTAGTTCTTGGGAAAAATAATAAATTAGTTTATTATATCGGTCAAACGAATAAACCATTAAAAGGACCAATTCTTGAAAATTACGGAGGTAAAGGGATTAGAAAAGCAATTTTGGCTCAACAACAAGAAGTAAAAGGGAGAGTTGCTGATCCAGAAAAGGAAACTTTAACAGTGTTAATCAAAGCAAGTAAATCTTCAAATTATAAAAATTTAGTAGATATCTTAGACGAAATGGCTATTACAAAAACAAAAGTATATGCTATTGTAGATACTACTCCTGAAGATTTAAAAATGCTTGAAGATAAAGGAATTAAATAACCTAACTTTTAAATAATATTATATGAGTTCTAAAATAAACTTATTCCACGATAGCTGGTTAAATACAGTTTTCGAAGGACGTAACAAAAGTTATGGTGCATACGAATTAAGACAAACAAATCCTAAAGCAACTATATATGCTTTACTTTTGGGGGCATTGTTTTTTGGTTCGGCAGTTTCTTATCCTTTAATTAAAAGTTATTTAGACAAAGCTTCTGAGGAAGAAGAAAAAGAAAAAATAACCAAAGTTGAGTTGAAGAAAATTGTTGAACAGAAAAAAGACGAACCTAAAGAAATTCTTGAACAAAAGGTAGAGCCTGTTAAACAAACAAAATCAATTGTTGATGTTGTTAAAATGGTACCACCAGTTGTTGTGGATAAACAAACGGTAGAAACACCACCACCATCTATTGATGATTTAAAAGATAAAAAAACAGGTGCTAGTGATGTTAAAGGATCAAATGATGCTGATGCTGGAATTCCTTTAGATGGTTTGGCTAGTGATGTTAACGTTGCTGCTGATAATACAGATTATTCGCAAATCTTTACTTCAGTAGAAGTTAACCCAGAACCACCAGGTGGAATTAACGCCTTCAGAACAAAAGTTCAAAACGGTTTGTTAGGAAGCTTAGGTGATATTGAAGAATCGATTAACGGTTCAGTTAGAATTAGATTTGTTGTTATGGAAGATGGTTCTTTGGGTAACTTCGAAGTTTTAGAAGAAAGTCCAAAAGGCTATAAATTAGCAGACAAGGCTGTTCAACAAATAAAGAAATCTCCTAAATGGAAAGCTGGGGTAATGAATGGTAGAAATGTAAAAGTATATTATAATTTCCCATTGAAGTTTAATATTTCGGCAGAATAATAAAAAATGAATAATATATTCAATAACTTTAAGCAGAAATCGCCTAAACAGCGATTTCTGTTTGTTTTAGGACTAGTGATGATACTTGCTTATTTAATTATTGCCAGTATCTTTATCTTTTGGGAATCCATGCCAGTAACAGTGCCTTATTCGAATAGATTGGCTTTCGGTGTTTTATTGGTAGTATATGCTATTTTTAGATTTTACAGATTTAATACAACTTTTAAAGATGAATAAATGGTTTCTTGTTGTTTTTTTCATAACAACACATTTTGTTAACGCTCAAAATTCTTCTATTTCGTCTAGTGAAAGTACTGCTACTAATCAAGATGTTATCAGGGCTCAACCTATAAATGGAATAAATCATTTCAGAAACTTTGTGATAGATGAAATATTGAAAAGTTTCGTTCATTCACAAAAAAAATCAATACAAGCAAAAATAGTAATTAGATTCTCAGTAAATGAACAAGGAGAGTTAGTCGACTTTGAAGTGTTAGAAAACCAGTCTAAATCTAAATTAAAAATTGCAGAGAAAGCTGTTTTAGCAATGAAAAAGTATCCTAAATGGAACCCATCTTATAGAGATGGAAAACCAACAAAAATGAGCTGCACCTTTCCTATTAATTTAAATATTACGATGGAATGAAAAGAATTGTTTTAATAATTGTGTTTGTTTTCTTTACTTTTTTTTCGTGTAATAAATCATCTAAAGAAGTTAACGAGACAATCACCACAGGTCAGCTCAACGTTTGGGTTGATGAAACGTTATTGCCCATTATGGAGGAACAAAAAGCTGTCTTTGAAAGTCAATATAAGTATGCAAAGGTAAATCTTATTAGTAAATCTGAAACTGAAATTAGTAAAGCTATTGTTGAAGGAAAAGCTGATTATTTTGTTTTAGCAAGAAAATTAAACGCTAATGAAACTAGTTATTTCAAATCGAAAACTATTCTTGGAAAAGTTACTCCAATTGCTAAAGATGGTTTAGCCTTGATTGCTAATAATAATGATGATATTAAGCAAATTAGTTTGATAGAATTAGAGTCTTATTTTAAAGGAGATACATCTGTAAAAAAATTAGTTTTTGACAATGCGAATTCTAGTACTTTAAGTTTTTTAATGGAGAAGTTTAAGTCTAACTCTTTACCAAAAAATAATGTTAGTGCTTTCACTACTAATACAGAAGTAATTAAATTTGTTTCGGAAAATGAAAATGCTATTGGATTTGTTGGTGTGAATTGGTTAACTAACGTTGATCTTGAAACCGAAAATAGATTAAAAAACATTAAAGTAATTCCATTAGTTAATGATAAAAAAGAGTTGGTAAAGCCTTCACAATCAAGTCTTGCATTAAATGATTATCCTTTAACAAGAACTATTTTTGTGTTAAATTATCAAGGGAAGTCAGGTTTAGGCATGGGATTTGCTTCATTTGTAGCTGGTAACATTGGTCAGCGAATCATTTTAAAGTCAGGATTATTGCCTGAGCATATTCCAACCAGAGAATTAAAAATTAGAAAAAAAATATAAACTTAGAATAATATGAAAAGTGTAGTATTAGCAAGTACGGTAGCTATTTTAAGTGCAACAGTAGTAAACGCACAGGACATTGAACAAGTAAAAAAGACCATCGATGCAGAGAAATATTCTGAAGCTAGAAAATCTTTGAAAAGCATGATTAGTTCTTCACCCGATAAAGGTAGAAATTATTTTTATTTAGGTCAGGTTTACTTAGATTTAGACAAGCAAGATTCTGCAAAAATATATTTTGAAAAAGGAAGAACTGCTAAAGATGCAGGCCACCTGAATCTAATAGGGTTAGCTCATGTTGAATTAATGAATGGAAACAGAACGGGAGCTAATGAGCATATTACGGCTGCTTTGCAAAATGCTAAAAAGAAAGATACTGAAGAACAGATTTTTATAGCAAGGGCCTATTTGAATCAAGAACATCCAGATCATTCCAAAGCTGTCGAAGCTGCAAAAAAAGCTGTTGCAAGTGATCCTAAATCAGCATTAGCGCAATTAGTTTTGGGTGATGCTCAATTAGGTAATAAAAATGTGAACGATGCTTATTCAGCTTATAGAAATGCTTTTGATTTAGATAATACTTTATTACGTGCTAAATTACAATTGGCAATGATTACTAGAAATGCAAAAGCGTATCCAGAATCTATCAAAGCAATAAATGAAGTTATAGCTATTAATCCTAACTATGGTCCAGCGCATAGAGAATTAGCAGAAACTTATTTTGCATGGGGATATTCTGATCCTAAAAAATTTGAAGAAAACACAGCAAAGGCTTTAGAGTCATACAGAAAATATATGACTTTAACTGATACTTCTGTTGATTCAAGAATGCGTTATGCTGATTTCTTAATTATTACAAAAGATTGGAAAGCATTGGAAGCGGAGGCTCTAGCTATTCAAAAGATGGATAAAGTAAATCCTAGAATTTACAGATATTTAGGTTTTGCATCTCTTGAAACTGGAAAGAATGAGGCCGCTATTAATGCATTTAATGAGTTTTTTGCTAAATCAAACCCGAGAAAAATTAGAGGAAGAGATTATCTAGGAATAGCAAAAGCTAAAATGTCTTATGCTGTTGATGCAAATGGTGTATTAAATAATCCAACTAAATTTAATGAGGCATTAGTTGATTTGCAAAAAGCAGCTGAATTAGACCATAGATTATCTAATGAATTCAGTGAACTAGGTGTAAAAATGTATAAACAAAAAGCATATTTAGAGGCGGCTAAGTTATTTGAATTAGCTCTAAAACATAAAGAGTCTAGAACATATACATTAGACAACTATTATTATGGACAATCTATTTTTATCGCTTCAATTGATAAAACTGCTGACCAAAAGGCAGCAATGAAACCGGAGTTTGAAAAGGCAAATGCGGCTTTTGCAGAAGTAATTAAAAATTCTCCTAATACCCAAGATGCTTATTTAAACAAAGGAAAATTAAATCGTGTGATTGATACAGAGCAATCTAAAAAAGAAGCATTGTTAGATTATGAAGGATACGTAAAAGTAGTAACATCTAAAGGTGAAGCGGAACTTGCTAAGGAAGCAGTAAAGAAAAATTTATTAGAAGCATATACATTTATCGGTTCTAGTTATGCAACTACAGATAAAGTTAAAGCCATTGCTGCTTTTGAAGAAGCAAAAAAAATAAATCCAACAGATGCTTACATCACACAATCTTTACAAGTATTGAAGAAGTAAAACATATAATTATTTAAAAAGGTCGGTAGTGAGCAAACTATCGACCTTTTTTGTTTTGTTTAAAACCAACTTTTTAGTCCTAAACTTGTTACAGCCCTAACTTTACCTTATCTTTGCAGACTATTTTTTAAAAAATGTTACAAAAAGAAATTCAATTAGCAGTAGATAAAGGAGTAATGTTACCCTTGATGGAAGAGTTTTATACCATCCAAGGAGAAGGATATTACACAGGAACTGCAGCTTATTTTATTCGTGTTGGAGGATGTGATGTTGGTTGTCATTGGTGTGATGTAAAAGAAAGTTGGAATGCTGATTTGCATCCGCCAACTGCAATAGAACATATTGTGACCAATGCAAAGAAATATGCAGAAACAGTTGTGGTAACAGGAGGGGAACCTCTATCTTGGAACATGCTACCATTGACTACCGAATTAAAAAGACAAGGGCTCCGTATTCATATTGAAACATCAGGAGCTTATGAAGTTACAGGTGAGTGGGATTGGTTTTGTTTATCTCCAAAAAAAACAAAACTGCCAACACAAAGCGCCTATGATATAGCCAATGAATTAAAAATCATCATTCATAATAAACACGATTTTCATTTTGCTGAAGAGCAAGCTGCAAAGGTTAATTCCAATACCATACTTTTTTTGCAACCAGAATGGAGTAAAAAAGAAGAAATGACTCCCTTAATTGTTGATTATGTGATGAATCATCCTAAGTGGCGTGTGTCTCTTCAAACTCATAAATACTTGAATATACCTTAATAAAAAGATTGAAGAAATTCAATCTTTTTATTTTGTAATTCTAGCTAAATAATCAAAATGAGAACCTTCTATTATTAATTCACAATTTAAGCCATGAACATGAGCTGCATTTTGCAAAGTGTTGTAATCTAGATAAAGCCAGTTAAAAGGATCTTCGTTTTGTTTTTTATATGTAATTGTAAAACTTAATTCGCCATAATAGCCATTAGCTGGAACTTCATATGCACCATCTTCATCTTGATCATACATATAAATTAGATCGGAACTATCAATTAAAATTTGGCCATCATCAGAGAGAAGTTCTTTAAGATGATTTAAATACTTTGAAATTTGTTGCATGCTGCCAAAAATTCCAGTACCATTCATTAACAATAAAATAGTGTCAAACTTTTTGCTGGTATTAAATGATAATAATTCTATAGCTAACGCTTTTTTTACTCCCCTTAATTGACAGGTTTGAATTGCTTTTTGAGAAAAGTCAATTGCTGTTACTTCAAAACCTTTTTCTTGTAAATATAAAGCGTGACTTCCAGCTCCACAGCCAACATCTAATATTTCTCCTTTTGCAAGTTGAAGCGCCTTTTGCTCAATTTTTGGCATTTCATTGTATTTTCGAAACATATAGGAAATCTCCATTTCATCTGCCTCTGAAATTGATGTTTCAGTAATAATATTTTCAGGAGCATTTTGGGTTTGGTAGTCTAATAGGGCTTGACCAAATAAATCTTTCATATGATAAATTAAAAATCAGTGTGCTTTGTAAAGCATTCTTTAATTAAAGTGATAACTTTGTATTTCTAAATTTTGCAATATGTTGAAGCCGTCTTTAAATGAAATACAAAAACTAGCCAAAGATAAGCATAACGAAAACAAAAAGTATTTCGATAAGTTAAAAAAGAAAGTTCCTAAAAATTTAGACTACGTAATGCAAGAGTTACATGAAAATGAATTTAAAAAAACGAATTGCTTAGAATGTGCAAATTGTTGTAAAACGACAGGGCCATTATTTACCTCTGCAGATATTGAAAGAATTGCTAAGTTTTTAAAATTAAAGCCACAACAATTTATTGCGCAATATCTTCGAATTGATGAAGAGCAGGATTATGTATTGCAAAATGTACCTTGCACATTCTTAGATCATGAAAATTATTGTATGATTTATGACGTAAGACCGAAAGCGTGTCGTGAATTCCCTCATACTGACCGACAAAAATTTCATCAAATTTCCAATTTAACTTTGAAAAATGTAGCAATTTGCCCTGCAACTTATAATATCGTTGAGCAAATGAAAAAGAAATTACCTTTGTAATATGAAAAAAGTTTTTGCTTCTAAAGTTGACATAGCATTGCCAATTTTATTTGTTGTGAGTTCTATTCCAGCAATTCTCATTGGAATAACAGAAAAAGATTGGGTTTTAATAGCTCTTATGATGGCTGTTTTTGCTATGGTTATGTATTTGTTGTTTGATACTTATTATGTCATTACTCAAGGAATTTTAAAAGTTCATTCTGGATTTATTGTAAATAAAAACATTTCAATTGAAAGTATAAAATCTATTAAGAAAACGGATAGTATATTGAGTGCTCCCGCTTCTTCATTGACCGACAGAATAGAGGTGTGTTATGGAAATTCAAAAACTATCATTATATCACCAAAAGAGAAATTGATTTTTATTGAAGAATTACAGAAACAAAATTTAGAAATTAAAGTTGAGTTATAGTAAAAGTTATTTGTTTTATTATCTTTCTATTCATAAATTAAATATTTTTTTCTCATTTCTTTGAATTGTTCTAAGCCCTCTTGCCATGTCTTTCTAATTTCTTTTTCGGTCATACCTGCTTCAATTTGCTCTCTGAGTTTTTTTGTGCCAGCTAATTTGGTAAAGAAATCATTAAAAAAAAGGGTCTTATCACTTGTGTTTTCATAGGTTTTTAATAGCCATTTTAATTCTAATCGGTGTACTTTTTTAATTTCGCTTAAATCTTCTCCAAAGCACAGTTTTCCATTGTGAACTGGATCTTTTGCACCCAAGTTAGGTTTTGGTGTGAAACTAAAAGTAAATTCTCGATAAGGTAAAAAAGGAGAACCAAAAATTTGAAACTGCTTTTCTGTTCCTCTACCTACACTTACATTGGTTCCTTCAAATAGACATAAACTGGCATATAAATTAATGGATTGATCATTGGGTAAATTAGGTGAAGGTTTTATAGGTAAACTATATTTCATATCTCTCGTATAGTGTAAACAAGGGATTATTTTTAAATCACATTGTACACCATCTTTTAGCCATTTTTCTCCGTTAATCATATTAGCGTATTCGCCAATCGTCATCCCGTGTAAAATGGGAATTTCATGCATACCAACGAAGCTCTTGTGTTCCTTTTCTAATATTGGTCCATCAATTATAGTTCCATTAGGATTTGGGCGGTCTAAAATCAATAGTGGAATATTGTTTTCTGCGCAAGCCTCCATTACATAGTGAAGAGTAGAAATGTAAGTGTAAAATCTAGCGCCTACATCTTGTATGTCGAATAACATTATGTGTATGTCTTTTAATTGTTCTGGTTTAGGTTTTTTATTAGAACCATATAGCGAAATGATGGGTAAACCAGTTTTAATATCTTTCCCATCTTTAATAAGTTCTCCAGCATCTGCGGTTCCTCTGAAACCATGTTCAGGGGCAAATATGGTCGTTACCTTTATGTTCTTTGTTAATAAAAAATCAACAATATGGGTAAATTCATTAGGAAATTGTGGATTTGGATGATTAGGAATTACTCCAGTTTGATTAGTAACAATTCCTATATTTTTATCTTTACAAGCTAAAATGTATTGTTCAAAACGTTCTGCACCAATAATTATCGAACCTTTATGTCTTTCAACTGTTTGATTAGTATCGAAAGTTAGATCTTTTGAAGAATGAGAATCCAATTTTCTATTGGTTGAACAAGAAATTAATAG
>NZ_JAGKWP010000042.1 GCF_021151785.1 Flavobacterium sp.
TTAAGAGAATGGATAGTTTGGAAGTGATATACATATTGGATAAGGATGCTGAAAAATATAATTTATCTAAAAGTAAATAAAGTTCAATTTTAATTAAAAAAGAAGAGGGTTTTTATGCCAATTCATTTTATTTTAAACTACACATTATTTATAATTACTTTCCTAGATGTTAAGAATTAAAACTTGTCGGTTATGACGACTCGAAAGTGTAAAATTTGCACTAAAAAATCCCTAACTAAAAGTTAGGGATGTGTCTTATTTTATTGTTGCAGCTTTGTCTTTCATTCCTAAAATATCATAAGATAGTTTTAAAATTTCTTTTGTATCGGCATTATTAACATCTAGTTGATAGGCTCTTTCAAAATATGGTAAGGCAGCTTTAAACATGTCTTTTCTTTTTGACATTAGCTCTTTATATTTTTTGTCATCTTTTAAATTAGCGTTAATCTCATCTACAATTTTAGCATCATCAGATATCATTAAAAATCCAACATTATATTGTAAAGTAGCATTATTTGGATTTTTATCTAGAATACTGGTTATTTTATTTTTATAAGTTGTTAAATCATTAGTGTGATAGTAACAATTCGCCTCATTAATTTGTGCTTCTAAATCATTTGGATCCAATTTAATATAATTTGCATAATCTTTTTTGGCTTGCTCAAAATTTTTAGATTCTAATGAAATAGCAGCTAAAATTTTAGCTACTTCAAGTTCGGTTGATTGGAATTTTTTTAAACCAGTTCCTGAAAAACCAACTTTTTGAATTTCTCTATACAACTTATCACCTTGCGAATAATCACCCGCTTGAACGGCTAAAATTGCAGCATTTTCTAAATTTGAAACATCGGTATTGTCTAATTGATAAATGCTATAAAACAATTCTCCAGCTTCTTTGAATTTCTTCATGCTGTTGAGCATTCCCGCAGATTGTTGTAGCATTGGCGTAAACCAAGTCAATGTTTCTTTTATATCATCAGTATATACTTTTTTTCCGGATTTGGCTTCAAAATCTAAGGTGGATTTTAAACCTTGAACCAAGTTTTTTAAAGTCGTTGGATTCATTACTTTAGCAACTTGAGCAGGTGTAGGCTGTTGTCCAAAAGTTGATAATTCTAATAAGGGCGACATAGCTTTATAAAACGTAACCGAAGTTTTATCTTCTTCAGTTGTAGCAACGCTTTCCAATTTAAGTAAAATTCCTTTAAATTGATTAAATTCTTCGGTTGTTAATGCATCCTTTGCATACAACTTTTTTAAATTTTTTAATTCGTCTTTTTGCGCGAAAGTAGCCATGGAAACTAATAAAGCTACACTTAAAATAATTTTTTTCATTTGTTGTTTTATTTTAAAAAAGCCCAAACTGAATTGGGCTTAAAATTTTTATTCTTGAGTTTCAGTATCTGGAGTGCTATCCAAATCTGTTCCATCGTTTTCTAAATCATCGATAGTTTCTTCTTCATCTTCGCGCATTACTTTTGTCACCGCTGCAATAGAATCGTTTCCTTTGATGTTAATTAAACGAACACCTTGCGTTGCTCTTCCCATGACACGTAAATCAGAGACTTTCATTCTAATAGTTAATCCCGATTTGTTGATGATCATTAAATCGTCTTCATCCGTAACATCGTTAATCGAAATCAATTGACCTGTTTTATCCGTGATATTTAGTGTTTTTACACCTTTTCCTCCACGGTTAGTAATACGATACACATCTTCTCCATCTTCGTCAACTACTTTTGTACGTTTACCGTAACCATTTTCAGTAACTACTAAGATTTGTGAATCATTAACATGATCTTTATCAATAGACACTAATCCAATAACTTCGTCCTTATCATCAGCAAGTGTTATACCTCTTACACCAGAAGCGGTTCTTCCCATTGGACGCGTTTTTTCTTCCTCGAAACGAACTAATTTACCAGATTTAACAGCAATCAGCACTTGGCTATTTCCAGTTGTTAATTTTGCTCCAATTAATTCATCATCTTCTTTAATAGTAATAGCATTGATTCCGTTTTGACGTGGACGAGAATATTGCTCTAAAGGCGTTTTCTTAACTTGACCTTGTTTAGTTGCCATGATTACATAATGGCTATTGATGTATTCTTCGTCTTTTAGGTCTTGAGTGCAAATAAATGCTTTTACTTTATCGTCTTGTTCAATATTGATCAAGTTTTGAATAGCTCTTCCTTTACTTGCTTTGCTTCCTTCAGGAATTTCAAAGACACGCATCCAGAAACATTTTCCTTTTTGAGTGAAGAATAATAAATATTGGTGGTTAGTTGCTACAAACAAATGCTCTAAGAAATCTTGATCTCTTGTTGCCGAACCTTTTTGTCCTACACCACCTCTGTTTTGTGTTTTGTATTCAGATAAAGAAGTACGTTTTATATAGCCAGCATGTGAAATGGTAATTACCACATTTTCATCAGCAATTAAATCTTCAATACTAACATCACCTCCTGAGTATTCAATTTGAGAACGACGTGCATCTCCGTATTTATCTCTAATTTCAGTTAATTCATCTTTGATTAATTGCATTCTTAGCTCTTTGCTTGCTAATAACTCTTTTAAGTGAGCAATTAATTTCATGATTTCTTCGTATTCTGCTCGTAGTTTATCTTGTTCTAAGCCCGTTAATTGACGTAAACGCATTTCTACGATGGCGCGCGCTTGAATTTCAGATAATTTGAAACGTTCAATTAATTTTGCTCTAGCCTCATCTCCATCTTTAGAACCTCTAATTAAAGCAATTACTTCATCTATATTATCTGAAGCAATTATTAATCCTTCTAAAATGTGTGCTCGTTCTTCTGCTTTTCTTAAATCAAATTGAGCTCTTCTTACCACTACATCATGGCGGTGTTCTACAAAATAATGAATCAAATCTTTTAGATTCAACATTTGAGGTCTTCCATTTACTAATGCGATGTTGTTAACACTGAAAGAAGATTGTAATTGTGTATATTTATAAAGTGTATTTAAAACTACATTTGGTACTGCGTCGCGTTTTAATTCATATACAATACGCATACCATTTCGATCCGATTCATCACGGATTGTGGAAATTCCTTCGATTTTTTTCTCATTTACTAAATCAGCCGTTTTTTTAATCATTTCGGCTTTATTTACTTGGTAAGGAATTTCGGTAACAATGATAGATTCACGTCCATTAACTTCTTCAAAACCTGCTTTGGCGCGCATTACAATTCTACCTCTACCAGTTTTAAAAGCTTCTTTTACTCCTTCATATCCATAAATAATTCCTCTTGTTGGAAAATCAGGTGCTTTAACTATTTTAATTAAATCGTCGATTTCGATTTCATTGTTGTCTATGTAAGCTAACGTACCATCAACAACTTCCGTTAAATTGTGAGGCGGCATATTAGTGGCCATACCTACAGCAATACCAGAAGCACCATTGATTAATAAGTTAGGAACTTTTGTTGGTAAAACTTTAGGTTCTTCTAACGAGTCGTCAAAATTCAATTGAAAATCAACCGTTTCTTTCTCGATATCGGCCAACATCTCTTCAGATATTTTTTGCATTCTTGCTTCGGTATAACGCATAGCTGCTGGGCTATCACCATCTACCGAACCAAAGTTCCCTTGACCATCTACCATTAAATATCGTAAACTCCATTCTTGTGCCATACGAACCATGGCATCATAAACAGAAGAATCTCCGTGGGGGTGATACTTACCTAAAACCTCTCCAACAATTCTGGCTGATTTCTTGTAAGCTCTATTGGAAAGAACGCCTAACTCATACATTCCATATAACACCCTTCTGTGTACAGGTTTTAAACCGTCTCTCACATCTGGAAGGGCTCTAGATACAATAACTGACATCGAATAATCGATGTAAGCTGACTTCATTTCGTCCTCAATGTTAATAGGAATTAACTTTTCTCCGTCTGACATATTTTATTTTAATTTTACTCGGTTTATAAAACGTGCCAATATACAATAATTTGCACTTTTAGGTGTAAAAAAAAACGAGAAAATTGAAATATTTATCAACAATTTGAATTGGTTTTTTTAATAAATTCTAGCCTGTCAAATTTTCATATCTCATTTTTTTTTTGTCACTTAGCAAAAGTTAGCACAATAGTTGTAGATGCTTACTTAAAATTAGTATTTTTACAAGAGATAAATGTTTTATGGAAGATAATTTTTCACCAAGGGTTAAGGATGTGATTTTTTACAGTAAAGAGGAAGCTTTGCGTTTAGGTCATGATTTTATCGGCACCGAACATCTGATCTTAGGTCTTTTAAGAGATGGGAATGGTAGTGCTATAGAAATTTTGAATGCCCTTCAAATTAATTTTGATGTATTAAGAAAGAAAGTAGAGATTTTAAGTCCAGCAACACCAAGTACTACTATAAGTAACGATAAAAAAAATTTACATTTAACACGACAAGCAGAGCGTGCATTGAAATTCACTTTTTTAGAGGCAAAGTCTTTTAATACTACTTCAATAAGTACTGCTCTACTCTTGATATGTATTTTAAGAAACGAAAATGACCCAACCACGAAGTTGCTCAATAAGCTTAAAATTAACTATGACAACGTAAAAGAATTGTATATGAATATGAGCGAAAACGAAGATATTTTAAAAAATACGCCTAGAGCTGAATCTTATGATGACTCGGGTGATGATACCTTTAAAGAAAGTAGTATGAATCAGCCTAGTAACAGCGGTAATAAGACCACCAAAAAATCTAAAACCCCGGTGTTAGATAATTTCGGAAGAGATTTAACAGAATTAGCAGAAGAAGGAAAATTAGATCCTGTAGTAGGACGTGAAAAAGAGATCGAACGTGTATCTCAAATATTAAGTAGAAGAAAGAAAAACAATCCGCTTTTGATAGGTGAACCAGGGGTTGGGAAATCAGCTATCGCTGAAGGACTAGCCTTGATGATTGTTAAGAAAAAAGTATCGCGTATTCTTTTCAATAAAAGAGTTGTTACGCTTGATTTGGCTTCTTTGGTTGCAGGCACAAAATACCGTGGTCAATTTGAAGAACGCATGAAGGCTGTCATGAATGAATTGGAAAAAAATGACGATATTATTCTTTTCATTGATGAAATTCACACAATTGTAGGTGCTGGAGGTGCAACAGGTTCATTGGATGCTTCTAACATGTTTAAGCCTGCATTAGCTAGAGGAGAAATTCAATGTATTGGTGCTACAACACTAGACGAATATCGTCAATATATTGAAAAAGACGGTGCACTAGAGCGTAGATTCCAAAAAGTAATTGTAGAACCAACAACTGTTGAAGAAACAATTATTATTTTAAATAATATCAAAGGCAAATATGAAGATCATCATAATGTTATTTTCACTCCAGAAGCCATTGAAGCTTGTGTAAAATTAACTAGTCGTTATATGACGGATCGTTTTTTACCAGATAAAGCTATTGATGCCTTAGACGAAGCCGGTTCTAGAGTGCATATTACCAATATTGAAGTGCCGAAGCAAATTTTAGAACTAGAAAAACAATTGGAAGAAGTTAGAGAATTAAAAAATACAGTTGTTAAAAAACAAAAATTTGAAGAAGCGGCTAAACTTCGTGACGATGAGAAAAAAATTGAAAAAGATTTAGCTATAGCACAAGAAAAATGGGAAGAAGATTCAAAAAATAATCGGGTTACGGTAACGGAAGATAATGTGGCTGATGTCGTTTCCATGATGACGGGTATTCCTGTAAATAGGATTGCCCAAACGGAAAGTAATAAATTAGCAAAATTACCAGATTTAATCAAAGGTAAAGTTATTGGTCAAGATGAAGCCGTTCAGAAAATAGCTAAATCAATTCAACGAAATAGAGCAGGTTTAAAAGATCCCAATAAACCTATAGGCTCATTTATTTTTCTTGGATCTACAGGTGTTGGAAAAACGCAGTTAGCAAAAGTGCTCGCGAAAGAACTTTTTGACTCAGAAGATGCTTTAGTTCGTATTGATATGAGTGAGTATATGGAGAAATTTGCGATCTCACGATTAGTTGGTGCTCCTCCAGGATATGTGGGTTATGAAGAAGGCGGACAATTAACTGAAAAAGTGAGGAGAAAACCTTATTGTGTAGTTTTACTTGATGAAATAGAAAAAGCACACCCGGATGTGTTTAATATGTTGTTACAAGTATTGGATGACGGACATTTAACTGATAGTTTAGGTCGTAAAATTGATTTTAGAAATACAATCATTATTATGACTTCTAACATTGGAGCTCGTCAATTAAAAGACTTTGGACAAGGTGTTGGATTTGGAACATCAGCAAAAGTAGCTCAAACAGAAGAACACAATAAATCGGTCATCGAAAATGCTTTGAAAAAAGCTTTTGCACCAGAGTTTTTGAATAGAATTGACGATGTTATTGTATTTAATGCTTTAGAAAAACATGATATAGATAAAATCATTGATATTGAAATGGCTAAATTAGTCGCTCGTATCAAAGATTTAGGTTATGATTTAACATTGTCTGAAAAAGCAAAAGATTTTATAGCCGAAAAAGGTTTTGATAAGCAATTTGGAGCTCGACCTTTGAAAAGAGCCATACAAAAATATGTTGAAGATGCTTTGGCAGAAGAAATTATTACTTCCAAAATTAACCAAGGCGATATAATCTTTATGGATTTAGATGAAACAGCTCAAGAGTTAACTATCAAAATAGAGAAAATTGAAAAACCTGCTAATTAGCAGGTTTTTTTCTTCAACAAAATATAAAGTTTTTACTTGTTGATAAGTTATTGCTCTTCACAAAATGTATTATTTGTAATTTTACTTCATGTTTGCATTGGTTGATTGTAATAATTTTTATGTTTCTTGTGAGCGTGTTTTTCAACCTCAATTGGAAAATAAACCAGTAGTTGTGCTTTCTAATAACGACGGTTGTGTAATTTCTAGAAGTGAGGAAGCAAAGGCGCTTGGGATTTCTATGGGAGTTCCAGAGTTTAAATGTCGCGAGCTTATCCAGCAGCATCAAGTGACTGTTTTTTCTTCTAATTATGCCTTGTATGGTGATTTGAGTCAACGTGTTTTTCAGGTGTTAAGTCAATTCACCCCTGATATTGAAAATTATAGTATTGATGAATCGTTCTTAAATTTCAATCGAGTAAAGATAGAAGATTATTTTCAATATGGTCTTGATATGAAAAATAGGGTGAGAAAATGGGTAGGTATTCCTGTTTGTGTTGGTTTTGGGCCTTCAAAAGCCTTGTCTAAAATAGCCAACCGAATTGCTAAAAAGTTTAAAGAGCGAACAGCGGGTGTGTATATTATTGACTCTGAGGAAAAACGAATTAAGGCTTTAAAGTGGACTAAGATTGAAGATGTGTGGGGCATAGGATTTCGACTTGCTAAAAAAATGCAAGCTAAGGGTATACTTAAAGCATATGATTTTACTTTGTCAAAACATGAAGCATTTATTAAACAAACTATGGGAGTAGTAGGACTCCGCTTGCGTTTAGAGTTACTAGGTGAATCTGTTTTGCCTTTGGAAGAACAATTAGAAACCAAAAACAATATTGCTGTAACACGTACATTTGAAAAAGCGATTACTACTCCAGATGCTATGAGAGATAGAGTTTCTACTTTTGCTACAGTAGCTTCTGAAAAGTTAAGAAAACAAAATTCATGCTGCTATGGGGTCACCTTATATCTTCGGAAAGATAAATATCGAATAGGGAATGAACGGTATAATTTTACTAAATACAAGCGCTTGCCTTTTGCTACACAATCTGCTTTAACCATCAGCCAAGTAGCTTTAAAAATGTTGAATGAATTATTTGAGGAAGGACAAATTTATACTAAAGCCGGAATTATTTTAACCGACATTATTCCGCAAGATCAAAAACAATTTCATTTGTTTGAAGAAGAGAATCCAAAACATGAAAAGCTGATGAAAGTGATTGATGAAATTCGGAAAAAAACAGGGGAACGAAAAATTAGAATTGCCAATCAAGATTTGAATCGTACTTGGAAAATGAAGCAAAATCATTTGTCTAAACGGTATACTACTAACATAAAAGAATTATTAGAAATACATGTCTAAGTTTGCCAAAATAACCTTTTTTTTACCTGATACTAAAAGGGGGTTAGAACTGCCTTTTATTTCCGCTGGAATTAAAGCCGGATTCCCTTCTCCTGCTGCCGATTTTGATGAAACACGCGTGAGTATTGATCAAATTGTAGTAAAACATAAAGAAGCTACTTTTTATGCTAAAGCTAGTGGAACTTCTATGATTGGAGCAGGAATAGACGATGGTGATATTTTAGTTATTGATCGAAGTTTAGAAGCCAGAAATGGTAAAATAGCGGTTTGTTTTGTAGACGGAGAATTTACCGTAAAGCGAATAAAGGTAGAACAGGATTGTGTTTATTTATTGCCTGAAAACCCAAAATTTGAGCCTATTAAAGTTACTGAAGAAAATGAACTCATTGTTTGGGGGATTGTAACCCATGTGGTAAAAAGTTTATAATAAAAAATGGCTCTTTTTACAGAGCCATAACTTTATTTAATACTAATTTCATCGATGAAAATGAATGCTTCTCCGTTATAAGGATGACCAATGTGCCATTCGGGGAGTTTTCCAAAATTACGGGCAATGACTTTTACATAACGCGCTTGTCCAATTTTTTTAGTAGCATCAAATGAGTGAACAATGTTTTGATTTAGCTTTGGATCGATAGTGTGTGTTACAATTTCTGCTAGTTCGAAATTTTTATTGTCATTGGAAACATAGTATTCTACTTGTTTAGGTAGTAAAATCCACGAACGTTGATCTTGTAAAAAACTAGCTTTTATAGCGGTTATTGGTATCGTTTTTTGTAAATCAACAACCGCTTCAAAATCTTGTGTTTGATATCCTTGCCAATCGCCTTTGCGCCAATTTTCAGTTCCGTGAATACCGTCTAATAAGCCTTCAGGACCACCAGCATGGTATTGCGGATTGTAAGTAGATTTTATGTCGATGGTGTAGTTGTTTGGTTTTTTGAAGAAAGTCGCAGAGATGGTGTAACTCTTTTGACCATTATTTATAACATAAGCGGTTACAACAGAAGATTCGGTGATAACAAAAGGTTTAGAATACGCTAAATAAATTTGATCACCACTTTTTTGATCTATGTTTTTAACTTCGTAATAAATCACATCTTTTGAATTTTGTGATTTGATTTTAATTTGTAACTCATTTTTAAAGGCTCTGCTTGCCGCTTGAATAGTTGGAACGGGGATGATTCCTTTAATTAATTCTTCTTCTTTTACAGCTTTTGCAACATCAAAATTTGGATATTTATATGAATGTTCTTCAAAATTAGTATCTAACCATTGAAACGTAGATTTATTTGTTTTTTCATTTAAAACACGCTCTTTTTTATCTTCTAAATTAAGTTTAACTTCTTTAAAAATTGGATGTACATAATCCCATCCAATTTCACCTGGAGTTACATCATAAATTCCCATCGAACTCAGTACATACCAAGCACTCATTTGGCCGCAATCTTCGTTACCAATTAAACCATCGGGGGTGTTTTTATAAAATTCAGTTAAGATGTAATGTACCATCTTTTTGGTTTTTTCTGGTTTACCAATATAATTGTACAAATACGCCATGTGGTGACTCGGTTCGTTACCATGCGCATATTGTCCGATTAAGCCCGTAACATCTACTTGTTCTCTACCAGTTGTTTTACTTTCGGCACTAAACATTTCATCTAATTTGGCTTCAAATTTGTCCTTTCCACCATAAGCTTCAATCATGCCTGGAATGTCTTGTGGTACAAAAAAAGAATAATGCCAAGAATTACCTTCTGTAAAATTATTATTCACTTCTCTTGGATCAAAAGGCTTATCCCAACCGCCGTTTTTCTTTGGACGCATAAATTTGGTTTCCCAATCGAATATGTTTTTCCAACTTTGTGAACGCTTCATGAAGTATTCGTAATCCTCTTTTTTGTTCAAAATCTGAGCCATTCGTGCAATACACCAATCGTCATACGAGTATTCAACGGTTTTAGAAACACTTTCGTGTTCGTCATCCATGGAAATAAAACCTTGTCTTTTATAAGCTTCTAATCCTAAATGATCTAACATTGCGGAATGTTTCGCCGCTTCAAATGCTTTTTCATAATCAAATCCTTTAATGCCTTTTGCCATAGCATCGGCAATTACGGAAACCGAATGGTACCCAATCATACAATCGGTTTCGTTAGAAGCCAATTCCCAAACCGGTAATCGTCCCCCTTGTTCGTATTGTTTAATAAAGGTATTGATATAATCAGCAGTACGTTTTTTATCGATTAACGTATATAAAGGATGAGCCGCTCTAAACGTATCCCAAAGTGAAAAAACAGAATAATAATCAAATCCTTCGGCTACATGGATTTTGTTGTCACGACCACGGTATTTTCCGTCTACATCTTGCGCAATATTCGGTTGCATCATTGTGTGGTATAAGGCCGTGTAAAAAATGGCTAATTGGTCTTTATTGTCTGAAGTAACTTCAATTTTTGCCAATTCTTTGTTCCAAAGTGCTTCGGCATCTTTTTTGGTTTGTTCAAAATTCCAATGCTTGATTTCAGAGCTATTTAATTGAGCTCCTTCATAGGAAGTAGGAGATAAGGACACTTTTACTAAAATTTTTTCCCCTTTTTTGACTAATTTAGTGAAAGCAATTTTTAGTTCTGTTCCAGAATATTGATTGATAGCTGTTGGCCCATTCGATTTTACCTCTGCGATTTTTAATGGCTTGTCAAACTCAATTAGCGCATACACATATTGGTCTTTAGCCCAAGCTTCACTTCTACGTAAAACTTCAATTGTTTTGTCATTTATTATTCGGATTCTTCCTTCTAATAATTTATCTCTATGATTTAAATCGAGAATGATATTGGCTTGGCCTGTTTCGTTAAACGTATATTCATGAAATCCAACACGCGTTGAAGAGGTCAATCGGACATCAATATTGTGTTTGTCGAGTTTTACACTATAAAAACCAGCGCTGGCTTTTTCGTTTCCATGTTTGAAACTAGAACTGTATTCTTTTGGATTAAAAGAAGGTTTTCCCATGGTTGGCATCAGCATAATGTCGCCATAATCCGAACAACCCGTCCCGTTTAAATGCGTGTGAGAAAACCCATAAATGATGCTGTCGTCATAATGATAACCCGAACACCCATCCCAACTTCCGTCAATTCTAGTATCAGGAGAAAGTTGCACCATACCATAAGGGACAGTTGCTCCAGGAAACGTATGTCCATGTCCTCCAGTTCCTACAAATGGATTTACGTATTTTGAAAATTGGGTTTGTTGTGCAGTAACTGCAAAAGTGAAAAGTAAAAAAAATATTGTTTTTTTCATGTTTAGTAGTTGTTTTCGTAAAATTCAACAAACCTTATGAAAAAAACAATATTTTTATGATTTAATTTGCTAGGATACCACGTTGATTCACAACGGGTAATTCAACAGTAGCTTTCTCGTTAATCGTATTGCTTCTAAATGTAAATTTTTTGTCGTATAATTTTCCATCAAGGAAATAGGTGAGCATAAATTCATTATTTAATTGCAACACATTATTTTCTAATAATTCAATTTTAACAGAAGAATTTGCTTCTACTTCATTAAAGGCATGTCGAAAAGTACCCGTTTTTCTTTCTTCCCCGTTAATGATTCCATAGGCTCTAGAAACAACAATTGCCATTTCTAATTTATATTCCGTTTCATTTATTAAATAGGCATACCAAGTTTTTTCCATAAAATCATCGTTCCATTCTTGGATTGCTGCCACATGAACACCTTCCGATTTTGGTATGATAATATCTTTCTTCATTATTTTTCTTTTTTATATAAAATGGCACTTTGTGTAAATGTAACCAAATCAATTTTAGGCTCCCCTAATAATTCAATTTCTGATTTACCTGAGGCAGCAATAGTAATAGATTTTGTAGCTGTAAGTGAAGCCTTTGTGTAACTTTCTGTAGTGATATCCGCTTCTTTTATAGTGAATTTTTTAGCTATTAATTGTGCGTTGTTGTCTAATCTAATTTTCGCTAATTCTGTATCGCCTTCAATTTCAGCTGAACTTTTTTGATATAAATCAACTTTAGTTTCGTCTGCATTTACTAAAGCTTTTAATTCGGCATCTTTTGTTAGTTCCATGCTTGCTATTTGTGCTTTTACATTGATTTCCGCTTCTGATTTATCACTTAATTGTAATGTAAACTTATCTGCTTTAACGTTCAGGAAAGATTGAGATTTGTCAAAGTTTTTGATTGTAACTTGACTTAGAGTTAATTCAGCTAATGCGTGTAGTTTACTGTCATTTTTACCAATGATTGTTTTTAAACTATCGCTGTAGTTGATTCTAACAGCGAATTTTTTAGCACCAGATACTTCTTTTGTAGTGTTTATTTTGAGGGTTTTAGCGGTAACTCCATAATTAATAGCATCATGAAGATTGTCATCAGCTTCAATTTCAATAGAAGTTTTTTCTCCTTTTACAAAATAAACTTCAATATTGTCTTCTACTTCAATGGTATTAAAGTTTTCAAGTTCTTTAATAGTAATTGTTACAATTTTTGAACCTTTAATTTTTTCTTTTTTTTGTGCAAATGAAAGGCTAGTCACCAAAAGTAATGCAACTAGAAAACTTATTTTTTTCATAAATAGTTTAACGTTTTGATTTTAAAATGCCTTTTTGTTCGGGCACATTTTATTAGTAGGAATACAAAAAAGCTTAGTATCCTTTGGCAAATATAAAAAAAACATCAGTGAAATACTGATGTTTTTTTTATCTAGAATATACTTTCAATGAATTGAACAACCAGCTGTATTGTGTATTCAATTACTTTTACAATTACCTGTATCATATTGAAGTTTTTTTATAGTTGTATGTTATGTTCTAATATGTCGTAAATTTACGAAAAAATTAAATGGTTTGTATTTATTATTAAGATAATTTTTTGTTAAAATTCTTATTTTTTTGATTTAATTACTTCTGTCTTAATGATTTCTTTACCATTTACTTTTACTGAAACTTTTTCTATACTGTCTTTGATAGTGGTTGTTTTAACTACATTACCATTACCTAAATCACTTGAAACGGTTTCTATTTCTTCATGATTTTCTTCGTCTTTTGGACAATTTAAGCAATCTAACTCGCCATTATTTACTTTATATTTATAACCTTCAGGACCATAATAGTATTCAAAATCTGAATTGTGATCATTTAAGAAATTTTCAACATTTTTGTTAGGGTAATATACAATTCCTTCTGGTAAGTATAAATAAACATGTACTTGTTGGTTTCTAAATTTAGCACTTGCTTCTGTGGTGAAATAATTATCTAAAATTAATTGATTTCCTAAAAACTTATAGTTGTATTTAATTTTTTCAGCTCGAACATTTGCTTCATCAAAATTACGTCCTTGAGCCGTTTTTTCAACAATTACAAAAGGTTGAGTTTTATCTGTTGTTTTTAAGTGTAAGTATACATTATTAGAGTAAATAATTTCATTTTTAGCTGAATCTTGCATGATTCTCAAATCAGAACGATAATCTACTTTTTTAGAAAAATATTCATTGTTTACAAATTTAACTTCTAACGTATCATTTGCAGAAATAGGCAAAGCCTCTTTTTTAACCACTTTTCCATCATGACTCAATTCTGTAGCATAACGAATTCCTACAACAGTTAAACTAATTAATGAGAAAATCCAAATAGCTAGTAATGTAAATTTAGCATAATTACCAATTGATCTTGTGTTTGGGATTAATAATTTCAAACCTAACAGCACAAAGAAAAACAAAGGAATTCCCACAGTTGATAAAAACAATAAACCTTGTGTCCAAAGCGGGACATCAAAATTAAAGGGCGTATGAATGTTATCTTGTAACAATACATCAGGCAAAGAGGAAGAGAATAATAAAATAACCGATGAAACAACTACTCCTAGAAAGGCTAATGTTGCAAATAATACAATGAAAAACCCAACTGCTTTGCCAATGCCTTTAAAAATCTCTGAGATGATTTCACCCGCTGTTGAGCCAATTTTTTGGGCACCATATTTGGCATTGTCAGCAATTTTTTGATGATCAAGGTTGTTGAATTTATCAGTAATTTCGTTAAAACCTTCTTTTACTTTTTTCTCAATATTAGAAATGGTAATAGGTTGCCCTTTCATTTCTAATTTTTGAGAAGTTGTAACTGCCTCAGGGAGTAGAATCCATAGAATTATATAAATAATAATACCTGTTCCAAATCCGAAAAATAAAATGACCATTATTAAACGTAACCATAACGGATCTACACCAAAATAATGCCCTAGTCCCGACATTACACCTCCTAAAAGCGCATTGTCTTTATCACGGTATAATTTCTTAGGTGTATAATAATACTCTTGTGAAGATTGATAATTTGATTTAGTGGTGTCAGAGTCATCAATTTTATAATCTTCAGGTTGTCCCATGATAGAGATGATTGCATCAACATCTTCAATACTTATTACTTGTTTACTATTGCCTAATTTTTCTTGAGCTAATTCAGCAATTCGACTTTCAATGTCTTTAATGATTTCTTCTCTTCCCTCAGGAGATAAAGAACGTTTTACAGCTTGTAAATAACTGCTTAACTTATTGTAGGCGTCCTCATCAATATGGAAGAAAAACCCCCCTAAATTAATACTTGTTGTCTTATTCATGATTCGTTAGTTTTGATTGGTAATGATGTTTACAGCGTCTGATAATTCTTTCCAGGTTCCGCTTAATTCCTGCAAAAAGTTTTTTCCTTCTTCGGTTAATCCATAATATTTTCTTGGTGGTCCAGATGTTGATTCTTCCCATCTATAGTTTAATAAACCGTCGTTTTTTAGTCTAGTCAATAGGGGATAGACAGTTCCTTCTACTACTAGCAATTTGGCGCTTTTAAGAGTGTCTAAAATTTCAGAAGTATAAGCATCCTTTTCTTTTAATACTGATAGAATGCAAAACTCTAAAACACCTTTTCGCATTTGTGCTTTTGTGTTTTCAATGTTCATACATGATTTTTTTAAATTACTATTCGTTTTTGATTGATGATTGATGATAGAAAACAAGTTACTGTATTAAGTAAGTTATTTTCTTATGCAAATATATATCTAAAAACAAGTACATTGTATTGCATAGTACTAATATTTAACAAAAATTTAACAAATATAAAAATATATGTACGCATAATATTTTTGTTTATCTTTACGAAAAATATAGTGATTATGAAGTTTACACCTGCTAAATTAAACTTATTTACATTTTTAAAACTCCCTTCTGCTTTTTGGTCGGGTATTCGTGTAAAATCTATTTCTTCTACTGCTTGTGAAGTAACAGTGAAGCATCGTTGGTTCAATCAAAATCCATTTAAATCGATGTATTTTGCGGTGCAGGCAATGGCGGCCGAATTCACAACAGGTGTTTTAGTTATGTATCATATTCAAAAGCGTAAACAAAATATTTCTATGTTGGTAGCTCAAAATAAAGCTGTATTCACAAAAAAAGCTACAGGAAGAATAACCTTTACTTGTGCTCAAGGACTGGAGATTGAAAAAATCATAGATAAAGCCATTGCAACTAAGGAAGGACAAACGATTTGGCTAACTTCAATTGGTGTTAATGAAAAAGGGGAGCAAGTTTCTGAAATGCAATTTGAGTGGACTATCAAGGTTAGATCATCATTTTAACGAGTGTTAAGATTCGTTAATTTCCTGACTTACCGTATTTTTCTTTGTAATTTTGAAAAAAAAAGCGAAGAAAATGAATGTCTTAATTACTGGAGCGACTGGATTGGTTGGTCAAGCATTAGTAGCTATTCTACTCAAAGAAGGCTACAAGGTTAACTATCTTTCTACTTCTAGAACTAAACTAAGTAATCGGTTGAATTACAAAGGATTTTATTGGAATCCTGAAAAACTAGAAATTGATGAAGCTGCATTTAAGGATGTATCTGTAATCGTTCATTTGGCTGGAGCTTCTGTTTCTAAAAAATGGACGCCTGCATATAAAACAGAAATTTTACAAAGTAGAATACAAACTACTCGATTGCTTTTTGATACTTTAAGTCGAATTCCAAATCAGGTTCAACATATTGTTTCTGCTTCTGCTATTGGCGGGTATAAAAGTAGCTTTGATCGTATTTATCATGAGGAAGATGCTACAGAAGAGCCTTCTTTTTTAGGAGATGTTGTTCGGGCTTGGGAGCATGAAGTGGATGCTTTTGAAAAGTTACAAATTTCTGTAGCTAAAATTCGTATAGGGCTTGTTTTGTCTGCTCATGGAGGGGCTTTGGTTGAATTAATTAAGCCTATAAAATTAGGAGTAGGATCTCCTCTTGGTTCAGGAAAACAATATCAAAGTTGGATACATATTGAGGATTTAGCTTCTATATTTTTATTTATTATACAAAATCAGGAGAAAGGCATTTATAATGGTGTGAGTCCACATCCAGTTACTAATTCAGAGTTAACTAAAGCCATTGCTAAAGTTTTGAAAAAACCGTTTTTTTTTCCGAGAGTCCCTGTTTTTGTTCTAAAAACGCTCTTAGGAGAAATGCATGAGTTACTTATTTCGAGCCAGCATGTAAGTTGTTTGAAATTACTCAATAAAGGATTTCAGTTTAAATATGCTTCACTTGAAAAAGCTTTGCAAAGTTTGGTGAAATAAAAAAGTGCTATTCATTTGAATAGCACTTTTTTTTAATATTGTAATTAAGACGAAAAATGAAATAAGCTTAACGAGTCAAATTTACACTTAATAAAAGATAATTTTCTTAAAATAATACTAAAATTTTGACTGACAAACTGTCATTTTTAAAATATTGGCAATACTTTTGCAAACTCTATTTACAAATAAAAATTAATAATATGAGCCAAGAAAATACAGAAAATTTAGATAAAGATACTACTTCAGAGGTAAATCAAGCAGAAACTGCCTCGGTAGAGCAATCCGAATTGTCAGTTGAAGAGCAATTACAGGAACAATTGGCACAAGAGAAAGATAAATTTCTTCGTTTGTTTGCCGAGTTTGAAAATTATAAAAAAAGAACAACCAAAGAACGAATTGAGTTATTTAAAACCGCTGGACAAGAAGTTTTACAAGCTATGTTGCCAGTTTTAGATGATTTTGATCGTGCTTGGAACCAAATTTCAACTTCTCAAGATGAAGCTTTGGTAAAAGGAGTTGAATTGATTCATGAAAAATTAAAATCTACTTTAACCTCAAAAGGCTTAGAGTTGGTCGATATAAAAGCGGGGGATGAATTTAATGCCGATTATGCAGAGGCTATAACACAAATTCCTGCACCTTCAGAAGATTTGAAAGGTAAAATTGTTGACGTTATTGAAAAAGGCTATAAATTGGGAGATAAGATTATTCGTTTTCCAAAAGTGGTTATAGGAAATTAATTAAAAGTTGGTTTTTATAATTTTATTATTTAGAACCTACTTGAAGCAAGATATCATATGAAAAAAGATTTTTACGAAATATTAGGAATTAGTAAAGGTGCTTCTGCGGAAGAAATTAAAAAAGCCTATCGAAAGAAAGCTATTCAATATCATCCAGACAAAAATCCAGGAGACAAAGAGGCTGAGGAAAATTTTAAATTATGTGCAGAGGCTTATGAAGTATTGAGTGATCCAGATAAAAAGGCACGCTATGATCAGTATGGTCACGCCGCTTTTGAAGGTGGTGGTTATGGTGGTGGTCACCATATGAATATGGATGATATTTTTAGTCAGTTTGGAGATATTTTTGGAAGTGCTTTTGGAGGTGGTTTCGGAGGTGGATTTGGTGGCGGTGGTCAACGTCGAATGAAAGGGAGTAATCTTCGAATAAAAGTAAAATTGACTTTAGAGGAAATCGCTAATGGCGTAGAGAAAAAAGTAAAAGTTAAACGTAAAGTTCAGGCTGCTGGAGTTACTTATAAAACCTGTAGTACTTGTAATGGTAGTGGGCAGGTGTTAAAAGTCACTAATACTATTTTAGGGAGAATGCAAACAGCAACCACTTGTCACGTTTGTCATGGTTCGGGTCAGATTATTGATTCAAAACCAGCTCATGCAGATGCACAAGGAATGCTGACTGAAGAAGATACTGTATCTATTAAAATCCCTGCTGGTGTTGTTGATGGTATGCAATTGAAGGTCTCTGGTAAAGGAAATGATGCGCCTGGTAAAAACAGTATTCCTGGAGACTTAATTGTAGCTATTGAAGAAATTGAACACGAATTTTTGAAGCGTGAAGGAGAAAATCTTCATTATGATTTGTACATTAGTTTTCCAGAAGCAGCACTTGGAGTAAGTAAAGAAATTGAAACGGTGAGTGGTAAAGTTCGAATTAAATTAGAAGAAGGCATTCAGTCTGGAAAAATTTTACGTTTAAAAGGCAAAGGTATTCCAAGTTTAAATTCATATGGACATGGTGATTTATTAGTTCATGTAAATGTGTGGACACCAAAGACATTGAATAAAGAACAGAGACAATTTTTTGAGAAAATGATAACAGATGAAAACTTCATTCCTAATCCAGAAAAGTCTGAAAAATCATTTTTTGAAAAAGTTAAAGATATGTTTTCATAATTAAATAAAAATATATACATTTGAACTTCACTTTTTTAGGAAAGTGAATTTTCTTTTTCATAGCAATTTTTCCCATCCCTTAGCAATAATGGATGGGTTTTTTTATTGTAACAAATTTCATAAATTGCATACTAATTAACTTTAAAACCAACAGTTAATCCTATGAACAATATTTTAGAAGTAAAAAATGTTGTGAAACAATATGGCGATTATACCGCATTAAATAGTGTGTCACTTCAAGTCCCTCAAGGCAGTATTTATGGCTTATTAGGCCCTAATGGTGCTGGGAAAACCTCTTTGATTCGAATTATCAATCAAATTACTTTGCCTGATTCAGGAGAGGTTTGGTTAGATGGAGAGCGATTACAGCCAGATCATGTTTCGATTATAGGTTATATGCCAGAAGAGCGTGGGTTATATAAAACAATGAAAGTAGGAGAACAGTGTTTGTATTTGGCTCAATTGAAAGGGATGTCTAAAGTTGAGGCGAAAGCCCAGTTGAAATATTGGTTTGAAAAATTTGAAATTCAAGGTTGGTGGGATAAAAAAATCCAAGAGCTTTCTAAGGGAATGGCGCAAAAAGTTCAGTTCATAGTGACCGTATTGCACAAACCTAAATTATTGATTTTAGATGAGCCTTTTTCTGGATTTGATCCTGTTAATGCTAATTTAATCAAGGATGAAATTATTGAATTAAATAAACAAGGGACTTCAATTATCTTTTCCACTCATAGAATGGAAAGTGTAGAAGAAATGTGTGATCACATTGCGTTGATACATAAGTCTAATAAATTAATTGAAGGAAAATTATCAGAAGTAAAACGACAATACCGAACCAATACTTTTCAAATAGGTATTTTGACAGCTAATGTCGAAGGGTTAATGTATCAATTGTCTCAAAAATTTATTATAGGACAAACTAGTTTCAAGTCATTGAATGATGATTTAAAATTAGAAGTTCAATTAGGAACACATTCAACTAATGAATTATTGCAAATCCTTTTCCAATTTGGACAAGTAACGCATTTTGCAGAAAAAATTCCTAGTGTGAATGACATTTTTATTCAAACCGTAAGTGGTGAATTAGCTATTTAAAAATCAGATTATGAACAAATTAAGTTTAATTATACAGAGAGAGTTTTTTGCGAAAGTGCGTAACAAGTCATTTATAGTAATGACTTTTTTAAGTCCACTTTTGTTTGTTGGGATGGCTTTTTTAATTGGCTATTTGTCCAATATGAATAAAGATTCATTGACTAGAATTGCGGTTTATGATCAAATGGGCGTACTCAAGAATCATTTTAAAAGTGATGCCCATACACAGTATGTGGATTTATCTAATTTACCATTCAAAACCGCTAAAGATACAGCAAGCGCAAGTTATGAAGGTTTATTATATGTTCCTAAAGTGGATCATATTCAAGAATTAAAAGAAAAGGTAGAATATATTTCAGAAGATAGTCCAAGTATAGAATTTATTTCTAAGATTGAAGAAGTAGTTGACTCGATGTTGACTCAAGAAAATTTTAAAGCTTCAGGAATAGACAGTAAAAAAATTGAAAGTGCACAAGTTACTTCTGAGTTGCAATTATCAAAGTATTCAGGTGATGAAAGTTTGAAGGGATTAAATGAAATTAAAGTAGCCATTGGAGGCTTATTTGGCTATTTAATTATGATGTTTATTATTATTTATGGCAATTTTGTTATGCGAAGTGTTATAGAAGAAAAAACGAATCGGATTATTGAGATTGTTATTTCCTCAGTGAAACCTTTTCAACTTATGATGGGGAAAATTATAGGTACTTCTTTAGCTGGAATTTTGCAGTTTTTAATTTGGGCTATTGTTGGTGGTGTTTTGTTTTTTATGGCTTCTTCTTATTTTGGAATGGAAGCCGGAGGCAGTGCCGGTCAAGTAGCTGAGGCTGCTAAACAAGCCGAACAACTAAATAGTTTCCAAAGCTATTTGTTAGAAATTCAAAATTTACCAATAGCAACACTCATTATTTGTTTTGTTATTTATTTCATAGGGGGCTATTTCTTATACAGCTCATTTTATGCGGCTATTGGTGCCGCTGTAGATTCAGAAACAGATTCCCAGCAATTTTTATTACCGATTATTATGCCGTTGATGTTGGGTGTTTATATAGGATTTTTTACGGTAATTAATGATCCTCATGGAACGGTTGCTACTGTATTTTCAATTATTCCATTGACTTCTCCTATAGTGATGTTAATGCGTATTCCTTTTGGTGTTCCAGCATGGCAATTGATTTTATCTATTGTTCTATTATTTGCTACTTTTATGTTAGTGGTATGGGCTGCAGCTAAAATTTATCGAGTAGGTGTTTTAATGCATGGTAAGAAGCCAACTTGGAAAGAGTTAGTAAAATGGTTGAAGTACTAATTTTTATTTATTATATAAAGTAATCTATTTTAGTCATTTATTTACTAATACAGATAATTGATTACACAACTCAGTTTTTATTTTTATGGAAGTTTATTTTTTTATTTTGATTCCTTTTTTGATATTAGTTCCATTTTTAATTGGAAATTTGATGTTGAAAAAGGCAGCGATGAGACTAGATAGTAGTTCTCAGATTAAATATTCTGAAATAAGAAGAGAAATGTTAAAAAGGTTTTTTCCATTATTTTTGATTTTACCCATCATGCTTTTTGTAATTAGCCTTTTTACAACTGATGTAAATCAAGAGATTCTCTCTAAATTACCATCAGCTGTAATTCTCTATGTCATTTTTTACTACTACAGGATTAATTTATTGCGTTATAAATCTAACAATTTTAGTC
>NZ_JAGKWP010000186.1 GCF_021151785.1 Flavobacterium sp.
GTATGAAGTAGTTATATACTTTACTTACGTAATAACTGCTGATCGCCTTTAAACTTAGGCCTGTGATTCTTTGTAAAGGTATATGTCACACAAGCAGAAAATATAAAATAACCATCATTGTTTTTGGGATTTCCTCTATAGTCCTGTGGTGTTTGTGCATCAGTACCATTATATGGAAAATTGGTAGATTTATTGGACATCGCTGCTGAAAGAGAGTTATCAAAAGAGGAAGCCTTTGGATAATTTAACGCACTTACATCATCTATATGATCTGTAGTTGTATAACGGTAACCCCCTTCAACCATGAAGTTCCATTTATAAGAATATCGGAATTTAATTCCGAAGCCTACAGTATATACAAATGCAACATTTCCGTATTTAGTATGTTCCGTTTCCAAAGGACGTAGTTTATGCCATTTTCCATTTTCCATTTTTCCCCAAGGATCAAATGTCATAAGGCCAACTCCACCATATATATATGGATTAAACTTTGGTCTCCTCCGCATCATTTTAGCATATGGATAAAAATCAAATTGGCCTAATGCTAAAAACTCCCAGTTCGAAGATCTGAAATCCAGATTTCTATATTTATAGTAATCATCAGAGTATAGCCTAAAAAAACGCACATCACCTCTTAAGCTAAATCTTTTACCAAGAAAATTGGTTCTTAATAAAGCACCGCCACCAATTTGTGGTCTGAATTTAAAACAATCAACACCCTCACACAGATCACCATAATAAGTAGCATATCCCAATGATCCGAACAATGTAATTAGTTCGTTTTTAGATATATTTTTAAGAGAAATATTGGGCTGTGATTTTCCTTTATGATATTGACCTTTATAAATGCGTCTATTTTGTGCGTTAGCATCAAAGGTTAATGCATTTAATACTATAAAAGTCAGCAATAAGAATAATCTAATTATATTCATAAAATTCAGTTGCAAGATCCGAAACTAGCGATTAGTTTGTTTTATACCAATTTTTATCCTTTTAAATTCCTTTATTTTATCATTAGATAAAACTCCTGTAAAAACAACTTTACGTTTTACGAAGTAAGTGTTTAGAAGTTTTAGATTTAGCTTTATGGAATTTAGTAAATGTGTATGTTACTCCTGCAGAAAACATAAAATATCCGTCTCGGCTATTAGGGTTACCGCGTTGCCCAGTATAACTTCCCGACTTATTAGACATTATCATTGCTATAGTATTTGTAAATGAACTTTTAGGAGGATAGGCGGACTGACTTACATCATCGATATAATCTGTCGTTGTAAATCTATATCCACCTTCAATCATAAAATTCCATTTGTAAGAATATCTAAATTTTAAACCGAATCCTGCAGTATACGTAAAGGCAACATTCCCATATTTAACATGTTCTGTTTCAAGAGGCCTTAATTTATGCCATTTACCATTAGGCAATTCTCCCCATGGATCGAAAGTCACTAAGCCAATACCAGCATAAATATAGGGATTTATCAATGTCCTTCTTCTCATCATTTTCTCATAAGGGAAAAATTCATACTGTCCAAGAGCAAGAAATTCCCAGTTAGAGGATCTGAAATTAAGATTTCTACCTTCATGTACATCATTGGCAGCGAGTCTGAAAAAGCGTACATCGGCACGTAAATAAAGACGTCTTCCCAAATAATTAGTTCTTAAAATTGCCCCGCCCCCACCTTGAGGCCGATAACTATGACTACCTAATCCGTTTCCCGAAAGATCTCCATTGTAAACAGCCAAGCCCGTAGTTCCGAAAAGTGTAATCAATTCATTTTTTGCAATGCCTCGTAAAGATATATTGGGTTGAGATTTCCCACGATGATATTGCCCTTTGTATAAACGTTTATTTTGTGCATTGGAGCATATCGTTATAT
>NZ_JAGKWP010000043.1 GCF_021151785.1 Flavobacterium sp.
ACTCGATTGCCGGTAGCAGCGAACATGCGCTTAACCTGATGGTATTTCCCTTCATGGATTTGCAAGCGCGCCAACCTTGGCTGCAGGATATGGAGCTGGGCCGGGCGTGTGAGGTTTTTCTCGCCATGGAGTTGTACGCCCCTGGCAAACCAGTCAATAACGGATTCGTTAATAGGATCTGCAGTGGTGACCAGATATGTTTTTTGACACTCTTGCTTGGGAGCGGTGATCCGATGATTCCATTGCCCATCGTCTGTTATTAACACCAAACCGGTAGTATCCAGATCCAGGCGGCCAGCAATTTGCAATTCGTGTTTGCGCGGAATGTCCAGCAGGTCCAATACCACCGGGTGCTCGCTGTCGGTATTGGCGCACACATAACCCGAGGGTTTGTGCAACATTAAATAACGGGTATTAAACGGTTCAATCCGCTCTCCGTCCAAGACAACCTCTTCGTCGCCACATAGTTTTTGTTCCGGCTTTAATACCCGCTCCCCATTGATGGAAATGCGCCCCGCCTTTACCAAGTGATGGACCTGCGAGCGGGAGAGGCCGGTGTGATGGCTTAGAAATTTATCCAGACGCATAATCAGTGGCGCTCTAACCAGTAAGAGGGGATGGCCGTGTGCCAATTGAATCGCTGCACTACACGACTAAATTTTTCTTCCAGCGTTGCGTGCAAGCTAAGAGGTGTTTGGGTGATGGGGTGTAAAAATGTCAACTCGGTTGCCGCAAGTAGTAATCCTTCGCAAGCAAATTGCTGTTGAAAAAATCATTGAAGATTTCCAAATAATAGTTAATCATCATTTGTTAGAAAAAAATAAAACTTCCATTCACTCCATTCAAGCAAAAATTTTTATTCAATTAATTTATGCTAATTATTATCACATAACTCAAAATACAATTTCAGAATTAGAATATCTTGAACGTGCTATTGCTATTTATGATGCTAATAGTTTTCATAAACAAGAAAACCCTTTAGATTACATCTCAGTTTATACGCGTATTATTGATATTTATAAAAAACGCGATGATGAAACTTTCTATAATAAAATTGAAGCTCTACGTCAATTCGATCAGATATTAGACTTTCAAAAGCATGTAGCTAATGAACGTATCTTTTTTCACACTTATCAAGCAGAACTTGAGCACTTAATTTATAATCATAAATTTGATGAAGGACATCAAATGATGCAACATATTTTAAAGCAAATACATATAAATAAATTTAATTTAGAACCTTACTACTTAATTGGTATGTATTATCAATTTGCTTGTATTTGTTTAATTAATAAAAGTGTATCCCAATCTTTGAAACATATTAATTATATTTTAAATGAGTTCGATTTTAGCGATCGTCCTAATACATTTATAAAAGCAGAAATTTTAAATGTACTGATTCACTTCGAACTAAAAAATTATAAACTAGTTTTACATAGTTTGGCTAATTTTAAAAAGAAGTATGCCAAAACATTTAAAATTAACACACTTGAAAAGAAAATACTAAAATTAATTGAACGTTTTTGCAACGATCCTTATCTAAAAAAATCAGTTATTGAATTTAATAGCCTTTATAAAAAAATAAATAAAATGGACATTGACACTACAAGTTCTAACATTATTTATTTAAAATATATTGATTTTAAAAGATTAGAACGTTAACAAATAAAATGAACGTGCCCCCATTTCATGGAGATAAAATGAAGGACACGCACAAAAAATTACACAACTATAATTTAAAAAGTTACTAGAAAATAATAAAGTGGAATTCCTAAAGTAATATTCACTGGAAAAGTTACTCCTATAGCCATTGGAACATATAAACCTGGATTAGCTTGTGGTACAGATATTTTCATAGCTGCTGGAACTGCAATATATGAAGCACTTGCTGCAAGAATAGCTAACAAAAATCGGTCACCCGTTTGAGCTAAAAACAAACCACTTGTGTAAGCAACCACACAACCATTGATTAGAGGTATTATACTAGCAAAAATGATTGTAAAATTTCCGTATTTTGTAAAATCACTTACTTTTTTACCACAAACTAATCCCATGTCTAATAAAAATATGGCTAAAAATCCTTTGAACAAATCATTGGTAAAAGGTTTAATTCCCATGGCTTGCTCTTCACTAGCTACATAACCAATAACTAAACTTCCTAATATTAAAAATACACTTCCGTTTGTTAGTGAATGCACAATAATTTGTTTCAAACTATAAGACGTTGCTTCTTTTTTAGATTTGGTAAAAAGTCGGATTAAAATGATTCCCACAATAATAGCTGGTGCTTCCATTAAAGCCATGACAGCAACCATATGACCACTATAGCTAATGTTTTGCATTTCAAGAAAAGAAATTGCCGTTACAAAAGTCACCGCACTTACTGAACCATAAGCAGCGGCTATTGCTCCTGAATTAGCAACACTCAACTTTCGTTTAAGAATAAAAAACGTGTAAATTGGAATACTAATTGCAGCTAAAACCCCAAACAATACACACCACAATATAGACACATCAAAAGTACTGTGTGCTAACTCTTGACCGCCTTTAAAACCGATTGCAAACAATAAATATATAGAAATAAATTTAGATGAGTTTTCAGGGATATATAAATCACTTTTAACTCTTACGGCTAAAACGCCTAATAAAAAAAACAATAAAGCAGGGTTTTTTAAATTTTCAATTAATAAGTCAAAATTCATAGTTATTATTTTTTTGCTGTTGCTCTAGTTAAACGATCATTTAAAGTAATTCCTAAATCTGTACTAGGAAAAGGTTGTATTAGTAAAGCATCGTAACTTTGTTCATCTAATGCTAATAATGTGGCATATAATTTTTGTCCCACTTCTTCAAGATTATCTGATTCTGATAAATTGATGTATGTTATTTTAGCATTTGAAGATTTCTTTTTTTTTCCAGTATAAAGAATGGCTACATGTGCTTCTGGATATTGCTTAGTGTACGCATCTAAATCGTCAGTCATGATAAGAGGAGTTTTTGGTGCATAATGCCTTGTAAACATTCCGGGTGTAAGCGTATGCTTTTTAGTAGTAGCTCTTTTTACTTTTCCTACCCATCGTTCAATTTGCTCAATGGTTATAGCTCCTACTCTATAAATAACAACTTCATTCTTTTCAAAACCAACAATTGTAGATTCTAAGCCATTAGTACAAGCACCACCATCTAAAACATAAGGTAAATCTTTGTTTTTAAAATAAGAAACTACGTGTTTCGCTTGTGTGGCACTAGTTGCATTTGAAGGATTAGCACTTGGTGCGGCTAACGGAGCGGGAAGCGATTTAAGTAACTCCACAAACAATGGATGATTAGGCACACGAATACCAACCGTATCTTGTCCTGAAGTTACATAATGAGGAATTTTATTTGATTTGGGCAGTACTAAGGTTATTGGTCCTGGCATAAATGCATCTGCTAAAATTTTAGCCTTTTCAGGCCACACCTCTACCCATTTACTGATTTCTTCAATAGAAGCTACATGTACTATTAAAGGATTGTTATTAGGTCTTCCTTTTAGTTGGTAAATTTTTTGAATTCCCTTTTCAGAGAGAATTGAAGCAGCCAAACCATAAACAGTTTCCGTAGGTATTGCTACTACATCACCATCATTTAAATAGTTAGCTGCTCGTTTAATATCAGTTCCAATTTCCATTTATTAAGGATTACAAGTTGAACAATACATGGGATCTTCAAAATATTTCCCTTTAGGATAGTATTTTTCAGATTGATGTTGGCACTTTTGACATACATAAATCCATTTCATTGTACTAGCCGTAGGTGTTTTACAAAGTTGGCAAGGCAAACCCGATTCATGCGCTACAACATCATATCCCGGCCAACCACAAGAAGGACAATAACTATGACATTTGTCAATCAATTGTTGAGTTACTTCACCAATAATTCGCATACGTGTAGGATTCATGTGTGCTCGCATGTCTGTTTCAACAACAACCTGACCATACTCTTTCATTAGGAAATTAAAAGCATTTAAAGCCTTTTTTCTATCTTTAATTCCTTTAATAATTCCCTCTGATTTATTTTGAAAAGGTCGAAGTATAATAGCATGACTTGGGAAGTGAACACAATCGCAAAAAGCCAGTAATTCATCTTCTTGTGTTATACTTTCTTGTTTAAAGTTAGTCTCCATTTTAAGCACTTTGCCTGTAACTTCCCAGTCGTTCTTAAAATCTTTCAGCATAACAAATTCTTCATGTGAAGGAACAAAAAAATAATGAGGATGTGGGCCAAATGAACCTTCGGTAGCTACTACTAAATCTATACCATGCAATAGATATGCTTGATTACATTTTTCTCTTAGTGCTTCAAGAGGAACAAGTGTTCTTGGAATTTCCCCAGAAAACGTGCCTAATGTATCAGTATCAAACTTGTTTTTTTGAGAAACAACCACTCCAAGATAGCGTTCGAGAAGTGGTTGCATAATATCCTCCTTACCATGCTTAGTAGCAATTAATAAGGAGCGGTTTACAAACAAACGCATTACTTAACTTTAATTACAATTTCACCCACTAATTCAACTTCTTTACCTTGCATAGAAGCTTCATCAAAGAAAAGTTTTAATTCTTCTTTTAAACGAACCAGTTCCTGAATTCGCTGTTGAGATGAAAATGTAATTGAGGTATTTCGTTCCTCTCTACTCCATTGGTCACCTTGATGAAATTTTATTTTATTTGACAATAACTCAAGTAAAACTTGTTTGGCATCAAGGGCACTAAATTCACCTTTAATCAAGTGAAAAGATTTTTGTTTCATAACTACTTACTTTTCAGTTTAAAAAATAACAATATAAAGCCAATGCCTGTTGCTGCAAGAACTTCAGGAATTAGAGTTTTCAAGCTTGATTCAGTTTGCATAAATACCACTAACATGGCTATACAAATAATAAGTAATAGCAATTTTCCCATCTTATTGACCTTGTCCCATTGAATACATTGGTACTCCATCAAAAGCATATAAATTTTCTGTTTTTATGACATCGATTTGATTTGAATATAAAGTCTGTAACAAGCTCACTACCTCTTGATAATTTCCATTGGATTGAGAAGTCCATTCAAATCTACAACGCCAATGGTCTGTACAAAAGGTTTCTTCAAGACCATTTGGCCACACTTTAACTCCGCGATTTGTAATCATTTTTAATTGTATTCCTGCCTCATGAGTCGCTTGTTGTAATTGCAACGCCAATGTATCTGCATTTCGGTTGGCTTGGTGAACAAAAATATCAACCCCAACTAAACTTTTTACTTTTGGCTTTTTAGGAGTGGTTATCGGAATAGAAATTACAGCATCCTTTGGAGGTGTAATGGGTTGTAATTGGGTAGGATTTTGACCTAAATTAGCAATAATGGCTTGAGCAAAGCCTTTGGTTCCAACTAATTGTTTACTAGTTGCTTCATTGTAGATATCTGGTGTATGGATACCATCTTCAATAGTTTTTAGCCATGCATTTTGAATTTTTGAAGCTTCATCAGCTAACCCTAAGTGGAATAACATAGCTATAGCCGCTTGTAATAATCCTGAAGGATTTGCTTTGTCTTGGCCTGCAATATCTGGAGCTGAACCATGAATAGCTTCAAACATAGCGCATGAAGTTCCAATATTTACCGAACCAGCCAAACCAACAGATCCAGCCACTTCCGCAGCGATATCAGAAACAATATCTCCATATAAATTTGAGGTTACAATAACATCAAAAGATTCTGGTTTTGCGGCTAAACGAGCGGCACCGATATCTATAATCATATGATTAGATTGAATTTCAGGGTACTCAGCAGCAATTTCTTTAAAAATTTGGTGAAATAAACCATCTGTTTGTTTCATGATGTTGTCTTTACTGAAACAAGTCACTTTTTTTCTACCGTATTTTTTAGCATATTCAAAAGCATAACGAATAATTTTTTCAGAACCAGGTCGAGAAATTAACTTCAAACATTGAACCACTTCATCGGTTTGTTGATGCTCAATACCTGCATATAAATCCTCTTCATTTTCTCGAACAATGACCACGTTCATTTTTGGGAAATTGGACGCAACGAAAGGAAAATAAGACTGTGTAGGTCTTATATTCGCAAATAAACCTAAAGCCTTACGCATGGTCACATTTAAACTTTTGTACCCCCCACCTTGAGGTGTCGTAATAGGAGCTTTGAGTAAAATTTTATTATTTAAAATACTGTCCCATGAAGAAGAGCTAATACCTGAGGCATGACCATTTAAATACACTTTCTCCCCTATTTCAATGGTTTCATATTCTAAAGGTACTTGAGCGGCGTGGAAAATATCCAATACGGCATCCATAATTTCAGGACCAATTCCGTCTCCTTTTGCAATTGTAATTTTTTTCATTTTTGTTTGTTTGCTTTAGGTGTACATTTTAATAATGTACTAGTTCGATTTTTCATTAGTTAAACTTGAGTCATATTGACAGGACAAAATTGATAACAAAAAATGATTAATTTTTATTTATATTTTATATCTTTATCATAAAATAATTTTATGAATTATACTTTACACCAACTTCAAATATTTTTAAAAATTTGTGAAACACAAAGTGTAACGAAAGCCGCTGAGCAATTAAATTTAACCCAACCAGCTGTTTCCATCCAGCTTAGAAATTTTCAAGATCAGTTTGATATTCCACTAACTGAAATTGTTGGAAAAAAAATATTCATTACTGCTTTTGGACTAGAAATTTCAGAGATAGCACAATCTATTTTACAAAAAGTTGAAGAAATTCAATACAAGTCTGATGCTTACAAAGGGTTGTTAGTTGGTAAATTAACCATAGCTGCTGTTTCCACAGGTAAATATGTGATTCCTTATTTTCTCACTGAATTTTTACAAGAATATACAGGAATTGAATTAGTATTAGATGTTACTAATAAATCCAAAGTATTAGATAGTGTTGCGAATAATGAGGTTGATTTTGGACTAGTATCCATTTTACCCGAAACAATTGCCGTATTCAATGAATCGCTACTTTCTAATGAAATTGTATTAGTTGCTGGTAGAAAAAACTATGAAAAATATCATACAACAGCAATACATGAATTAGATCAATTACCTGTCATCTTTAGAGAGCAAGGTTCAGGTACTCGATTCAAAATGGAACAATTCTTCAAGCAGCATAACATTCAAATCAAGCGAAAATTAGAATTAACCTCTAACGAAGCCGTTAAGCAAGCTGTTATTGCCGATTTAGGTGTTTCAATTATGCCTGTAATTGGAATAAAAAATGAACTCAAAAATGGTGACTTAAAAATTATTTCTTTGAAAGAACTTCCTATTATCACTGATTGGAATTTAATTTGGAATAGTCATAAATCACTTACTCCCGTAGCAAAAGCCTACTTAGAATATGTAAAAAAAAACAAGCAATCAATTATTGCTCATCATTGGTAGCCTAAATAAAAAAAGCGAATAATGATTTAGTTATTCGCTTTTTTTATCTAAATTGTTTCAATAATTCGATCAATAGCTACCCTAGATTTTGGTTTTCGACCAGGCTGATTGGCATCTTCTTGATCTCTATAACCAATGGCAACAGCAACTAAAGCGGTGTAACCTTCTTGGTTTAAAATTGTATCATACTTATCTGTTTGAATCCCTTCCATGGGCGTTGCGTCTATTTGCAGTTGTGCACAAGCGGTAAGAAAAACTCCTAATGCCAAATACACTTGCTTACTCATCCAAGCTTTAATTTCTGCTTCTGGCAAAGGTTTTATATAGGTTAAATAATAATTAACAGCTCCTTCTGGCAAATGCTTTTTTATTTGTTCTTCAAATAGAGTAATATCATTGTAAACATTAAAAACAACAACTGTATCACAATTTATGATCTTTTCCGCGTTGAAATAAGAAACCTTTGCTAATTCATTTTTAATCTTTTCATCTGAAACAAAATGAAACTTCCATGGTTGACTATTAATAGAAGAAGGTGCTAAATGTAAAATTTGCTTTAATTCTTCTATAATATTAAAATTTATTTTCTTTGAGGCATCATACTTTTTTGTCGTATATCGCTCCTTCATCAATTGTAACATAATTTATTCTTTTTCTGCAAATATACTATCCAATGATGACATAAATCAATCTAAAAAGATTGAAAAGATTTATAAATACCATGCTATAATCTATTGTAAATGCACAATTAGAATTAATCTTAAGTATCTTTCCTAAAGCCTTTATGACAATTATCATTTTTTTAATATCACTACACTGCTACATTTGTTGAAAATTTAGGTATGAAAGCGTCGTTAATTCAAAAATATAATGTTCCTGGTCCGAGATACACAAGTTATCCTACAGTGCCTTATTGGGAAGAGGAAAAGTTTAATTTAGAAAAATGGAAACACGAAGTACAACAGACTTTCAAAGCTACCAATAATTCAGAAGGAATTAGCTTATACATACATTTACCTTTTTGCGAAAGTTTGTGCACTTTTTGTGGATGTAACAAGCGTATTACTAAACGTCATGAAGTAGAAGAGCCTTATATTTCAGCCTTACTACAAGAATGGAAAATGTATTGTAAGTTATTTGCGAACCGACCTATTATTAAAGAAATTCATTTAGGAGGAGGAACGCCCACCTTTTTTTCCTCTAAAAACTTAAGTTCTTTAATTAATGCTATTTTTGAAATGGCCGATTTAGCTTCAGATTATGAATTTAGTTTTGAAGGACATCCAAATAATACCACCAAAGAACATTTGCAAACTTTATTCGATTTAGGTTTCAGACGGGTTTCTTTTGGTGTGCAAGATTATAGTGTAAAAGTTCAAGAGGCTATACACAGGGTTCAACCATTCCATAATGTAGCAAAGGTAACTTTTTGGGCAAAAGAAATAGGTTATACATCTATTGGTCATGATTTAATTTTTGGTCTACCCTTTCAAACATTAGAAGATGTAAAAGATACTATTTTAAAAACCAAATCACTTTTACCTGATCGCATTTCATTTTACAGCTATGCGCATGTACCTTGGATCAAAGGAAATGGGCAACGTGGTTTTCATGATGAAGATTTACCTAAAGATGAGGAAAAAAGAGCTTTATATGAAGAAGGAAAAAAATTATTATTAGAAAACGGCTATCATGAAATTGGAATGGATCATTTTGCATTAGTCAGTGATTCCATGTTTACGTCTTTCAAAAACAAAACATTACATCGAAATTTTATGGGATACACCGCTTCAAAAACTGATTTAATGATTGGATTAGGTGTTTCTTCTATTAGTGATAGTTGGAGTAGTTTTGCTCAAAATGAAAAAACACTTGAGGCCTATTATGCCCGTATAGAATCTAAAGAACTTCCCGTTTTTAGGGGCCATCATTTAAGCGAAGAAGATTTAATCATCAGAAAACACATTCTTAATTTAATGTGTCATTTTGAGACTTCATGGACCACTGCTGAAACTTATTTTGAAGAAATTAATGACGTATTGGAACACGTAAAAGAAATGGAACAAGACGATTTAATTTATTTAAACGATACATCTTTACAAGTTACAGAAAAAGGAAAAGCTTTTGTAAGAAACATATGCATGGCTTTTGATTTGAGATTGATGCGAAAAGTACCTGATACAGAATTGTTTTCAATGACTATTTAAAAGAAATTCATAACTGAAAAATGATTGAAAGATGCGTAGGTTATAACACAAATCTTTCAATCATTTTTTATTTATAGCAATAAATACTAATGACAATTTGCTTTGGCTTGTACGTGCAAATCGAGTAAACTTGGTGATAAATAAGGTATATCTAAGCCTAATCCTCTAACTATAAACAAGATACCAATTACAACCATGATTACCGGAATCATCTTCTGTATTTGAGATTTAAATTTAAGTTGGGAAAACTGAACTAAATGCTGTACTGTTACCATTAAAGGGATAGTACCAAGACCAAACAAAGCCATATAAGCAATACTTAAACTTAGATTATTCATGGCAATAGCACCAAACAATGCAGCATAAACCATTCCACAAGGTAAAAAACCGTTAAATAAACCAATTAGATATAGCGATTTTAAACTTTTATTTTTTAATTGTTTACCTAATTGTTGCTTAACCTTTGAAATGAGATGATATACTGGTTTTGAAAAATTATATTGAGCTAATTTATTCTCTGGAACCACAGCTAAAAGTATCATCATTACACCAACGAAAATAGATAATTGTTGTTGTAAACCAGCCATAAAGAAACCTCTACCTAAAAGACCAAAGACCAAACCTAAAACAGCGTAAGCTGAGAGCCTACCTATTTGATAGGCCATGATTTGGATGACTTTTTTAGAAGGATTATTTCGGTCTAATGGAATCATCATGGCAATGGGACCACACATTCCAACACAATGTAAACTACTAATTAATCCAAAAATTAAAGCTGAATATAACATATTATAAAAAAGTGAAGATAAATAATAAATCTTGTTTATTACATCTCTTCACTTCAAATTTTATTTCCTTATTAAAAATAAACCGTTTCTTTATTCAAATAATTTTTACCTTCGTACTTCCAATCAATTGAAATTTCCCAAAGACCGCCAGTCAGTTTGTTTTTAGGTATGAGCATTATTGGACTTGATAAAGATATCTTTGTGTCAAAATCCAACTTCTGGCTGGACGGTCTATATAGGGAAATAGTCCCGTTTATTCCTTTAAAATCAAAATGAGGTGGAAAAGTTATGATGATACCTTCTGACGATTTAGTAACTGTTAACTTTTCTTTTAACTCATTAGAATTGTTTTGTTTTTCAATATTATCTTGAACATTACGTTCTTGTTTATAATAATCTTCTGCCACTAATTCGTGATCATAAGCTGGATTAGTTTGTAGTTTAATGATGAAGAATAATATGAAGCCTATAAATCCAGCAAAGCCTACTACTACTCCTGTTCCCCAGTTAAATTTCATGTTCTTGTTTTTTTGGTTAGTTTTAATTGAAGGCTCTAGGTCCTAAGAAATTGGTTGTAACTGTTTCAATCACTTTATTACCTTGACGTACTTCAATATTAATTTTTGTATTATCGCTTTCTAATAAAGCAGCAGGAATTTCTACAAATAAAGTTCCTTGGGCTAAATCGGCTTTTTTCACATGAATTTCTTGATTACCCACTAACTTTAACTTCCCTTGTTTTGGATTTACGACTTTAAATGTAATATGCTCCAATGCTTGTGTTGACTTGTTAATGACTTTAAATGTGTAAACATTACTTATATTTTTACCTTTTTCTTCATACAATTGACCTGGTAATCTCAGAATGGTTGTATCAACATCCGTACGTAAAAGAATCATGGAAAACATAACGATTAAAAGAATACTTAAAACAGCAATATATCCTTTCATTCGCGTAGTTAATTTGAATTTTTCTTTCTTAACGATTTCATCTTCACTAGCATATCGGATTAAACCTTTAGGTAATCCTACTTTTTCCATCATGTTATCACATTCATCAATACAAGCTGTACAATTGACACACTCTAATTGTGTACCATTACGAATATCAATAGCTGTTGGACAAACATTTACACATTGATGACAATCTATACAATCTCCAAAACCAGCACTTTGACGGTCCTCATTCTTTTTAAATTTAGCTCTTCCTTTTTCCCCTTCCCCTCTTACATGGTCATAAGCAACTACAATTGTTTTATTATCTAATAATACACCTTGTAATCTACCATATGGACAAGCAATAATACAAACTTGCTCTCTGAACCAAGTAAATACAAAGTAGAAAACACCTGTAAAAATTAACAACGCAATCAAAGTACTTAGATTATTGACAGGACCTTCTTCGACCATCTGAATCAAGGTATCACTTCCTATTAAATAAGCTAAAAAAACATTAGCAATACCAAATGAAATTAAAAAGAAAAGAAACCACTTTAGAGCTCTCTTCCTGATTTTTTCTGCATCCCACTCTTGATTATTTAACTTAATTTGAGCACCTCTATCACCATCAATCCAATATTCAATTCTTCGAAAAACCATTTCCATGAAAATAGTTTGTGGACAAAACCATCCGCAAAATATGCGACCGAATGCAACTGTAAATAAGGTTAAACCTACTACACTAGCAATCATCATTACAACGAAAAGGTAAAAATCCTGTGGCCAAAATGGAAATCCGAAGATGTTAAATCTTCTTTCTAATACATTAAAAAGTAAAAACTGGTTACCATTAATTTTTATAAAAGGACTTGCAATTAAAAAAATTAATAACACATAGCTAACTAACTTTCTTTTGTCGTAGAATTTTCCAACGGGCTTTTTAGGAAAAATAAAATTTCGCTTTCCTTCTTTGCTGATAGTTGCAATGGTATCTCTAAAACTTTCGTCGGGTAAATTTGACATAATAATTCTATTTTAAATTTTAAACCAAAAATAATTCAGTTGTTTTGGTTTAAAAAAGGTTTTGGTAAAGCTACCAAAACCTTTTTATTTTTTTATTTTTTTGCTGTAGAATCTACGGCAACTGTTGCTGGTGTTTCAGTCGCAGGAGCGGCAGCACCATCTTCTTTCCATTCTTTAGCTTCAGGTTCTGTTGGTTTTGGATCTTTAGGATTAGTTCCTTGTAAAGACAACACATAACTAGCTATTTTTTGGATATCAGAAGGTTTGATCGATTCTTTCCAAGGCACCATTCCTTTTCCAGGGCGACCACCTTCCATAATGGTATTGAAAACATTTTTAATTCCACCTCCATTTATCCAGAATTTATCTGTTAAGTTAGGACCAATTGCTCCACCACCATCAGGTCTATGACATGCTACACAATTTGCATCAAATAATGTCTTACCAGCAGCAATTGCACTTGCATCAGTTAAAAGCGTTACTTTTTCTTTATCCATTAAATCTGGAGCTGTTTTTTTATACTCTTCGACTTTTGCATCAGCAATTTTCATTTCTGTTACAAATTCTTCATCTTGATTATAGTCCCCCATGATATGGAAACGAACAAGATAAACTAACGCGAAAATAACTGTTGCATAAAACAACCCTACCCACCAAGGAGGCAATACATTATCTAATTCTTTAATACCATCATAATCATGGTCTAATAACATATCTTTTTCTTCGTTAATAGAACGTGATGCAGTTAATTTACGCATCCAATTTTTAAAGGCTTCTTGCTGAGCTAATGGTTTATTTTTATCCGCCTCTAATTTAGCTTTTTCTTCCTCAGATAATAACTGATATGTTACTTTATCCACTGAATTTAAAACCACCTCAATGGCAATCAATAAAAAGATAAACACCACGTGAAACAAAGCTACTACAGGATATTTTACCAATGCAGGTCGATCTCCTGAGTCAATAAAATACTCCAATACTCCAAACATTAAAGCGTAAAGTAAAGGGATTCTAACATATACTGGGATTAATTTTCTCATTGTATTAATTTTTAATCGTTAAAAGGTAATTCGCTCATTTCTTTTACTCTTTCTTTACTGTAAGTTAACGCATAAATAGTATAACCTATAAAAATGGTAATGAAGAGTACTAGAGAGATGATGGGGAAAATATCTACCCCATTCATCCCATCAAAATTATGTTTTACGAACTTTAACATACTACTTATTTTTTTACTTTAATATCAGTTCCTAAACGTTGTAAGTAAGCAATTAACGCTACAATTTCTCTATCTTTCATAGGAACGAATTTCTCCCCAGTTAATTTCGCTTTTTCTTTACTTGCTTCATAAGCTTTTACAAATTTAGGATCACCTTTTAATCCTTCTTCGATTTCAGCAGATTGTTTATCAATACTAGCCAAAGCACCATCAATGTCTTGTTGTGAATAAGGAACTCCCAATTTAGCCATTACAGCCATTTTCTTTTGAACATCATCATGGTTCATAGCTTTGTTATCAAACAACCACTTATACGCTGGCATAATTGAACCTGTTGAAGTTGCTTGAGGGCTCCACATGTGGTTAAAATGCCAATTGTGATTGTATTTTCCTCCTACTCTCATTAAATCTGGACCTGTACGTTTTGAACCCCATAAGAACGGATGATCATAAACATATTCTCCTGATTTTGAGTATTCTCCATAACGTTTAACTTCAGAACGGAAAGGTCGAACTAATTGCGAGTGACAGTTATTACAACCTTCTCTAATATATATATCTCTACCTTCTAATTCAAGTGGAGTATATGGTTTTACACTTGAAATAGTTGGAATGTTTGACTTTACAATTAACATAGGTACAATCTGAATAATACCTCCAATAGCAACTGCAATAGTAGTTAATACAATAAATTGAACTGGTTTTCTTTCTAACCAAGAGTGCCATTTCTCATTACGTAATCTATGCTTAGAAATTGTAACTAAAGCGGGTGCTTCTGCTAATTCATCTTCTACTTTAGATCCAACAGAAACCGTTTTAATGATATTGTAAACCCCAACTAAAACCCCTGTTAAATACAATACTCCACCTACAGCTCGCATAGCATACATTGGTAAAATTTGTGTTACAGTTTCCATGAATTGAGGATATACTAAAGTCCCATCTTCATTAAATTGTTTCCACATTTCTGCTTGAGTAAACCCAGCTACATACATTGGTAAAGCATACAATACAATACCTAACGTACCAATCCAGAAGTGGAAATTAGCTAATTTTTGAGAGAATAATTGTGTTTTTGTTATTCTAGGAATAATCCAATAAATCATACCAAATGTCATGAATCCGTTCCAAGCTAAAGCACCTACGTGAACGTGAGCTACAACCCAATCTGTAAAGTGAGCAATAGCATTAACATTTTTCAATGATAACATAGGACCTTCAAAAGTTGCCATTCCATAACCTGTAATACCTACTACAAAGAATTTTAAAATAGCATCTGTTCTTACTTTATCCCAAACACCTCTTAACGTTAATAATCCATTAATCATACCACCCCAAGATGGAGCAATTAACATTACAGAAAACACAACTCCTAAATTTTGAGCCCAATCAGGTAATGTAGAATACAATAAGTGGTGAGGTCCAGCCCAGATATATAAGAAAATTAAAGACCAAAAGTGAATAATTGACAATCTATAAGAGTAAACTGGACGGTTTGCTGCTTTTGGTAAATAATAATACATTAATCCTAAGAAAGGAGTAGTTAAGAAGAACGCTACCGCATTGTGTCCGTACCACCATTGTACTAAGGCATCTTGAACACCTGCATAAGCAGAATAACTTTTTGTTAAAGATACTGGAATTTCTAAACTGTTTACAATGTGCAATAAAGCCACTGCTACAAATGTTGCAATGTAAAACCAAACCGCTACATAAATATGACGTTCTCTTCTTTTAATAATTGTACCAATCATGTTGATACCAAAAGCTACCCATACTAGAGCAATGGCAATATCAAACGGCCATTCTAATTCGGCATATTCTTTTGATGTAGTAATACCTAATGGTAAGGAAATGGCTGCTCCTACAATGATTAACTGCCAACCCCAGAAGTTCACCTGACTTAAAAAATCACTGAACATTCTCGCTTTTAATAAACGTTGCAAAGAGTAATAAACTCCAGCAAACACTGCATTCCCAACAAATGCAAAAATTACTGCATTAGTATGCAATGGTCTTAATCTACCGTAACTTAACCAAGGGATACCATCAGTCAAATTAGGAAATAAGTAAAATAAAGCAACAATAAGACCCACCAACATACCCACTACTCCGAAAAGTAATGAAGCATAGATAAAGTTACGAACTATCTTATTGTCATAACGAAATTGTTGTACTTCCATAGTTAGTTAATATTTAGTTTTTGTTTTTATTAGAATTATTTTTCACTTCGTCGTCAAATAACATACGTACCGATGGGGTGTAGTCATCGTCGTATTGACCGTTTTTCACTGCTAAAATGAAGATGATTAAGAAAGCTATTGCAATGACAATACTTACTGAAATTAGAAAATAAATAACACTCATACCTTAAATTTTAAACAAAGTTAGACTTACTCTATCAGGATAAATATGACTTTTGTCATACTCTTTAATTTTTGTTAAAAATGGTTAATTTTTATTGATTTTACGACCATAAAACTTGCTCATAATTGTAACAAAACTTACAATTGTGATGGCACTCATAGGCATTATAATTGCGGCAAATAGTGGGGACAATTTTCCAGCTAATGCAAAAGTTAATCCGATTGCATTATACAAAAGCGAAAGACCAAAACTCATATAAATCGTTTTCATTGAGTCTTTTGCATATCGTAAATATAAGAAAAGTTTTGAAAACTCCAAAGAATCCATAATACCATCACAAGCAGGCGAAAATACATTTACATTTTCAGAAATAGCAATACCAACATTACTTTGAGCTAAAGCACCCGCATCGTTGAGTCCATCCCCAATCATCATTACATTTTTTCCTTCTTGCTGTAATTTTTCAATATAGGCTAACTTTTGTTCTGGTTTTTGATTAAAAATAAGCTCCGTATTTTCGGGCAAAATAGTTTGTAGATAAGCTTTCTCTCCATCATTATCTCCACTCAATACTTTTACTTGATAATGATTTTTGGTCAATTCTTTAAATAATTGTTCTAAACCTTCTCTATATTGATGATTAAACAAATAATACCCTTTATAATGGTCATCGATTTTAATATTAACCTTGGTCTGTTTTAAATTATCTTCAATTAAAGTTGCTCCCATCAAAGCATCGGAACCAATTTCAATTTTATGATTTTGAATTGTTGCTATAATTCCTTTACCAATGATTTCTTCAAACTCTGTTAAGTTCTGTTTTTCAGTATTTGGTAAATAATCATATAACTTTCTACTTAAAGGGTGGTTTGAATTTCTAATACAGTTTTTAACACATTGTTCCTCTTCTGAAGTTAAAGGAGTACCAACAAATTCTATTTGCATCTTATTTGCAGATGTAATTGTTCCTGTTTTATCAAAAACTACCGTATCTACTTTAGCTAATTGCTCAACAACTAACGAATTTTTCAAATACATTTTGTTGTTACCCATAATTCGCAATACATTACCAAGTGTAAATGGCGCTGTTAATGCCAATGCGCAAGGACAAGCCACAATTAAAACAGCTGTAAAAACATTAAATGCTATATAAGTATCAATGAATAGCCAAAAAAGTAAAGCTCCAAATGCCAATAACAATAGTGCGGGGGTGAAATACTGACTTACTTTATCTGTTATGGATTTATGTTTTTGATCAATTTTCTTTTGAAACACATCATTACTCCATAATTGAGTTAAATAACTTTGTGAGACAGAAAACAACACTTCCATTTCAATTACTCCTCCTATTTGTTTTCCTCCAGCAAATACTTTATCTCCCGACTTTTTTTCAATTGGATCCGCTTCCCCAGTAACAAAACTATAATCTAGAGATGTTTTAGGCGAAATAAGAATTCCATCAACAGGAATGAGCTCTTGATTGCGGATTAACAATCGGTCTCCTTTCTCAATATCATAAACTTGACACGGAACTTCTGAACCATCTGAAAGTATTTTGGTCACCGCAATAGGGAAATACGATTTATAATCACGTTCAAAAGATAAAAAATCATACGTTTTTTGTTGAAACAACTTACCTAACAACATGAAAAAAACCAATCCTGTTAGACTATCAAAAAAACCTTGACCGTAATCAAATACGATGTCTACTGTACTTCGTATAAACATTACAATGATACCAAGTGCTATAGGAATATCAATATTTAATACGCTTGAACGAATACTTTTATAGGCTGAAACGTAATAACCACTTGCTGAATAAAGAAAAGAAGGTAGGGATAAAAAGAAAATTAACCAACGGAAAAAAGGTTTATATTTTTCAATCCAAAATTCATCAACTTCAAAATATTCTGGAAAAGATAATAACATAATATTTCCAAAACAAAAGAAAGCTACACCTAACTTATAGATTAACGTTCTATCAATGTTATTTGATCCTGTTTCATAGTTTTCTAAACTAATGTAAGGCTCATAACCTATAGAAGCTAATAAGTAAACAATTTCTTTTAAATTAGTTTGTTCCGGCTGATAAGTTATACGGACTTTTTTCTGAGTAAAATTTACTTGCGATGCAATTATACCTTCTTGAAGCTTTTGGAGATTTTCCAAAATCCAAATACACGAGCTACAATGAATATGAGGTATGTACAATGAAACAATATGTGTTGTAGTTTCTTCAAATTCCAATAGTTTTGAACTAATTTTTTCATCGTCTAAAAATTCATATTTACCATTAATTTCTGGTGGTGTTGCTCCAGGTGAAGTCGCATAGTCATAATAGCATGTTAAGTCATTTTGACTAAAAATTTCATATACCGTTTTACAACCCACACAACAAAAAGACTTGTCATCATAGGCTATTTTTTCACTTGGCATAAACTCTTTACCACAGTGAAAACAATTTTTATCGTCCATTTTAATGCTCATTTTTTACCTGTAACAAAGGTCACATTCTCAGAAAAAATAAAATATGATATTTGTCATACGATATGTATCTTTATACTTTATAATAAAAATACTGTTTTTTTTCATAGAAAGGGGAGTTACATTTAAAGAAATAATTAATTTTGCAAAAGATAAAAGTATCCTATGAGTGGTAAATGTGAACAATGTATCGTTAGAGAGTTAAGTTCGTTAAAAGCATTAAATAAAGAAGAGCTTTTGAGAATGGCTGACTGTAAAACGTCTTACACCGTTAAAAAAGGGGAACCTTTATTTGAAGAAGGGGAAACACTCAATGGCATTTATTGCGTTAAAGATGGTGTGGCTAAAATGTCGAAATTAAGTGCCAATGGCAAAGACCAAATTGTTAAACTCGTAAAAAAAGGAGAACTATTAGGTCAGCGATCTTTGATTAGTGAAGAAGCTGCTAATTTGAGTGCTGTTGCTATTGAAGACATGCAAGTTTGTTTTATTCCAAAAAATGAGGTTTTAAAATTTTTCAATGAGAATAATCAATTTTCATTGAACATGATGAAAACAATTTGTGGAGATTTAAGAGAAGCTGATGACCACATGGTTGATATGGCTCAAAAAACAGTTAAACAACGATTAGCTCATACGTTATTACAATTAGAAAAGGAATATGGAATACAAGATGATGGGAGTTTAAGAATCCAATTATCTAGGGAAGAAATAGCTGGAATGATTGGTACTGCCACAGAAAGTTGTATTCGTTTATTATCTGAATTCAATAAAGAAGGAATTATTGAGCTAACCGGCAAAAAAATTATTCTTGTAAATAAGAATATTTTACAGAAAATGAGTGAATAGAAATTGTAATTTAGAATCTGAAACAAGTTCAGATTGACAAAAATTACCGATTGACATAGCATATAGAAATAAAAACTCCGACTCAAAGTCGGAGTTTTTATTATTTTAAAATTTCTATTCGAATAGCTCGTAAAAAATCCTCATTAGGAGGCAATAAATTAATACCTTCTTTTTCTAGAATATTTCCATCATGAATCGTATTATCGGCAACACCACACCACGGCTCAATACAAAGAAATGGAGCATTTGGTTTCGTCCAAATTCCTAAATACGGAAAATATTCGTAGATTACTTTTAAAACGGGTACATCTAAATGTTGCAAGATTACCTCATCAGATTCTAACGATTTAAAGACTAAGGCATCGCTTTTAAATAAGTCGTATTTTAAATCCAATTTTCCTGAATGACTTTCTACCACAGATGTTTCAAAATTAAAATTTTCATTCTCAAGATGATGCGTAATTAAAACATCAGGTTTATTAAATTGTAAACTATAATCAGACAAATCGCCTTCAATTGCAAAAGCAGGATGCGCTCCTATTGAGAACGGCAGGGTTTCTTCAGATAAATTTCGAACAAAATACTCAATAATCAGTTCGCTATCGATTAAAGTGTAAGCTAAGAACAACTTAAAGTCGAAAGGAAAATTATATTTCGTTTCCGCATTTGATTCTAATTCAAAAATGACTTGATGCTCTGCTTTTACATCATATTTAAATTCATAATTTCTAGCAAATCCATGTCGAGGTAAGGTATAGGCTTTCCCATTTAAGGTATAGCTATCTTCCTTTAATCTTCCAACTATAGGAAATAAAATGGGAGAAGTTTTATTCCAATAATTTTCATCTACTTCCCAAATATAATTGATATGGTTTTTTTCTAGCTTAACAAGTTCTGCCCCAACAGTATTGATGGTGGCTGTTAAAATTTTATTGGTTATAGTAATTAACATAGGCTATTCTTCTGGTATTCCTTTCCAGTTATATAATGTTTTAGTCAATACTAGTATAGTTGTCATTAAAAAAATAACATTTATGATAGAAAATTCAAAAAAATTATCTTCCATAAAATAAAATATACTATCAAATTCATCAGAGATATTCATGCTATAAATGTGTAACTGGTTATAACAAAAAGCATAAATTAAAGGTAAAAATACAACTATTGACCAAATAAAATAATTCAAACTGTATTTTGTCAACCCTTTTTGCTTCTTTTTTTTCATAATAAAAGAAAAATGAAGCAAATTTATAATTAGTAGTAGACCATTTAATCCTAAAAATAAGTTCAATGAATTTAATGGAACAGCAATCATTAAAAACAAAATCTCTAACAATCCTGTCACTATAAAAGTAGTCATCCAACTTTTTAAATTAGTTAATCTATAACTAAAAATCAAGCTTGAAATAATGGAAGTCAAAAAAATAATCGCTGTTAAAATATCATAAAAATCATTTTTACTTACAAAATCATAATTTAATTTTCTAAAATTTTGGACTAATAGATTATGCTGAACGTAAAATTTAGAGTTATAATTAGTAGTGTCTATTTCCTCATAATTATTTCTAAAACTCATTTCTGATAATTTAAAATAAGGTTTCACCAATTGATAATTAACAAAATTAGGGTAATCATAAACCAACTTAAACCAATTAGTCACGGTAAGATTTGTTTTTAACTTCAACTCACTAACTAGTCTTAGATAATCTGACATTATCTTTTTGATTTTAACCTTATCATTATTTATTAATGCAATTTTAATTACTGTATCCAACGAATCCGTCAAAGTTGTTCTGTAAGCTTCTCCATAATTATACTTTTGAAAAACATCTTCTGTTCTTGAATTAATTAACGAACTGTATTTAATTTTTTTACCGAAAACCTCAATAGAATCACAGAATTTCACATGCTGTTTACCGTCAGAATCAAATTCTGTTGTTGTACAATCGGTATTATAGTTTGGATTATTGATAAAAAAAGCGGCGTTAGAAATAATTATAGATTTTGTTAGTAATTCTTCCTTAGAATAATAAGAATTTAATTTAAATTCTTTACCCAAAGAATAACTTATAGGATATATAAAAA
>NZ_JAGKWP010000044.1 GCF_021151785.1 Flavobacterium sp.
GACCATATGCTTGATTGGCTTTCTTTGGCTGAGATTCCTACTGATGGTCTCTTTCTAAATGCTGATGCTGGTTTTGATAGTCAAGAACTTCGGCAAATTTGTAAAGACAAAGAAAAAACTGGATTAGCTTATATAGAAAATGGTGGTGAAAAAATAATTCATAGAGAAAACTTCCAGAGAGATTTAAATATAGCAATTAAAGACTACAAAAATTCAATAATTAATAATCAAAAATTTTGCGGTACAGAGGCTATTGAACTAAGAGAAAATTTCAAATCAAAATTTAATCACATTTGTAAAAAATCTTAACATGAAACTACCTGCAATCATTGGTTGGGGTTCCTTAATTTGGAATCCGCAATCACTAAATTATGTAACTGAAATTGGTTGGCTACATCAAGGTCCTGTTTTACCTTTAGAGTTTGCTAGAATTTCCAAAGATGGAAGATTAACTTTAGTAATTACAGAAAATGGCACACTAAACAAAACTTTTTTTAGCTTTTCATCTTTCCACATCTTAAGAGATGCTATAGGAAATTTAGCTGACAGAGAAGGTTGCCCTGAATCTAGCATTGGTTATTTTGACAAAAAAAACAATAAATTTTATCCCGAAAATTTCCTTTTTAAAAATAAAATCATAGATTTTGCAGAAACATTCGAACTAGAGTATGTTATTTGGACCAATCTTTCTGAAAAATGGTATCTCAAAAAAGCTGATGAAAAAACAGTTATTAAACCTGAGCAAAGAGTGGATTATTTGAATCAATTAGATGATACAACAAAACAAAAAGCTAAAGATTATATTTGTTTTACTCCCCAAGAGATCAAAACTAAATACAGATCATTAATTGAAGAAAAATTAGGATGGTACCCAACTCCTTATAATGCAAAAGTAAACAATTACTACGAAAAAGAAGGAGAAGATAAAAAAAATAAAATACTATATTTTTCTAAAATGGTAAGTTATGGACTTTTAAAGTGTTTAACATGTTTTTACTCAGAAAATGTAAATTCATATTCAAGATTTTCAGATGGTTATCAATGTCAAACATGTGGTAAATTTGAAAGTTTTAATCGAAATTCAACATTTTCTAAAAAATGTACTTGCGGAGGGAATTTCGAGCAAGAAAAACCAATTTTTTGCCCGAAATGTAAAAATCATAATTTAACTTTTAAAACTTTAATTTTCCATTAAAACTAAAAATAACAACCACCAAAAAATAGGAATTCCTTCTACCCAAAAACTTGAATAATACCTAGATTTTGTCTCTTTAGAATAGTAAAGAAAAAAAGTTATGGTTACTGAAATAAGTATTTTAAAACTCAATGCAATCCAGTGTATTTGAGGTTGAAGAACATCTATGAGCACCAATATGCTCAATAACAAATAACCTAATTTTTTGGTTTTTTCAACCCCTATCATTTGTGGAACCGTTTGCAAGTGCGGGTCATCCTTTGTAACGTCTATTATTTCAAAGATTAACACCAATACAAAAATCAAAATAAAACGCTGAATAGACAACCAAAACACAGAACTATCGAACGCAATTCGTCCAAAAACAAGAGGAAAGAAAACGGTCATTAATACCCAACAAAAACTTACAATATAAATCTTTACACCTTTCCAGTTTCTAGCATTGCTTTTATTTGGGAAAAAAGGCAACGTATATAGTAAGGTCAAAAACATTGGAAAAACAACAAACAATTGAACATACCAATGAAACTGAAAAAACAAATACAAACAAACTAAAAAAGCAAATAGACTTAAGAGTACAATAAATTTCAATTCAATGCGCCATTTGTTTTGTTGTGTCCTAGCTAACGCATCATATTTCACAAAATTATACCCCACTAACGTACTACAAAACACAAATAATAAACAATAAAAAGAATCCGATATAGCATAAAATCGAACCGTCATTGCAGTTAATGCAAGTGCAGATAAACTAACATGCATACTACTATTAATGTAAAAGTCTAATGTTTTTTTCAAATAAAGCATTAAACAAAATTAATCAATCTGTTAATAACTAGTCTAATTAGTTGAAAAAATCACAAAAAATCCAAATTTAAAAGCAGATTATTACAAGATTAATAATTACATTTGTTTCGCAATTGGGGTGTCCCAATCCATATTTATAAAACACAACTTTCTATAGCTATTTTATTTAGAAAATGAGAACAGATGCATTTGCTTTGAGACATTTAGGTCCGCGTGAAACGGATTTAAATCACATGTTACAAACTATTGGTGTAGACTCTTTAGACCAATTAATTTATGAAACCATTCCAAACGATATTCGTTTGAAAAAAGAATTGGATTTAGCTGCACCCATGACCGAATTTGAATACTTAACTCACATTCAGGAATTAGGTAAAAAAAATAAAGTTTTCAAATCATATATTGGTTTAGGCTATCATCCAACGATTGTACCAGCAGTTATCCAAAGAAATATTTTTGAAAACCCAGGCTGGTATACAGCTTACACACCTTACCAAGCAGAAATTGCACAAGGCCGCTTAGAAGCCATTTTAAATTTTCAAACAATGGTTATTGAATTAACCGGAATGGAAATTGCTAATGCATCACTTTTAGACGAAGGAACAGCTGCTGCAGAAGCCATGGCTTTATTATTTGATGTGAGAACAAGAGAACAAAAGAAAAACAATATAAACAAATTCTTTGTTTCTGAAGAAATTTTACCTCAAACCTTATCTGTATTACAAACACGTGCTACTCCATTAAAAATTGAATTAGTAGTAGGCAACCACGAAACTTTTGATTTTTCAACTGAATATTTCGGAGCAATTTTACAATATCCTGGAAAATACGGTCAAGTTTATGACTATGCTGGATTTATCGCAAAAGCTGCTGAAAACGAAATTAAAGTAGCAGTTGCTGCTGATATTCTATCGTTAGCTAAATTAACATCTCCAGGTGAAATGGGAGCTGCAGTTGTTGTAGGTACTACGCAACGTTTTGGTATTCCAATGGGTTATGGCGGTCCTCACGCAGGATATTTCGCAACGAAAGAAGAATACAAACGTTCAATGCCCGGAAGAATCATCGGTGTTTCTATCGATGCTAACGGAAACCGCGCTTTACGTATGGCATTAGGAACTCGTGAACAACACATCAAACGTGAAAAAGCAACTTCAAACATCTGTACCGCTCAAGTTTTATTGGCGGTTATGGCTGGAATGTACGCTGTATATCATGGTCCAAAAGGATTGAAATATATTGCTAATAAAGTACACGCTTCTGCGGTTACCACTGCTGATGCTTTAAATAAATTGGGTGTTTACCAAACGAATTCAGCTTTCTTCGATACAATTTTAGTTAAAGCCGATGCGAATAAAGTTAAAGCAATTGCTGAAAAACACGAAGTAAATTTCTTCTATCCAGATGCAGAAACGATTTCGATTTCATTTAACGAAACGACTTCAGTTAATGACATTAACCAAATCATTGCCATTTTCGCTGAAGCTACTGGAAAAGAAACTTTTAAAGTGAATCAATTAGCAAATGAAGTAATGGTTCCTGAAAACTTAGTGAGAAAATCAACTTTCTTACAACATGAAGTTTTCAACAACCATCATTCTGAATCGCAATTAATGCGATATATCAAAAAATTAGAGCGTAAAGATTTATCATTAAATCATTCTATGATTTCTTTAGGTTCATGTACTATGAAATTGAATGCTGCAGCTGAAATGCTACCTTTATCAATGGCAAATTGGAACAGTATTCACCCATTTGCTCCTATTGAACAAGCTGAAGGATACCAAATCATGCTTAAAAAATTAGAAGAGCAATTAAATATTATAACTGGTTTCCAAGGGACAACACTTCAACCAAACTCAGGTGCACAAGGAGAATACGCTGGTTTAATGGCGATTAGAGCTTATCACCAATCAAGAGGCGATCATCACAGAAATGTATGTTTGATACCAGCTTCTGCTCACGGAACCAATCCAGCTTCTGCAGCTATGGCAGGAATGGAAATCATCGTTACGAAAACCATGGAAAATGGAAACATCGATGTAGAAGATTTAAGAGCAAAAGCGATCCAACATAAAGATAACTTATCTGCCTTAATGGTAACATATCCATCAACTCACGGCGTTTTTGAAAGTGCTATTATTGAAATCACGAATATCATCCACGAAAATGGTGGTTTAGTATATATGGACGGTGCGAACATGAATGCACAAGTGGGATTAACAAACCCAGCTACTATTGGGGCTGATGTTTGTCACTTAAACTTACACAAAACCTTTGCTATTCCTCACGGTGGTGGTGGACCTGGTGTTGGACCAATTTGTGTGAACGAAAAATTAGTTCCATTCTTACCAACTAATCCAATTATTCCAACAGGAGGAAGTCAAGCTATCACGGCTATTTCTTCAGCTCCTTATGGTTCGGCTTTAGTTTGTTTGATTTCTTACGGTTACATTGTAATGATGGGTGCTGAAGGATTAACAAACGCTACTAAATATGCCATCTTGAATGCTAACTATATGAAAGCACGTTTCGAAGGTCATTATCCAATCTTATATTCAGGAGAAATGGGAAGAGCGGCACACGAAATGATCTTAGATTGTAGAGCTTTTGAAGAAAAAGGTATCAAAGTAACGGATATCGCAAAACGTTTAATGGATTACGGATTCCATGCTCCAACCGTTTCTTTCCCAGTAGCTGGAACTTTAATGGTTGAGCCAACTGAATCAGAAGATTTAGCTGAGTTGGATCGTTTTTGTGATGCACTGATTTCAATTCGTAAAGAAATTGAAGCTTCAACAAAAGAGGAAGAAAACAACATTTTAAGAAATGCGCCCCATACTTTAGCAATGCTTACAGCTAACGAATGGGTTTTCCCTTACACAAGAGAGCAAGCTGCTTATCCATTGGATTACATTGCAGAAAACAAATTCTGGCCAACAGTTCGTCGTATTGATGAAGCTTATGGAGATAGAAACTTAGTTTGTTCTTGTGCTCCAATCGAAGCATATATGTAATAAAAGACAAATAGTAACGAAGAAAGGCTCTGAATATTCAGAGCCTTTTTTGTTAAAAGACTTGTACAAGTTAGCTTTTAAATTTAGTTTCGCTTTTTAGTTTAAAAACAATGAAATTTTACCTATCCGTTTTAGCCACTATCACCTCATTATTCTTGCATAGTCAAGATATTCAAGGAGAAATAAAATCACAAAAAAATACACCCATAGAAAACGCTACCTTATATAATTTGAATAATCACTCCCACATTCATACTGATGAAGAAGGAAAATTCATATTAGAAAACACAAAAATTGGTGATACAATACGAATTAGTAAGTTGGGTTATATAGAAAAAAAAATCACGATACAATCTCAATCGTATTTATCTATTCAATTAGAAAATAAAATTTTCTCAATTGAAGAATTAATTGTACAAAAGAACATAAAATCCTTTCAAACAATTGCTGAAATTGATTTAAAAACCAACCCTGTTAATTCGTCTCAGGAATTATTAAGAAAAGTACCTGGATTATTTATAGGTCAACATGCAGGTGGCGGAAAAGCAGAACAAATTTTCCTTAGAGGCTTTGACATTGACCACGGAACTGACGTGGCTTTAGATGTAGACGGAATGCCCGTAAACATGGTTTCTCATGCACATGGTCAAGGTTATGCCGATTTACATTTTTTAATTCCAGAAACTGTTCAAAAAATCGATTTTGACAAAGGACCTTATTATAGTAATAAAGGAAATTTAGCAACAGCTGGATATGTTTCTTTTCAAACTAAGAAAACACTGGATCACAATCTAATTTCATTAGAAGTTGGTCAATTTAACACTAAAAGAACACTAGGTCTTTTCAATCTGATTAATAATGAAAAACAACAATTTTATGTAGCCTCTGATTATCAAAAAACAGATGGTCCTTTTAGTAGTCCGCAAAACTTTAATCGATTTAATTTTTTTACTAAATACAACTCCAAAATTGACAATCACAACTGGTTTTCTATAGCATTATTTCATTTTAAAAGTAAATGGGATGCTTCTGGTCAAATTCCACAACGAGCAGTTGATTCAGGATTAATTGATAGATTTGGAGCAATAGATGACACCGAAGGAGGCACAACACAACGAAGCGGAGCCATTATCAAGTATGAAAAAGAAATTGACGACAAAACGAATCTTAAAAACACTTTTTACTATTCCTATTATGACTTTGAACTCTTTTCAAATTTCACCTTTTTTTTAAATGACCCCATCAATGGAGACCAAATTAAACAAAAAGAAAAACGGAATACATTAGGTTTTGAAAGCATTTTGAACAAAAAATACAATATTAATAATTTAAAAACGACAGTACAATATGCTGTTGGATTAAGAAATGATGAAACGAAAAACTCAGAACTTTCACATACGCTAAATAGACAAATTACATTAACCCCACTACAATTAGGTAATATTACTGAAACAAATTATTTTAGCTACATAAATGCTGATTTCAATATCGGGAAATGGTTAATCAATCCTAGCATCCGATTGGACTATTTCGAATTTGAATATCAAAATGAATTGGTTTCTAGATATAAAACACAAACCGATTCTAAAACAGTATTTAGTCCCAAAATAAATATCCTATATCAAGTTAATGAACAATTGAATATTTATTCAAAATCAGGACAAGGATTTCATACTAATGACACAAGGGTAATTGTAACTCAAAGTCTAAATAAAACTATTCCAAATGCTTTTGGAACAGATTTAGGAACCAATTGGAAACCTTCTTCAAAAATTTGGTTAAATATGGCTTTTTGGTATCTACATTTAGGACAGGAATTCATTTATGTAGGAGATGAAGCCATAGTGGAATTAGGCGGTAAAACAGAGAGAAAAGGTATAGATTTTGGTTTGCGTTACCAATTTACTAAAAACTTATATTTCAGCACTGATTTCACCTATACCTTAGCTAAAAAATTAGACGCTCCTTCAAATGAAAACTTCATTCCATTAGCACCTAAAGTCACTTGGGTTGGTGGCTTAAATTTTATAAGTGCTAACCATTTTACCATGGCCATAAATAGCAGATATCTAGGAAATAGACCCGCAAATGAAAACAATACGATAATCGCTAAAGGTTATTTTATCACCGATTTTAATTTATCTTATCAATTTGGAAATGGTATTGAGCTTGGTGGTATGATTCAAAACATCTTTAACAGCACTTGGAATGAAACGCAATTTGCAACAGAAAGCCGATTGCAAAATGAAATGAATTCAGTCACTGAAATTCATTTTACTCCAGGCACTCCTTTTAATGGTAAATTTTTCTTAAGATATAAATTTTAAAAATCTAAAATCTAGTTAAAGTTTTTTTATGACAAATGTCACAATAATTAAATTCAATCTTAATTAACTTTGTAATTCAAAAAAAAACTATGCGCGATATTGAAAATAGAGAAGACATTTTACTAATAATGAGAAATTTTTACGAACGATTATTGAAAGATCAATCAATTAATTTCTTTTTTACAAAAGCTACAGATGTAGACCAACATCTAGAGAAACATTTTGAAATTCTTGCTGACTTTTGGGAACAAGGCTTATTTCTAAAAGGTGGCTATAGCAACAATATGTTTCAAATTCACAAAAACATTCATGATAAACACCCTTTTACTCATGAACATTTTGAAATTTGGTTAGACCATTTATATACTTCTATTGATGAAAATTTTGATGGTCTTAACTGTGATGTGATGAAAAAAATGAGTTTAAATATGGCAACCGTTATGCGTATAAAATTTTTTCAATAAATAAGGTTTATAATTAGAATAATATTTTTTTGAGCCTATAATTTTAAATTTTATATAATTCTTCATAAAATAAACAATTCCGTACACTGCTTCAACGTTAAAATAAGTACATTCACAAAAAAATTAAATAATGGGTATTAAAATTACAGGTTCAGGATGCTACATTCCCACCGAAGTAGTAACTAATTTAGATTTTGCAAAACACATTTTCTTAAATGAAGACGGTTCGGATTTTCCTCAATCTAATGAAATTGTAGCTCAAAAATTTTTAGAGATTACCGGAATAGAAGAACGAAGATATGTTACTAACGATTTAAACACTTCAGACATAGCTACCATAGCTGCTCAGTGCGCTATTGAAGATGCCAATATAGATCCAGAATCATTAGATTACATCATTTTTGCACACAACTTTGGAAATGTAAAACACGGTGCTATTCAAACAGATATATTACCTAGTTTGGCCAGTAGAGTAAAATATAATTTAAAAATTAAGAATCCAAAATGTGTGGCTTATGATATTCTTTTTGGATGTCCAGGCTGGGTAGAAGGAGTTATTCAGGCACAAGCATTTATTAAAGCAGGAATGGCTAAAAAATGTTTAGTTATAGGAGCCGAAACGTTGTCAAGAGTAGTTGATAAACACGATAGAGATTCTATGATTTATTCCGATGGGGCTGGCGCCACAATAATTGAACTTACAGATGAAGCTGGTGGTATATTAGCACATGAAACGGCTACATTTTCACATGACGAAGCCTATTATTTATATTTTGGAAATTCATTCAACTCAACACACGACCCAGATATTCGCTATATTAAAATGTATGGAAGAAAAATATATGAATTTGCCCTTAGTAATGTCCCAAAAGCAATGGCTTCTTGCCTTGACAAAAGTGGACTTGATATTACGAAAGTAAAAAAAGTATTAATCCATCAAGCAAATGAAAAAATGGATGAAGCCATTATTCATCGCTTTTTTAAAATATACAAACAAAGCCCTCCTGAATATATAATGCCAATGAGTATTCATAAACTGGGTAACTCAAGTGTTGCTACAGTACCTACTTTGTATGATTTATTAATAAAAGGTAAAATTGAAAACCAACAATTAAACAAAGGAGATGTCATCATTTTCGCGTCAGTTGGAGCTGGAATGAACATCAATGCATTCGTTTATGAAATGTAATTTTTTAGCGTTTATAATTTGTAGTTTAGAGTTAATAGTTACTTTTGCCAAATTAAATTAAATCGGAAGTTCCATGTACGAGAAAACATATCCTAGTAAACGTTTCAATATAACCCTAGAGTTTTTAAAAAAACATATAAAAACTAACGAAACTATTTTCGATTTAGGTGTACCTAATCCTTTTTCAAAAATCATGGTAGATAATAACTACAAAGTTATAAATACTAAAGGCGAAGATGTTGATAATGACCAAACAGCATTACAAAACGAAAACTATGAAGTATTCACTGCATTTGAAATTTTTGAACATTTATTAAATCCCTATACCGTTTTAAAAAATGTAAAAGCAGATAAAGTTTTAATCTCCATTCCTTTACGTTTATGGTTTTCTCCTGCATATAGAAGTAAAACAGATATGTGGGACCGACATTATCATGAATTTGAAGATTGGCAATTGGATTGGTTATTAGAAAAAGCTGGTTTTAAAATTGTTGACCGAGTTAAGTTTACTCATCCAGTAAAAAAATTCGGTTTACGTCCGCTTTTAAGGTGGTTTACTCCTAGATATTATTTGGTTTACGCTGAGCGAACTAAGTAATAAGCAGCAGCTATCAGCTTTTGAGAATATGAAATATTACGTTATCATTCCAGCTTACAATGAAGAAGCTTTTATCGCTTTAACTTTACAATCGTTAGTAGAACAAACTATTTTACCTAATAAATTAGTTGTTGTTAATGATAATTCAACTGACAAAACAGCTGAAATTGTTTTAGAATATGCTTCAAAATATTCATTTATTGAATTAGTCAACAAAAAATCAGACACCATACATTTACCAGGAAGTAAAGTTATTCAAGCATTTTATGAAGGCAAAAAACACTTAGATGACAAGTATGATATCATTGTTAAAATTGATGCCGATTTGATTTTTCCAAATCATTATTTTGAAACCATCATCAACCATTTTCAATCTGATGAAAATATTGGAATGGCTGGTGGATTTTGTTATGTTGAAAAAAACAATGAGTGGGTATTAGAGAGCCTTACAGATAAAGACCACATACGTGGTGCTTTGAAATCCTACAGAAGAGCCGCTTTTGAGCAAATTGGAGGACTACAAGCACAGATGGGCTGGGATACAGTAGATGAATTATTATGTAAATTTTATAATTGGAAAATAGTTACAGATGAACATTTACATGTTAAACATTTAAAACCAACAGGTGCTAGTTACAATCAATCTGCTAGATTTAAACAAGGAGAAGCATTTTACACTTTAGGTTATGGTTTTTTTATAACAGTGATAGCTTCTTTAAAATTAGCCCTAAGAAAAGGAAAACCTTTATTGTTTATTGATTATATTAAGGGATATTGGAAGGCAAAACGTGAAAACAAAAAAATGTTAGTAACCCCTGAACAGGCTCAATTTGTTAGAAAATATCGTTGGCAAAAAATGAAAGAGAAATTATTTCGTTAGTCAATAAAAAAATATTCGATTATTTTCAAATTTTCTTCTAAGCAATTGACATTTTAATTCACTATTTTTGAAGATATTTTTAAATTATGATGCTAGTTCGCTATTTATCGCAAATTGGACGCTATTTCATTATGCTCAAAGATCTACTAAACCGTCCGGTAAAGTTGAGCATAATGAGACAGTTAATATTCAAAGAAATTGACGATTTAGTGATTGATTCACTTGGTATTGTTTGTTTTATTTCATTTTTCGTAGGAGGTGTTGTCGCTATTCAAACTGCACTAAATCTAACCAACCCTTTGATTCCTAAATACTTAATTGGATTTGCCACAAGACAATCCGTTATCTTAGAATTTGCACCAACATTTATTTCTATAATTATGGCAGGTAAAATGGGTTCGTTTATTACTTCAAGTATAGGAACCATGCGTGTAACAGAACAAATTGACGCCTTAGAAGTAATGGGTGTAAACTCATTAAACTACTTGGTTTTTCCTAAAATGATTGCGCTATTATTATATCCTTTTGTAATTGGTATTGCCATGTTTTTAGGGGTATTTGGAGGTTATTTAGCCGGAGTATATGGAGGATTTGCTACTAGCCAACAATTTATAACTGGTTTACAAGAGGACTTTATTCCCTTTCACATTACTTATGCTTTCATCAAAACCTTAGTATTTGCTTTTTTATTGGCAACAATCCCTGCTTTTCACGGTTATTACATGAAAGGTGGTGCGCTTGAAGTAGGAAAAGCAAGTACCGTGTCTTTTGTTTGGACCTCTGTAGTAATTATTTTAATGAATTATATTTTAACCCAAATCATGTTAAGCTAATGATTGAAGTCAATAATATAGAAAAAAGCTTTGGTGAACAAAAAGTACTAAAAGGTATCACTACAAAATTTGAAGCTGGACAAACAAGTTTAGTCATAGGGCAAAGTGGATCAGGAAAAACCGTTTTTTTAAAATCCTTATTAGGAATTCACAATGTTGATAGTGGTGATATTTCATTTGATGGTAGAATTTATGGTCAAATGAATAAAGATGAAAAGCGCGATTTACGAACAGAAATAGGGATGGTTTTTCAAGGGAGTGCTTTATTTGATAGCATGACTGTTGAAGAGAACATTGGATTTCCACTTAAAATGTTTACTAATAAAACACCAAAAGAAATAAAAGAGCGCGTTGATTTTGTAATTGAACGCGTTAATTTAATCAATGCACATCATAAAAAGCCTTCTGAGATTTCGGGAGGAATGCAAAAACGTGTTGCCATTGCTAGAGCCATTGTTAATAATCCAAAATACTTATTTTGTGATGAACCAAATTCAGGCTTAGATCCAAAAACCGCTATTGTTATTGACAATTTAATTCAAGAAATTACTAAAGAATATAATATTACCACCGTTATTAACACTCATGACATGAATTCGGTAATGGAAATCGGAGAAAAAATCGTGTTCTTAAAAAATGGTTTATTAGCATGGGAAGGCTCCAACAAGCAAATATTTAAAACCGATAATGCCGCAGTTACTGATTTTGTATATTCTAGTGAATTATTCAAGCGCGTTCGAAAAATGTATTTAGAAGACGACAAATAATTCATGGGCTTTAAATAAAAGAACAACAAAATATAGTGTAAAACAAATTATCTTTTAATCTATTATTCAATTAAAAGATAACCTATCGCTGTAAATAGACCCAACCTGTTTTAGACTCACCTGATTTTAAAACCACTACATAATAATAGGTCCCCGCAGGAAGTAAATTCCCTTTAAAATCTTGACCATACCATTCTTTTTTATAGTCAGACTGAGAAAAAATTTCTCTACCATATCTGTTGAAAATTTTTAAATTCTCAACTTCAAAAGCACTTAAATCAAAATAGTCATTTGAATTATCTCCATTAGGAGAAATACCTTTAGGTATACTACAAGCTAAACTAGTAACCATAATTTGATCATTAGTACTACACGCCACATCTTGAACTACAACTGAATATAACCCAACAGACTCATTGTTAATTTGAATAGGATTCATATTACTTATAAATCCATTTGGTCCAGTCCAAATATAATTTACATGTGATGGATTAAAAGAATCATTCAATGGAATAACTTGTAATGTTTTATAATTATTTACGCATAAAGAATTAATATAAAATTCAGGTACAGGTGAAACAACAACTGAAACTTCAAAAGGATCAGAAATACAAGATCCATTTGATATTACTAATGTATAAGTACCACTCTGATCCACTTGCATAGACAAAATCTCTAAATCGGGTAAAGTTGACAAAAAACTATTAGGCCCAGTCCATTGATAGCTGTAAGATGAATTATTTTGATTAGCTGTGATGGATAAATTTTGTCCATTACACAACTGAACCGTTGGATCTAAATTCGTTATTATTGGTTTTTGTCCTAAATTAATAGTTATAATTGCTTCATCATAGTTAGAACAAAAACCATTTACACGATAGGAAAACTGGTAGGAACCATAAGCTACATTTGTTGCATTCCAATTAGCTCCTACTAAAGTACCTCCTGAATTTGTTAATTCAGTCCACACTCCACTTGTGTCAAAAGTTCCACTCAAATAACTTTGTAAATTAAGTAAACTTTGATTTGTACATAAATTAATAGTATTATCATTTCCTGCATGTGGATTATTTAATGCGTCAGAAAGTGTAAAAGACAATACTCTATTTAAACATGAACTTGGATTTAATGTATTCGTTATTCTCACATAATAAACGCCGTAATCAGCAGGAGTAGTAAAAGGAGTAAAATTCAAACTACTTGATGAACTCAAAATGGTCGTTGTTGCATTATCTTTCCACCACTCATAAGTAAAAAAGGGAAAATTTGGCACTGAAAATGTTCCATTTTGTCCACTACAAAAGCTAGTCGCAGTAATCTGCATTGGAGCTAAATTTGTAATTTCAATTATAGCATTAACAATATTCCCACAAGAATCTTCTACTTGAAAATTGTAAATTCCTGGAGATAAATTTGAAAATGAATTGCTAGTTCCATTATTTATCAAAAACGGCCCACCATTTTTGGTTGTTATTCTATATATCAATGGTGGAATTCCGATAGCATTAACAATAGCCTCTGAATTTCCATTACTACATCCAAATGTTGGTATTGAAATAATCCTTGGACCAGCTAAAATTTCAAAACTATAAATTTCCTTTACACAATCAAAAAATGTCCCATCAGAATTATATATCTTAAAATTCTTTAAAATTCTAAATTGACCCGAAAAGGCTAAATTCAAATTATTTATTATAGGTTGAAGAGATAAAGCGCTTAAAGCATTAGGAGTTGTTCCATTCACATAAAAAATACCCGTTTGTGGATGCGTCCAATTGCCAGAAGCTAAATCATACTTTTGTAGCCAATAAGACGCTGGAGAGGCATCATTACTCAACATATCAAATGCAATATTGAAAGAACCACAATTTCTTTGAATAACCACATTAGGTGCATTTTGGGAATATCCCGTAACGGAAATAACATCAGTTCTTTGTGCTCCACAAATATTTACAGATTGAACTACATAATTACCTTGAGGAACATTTGACAAAAAAAATGAGTTACCTGAAATTACAGATAAATTTTGAGGCAAAGTACCTATATAGTTAGCAGGAGCACTAATTAATACTGCTGTATTAACATCTATATCTGAAACAACTTTTACTGAACCAAATCCTTCATCACAACCTGTTCTTTGAGTTAATGTAAGAGGATTAGGTGTATAGGGTGGAATAATAACATCTAAAGTATAAACAACGCCACAAATGTCTATTATTTTAAAAACATAATTTCCCTGCATTAAACCTGCCATCTCTAAATTATGTGTAATAGGATTTATATAAAAAGTAACATCATAAGGCAAAGAAATTGGAAAACCTGCTGGAGCAGAAGTTATCGATATCGACTGCATTAAAACACCGCTCAAAGTAATCATTAATCTGGCACAACCATCCTTAGATGCACTATAAGTAGGAATTGCATCATTATCCGTTACACTAAAAGTTTTAGTAACGGTTCTACCACATGAATCGGTTACTGAAATCGTATAAATCCCTAATGGAATCGAATTTCCAATAGCACCATATATAGCACCACTTGATGAAAAAGGTCCAGGGTGAGAAGAATTATAATTTAAAGGGTTAAAACCAGTAGGATATGAAATAAAATTAATTGTATAAGGTGCTATAAAAAAAGAAGGTGAAATTTCTATTTGTTTGTTAGAACAATCCAATTTATTTACAATAACAGTTGCGTCAAATTTCCTATTAACGGGATTATTATTTAAAGTATACACATTTCCGCAGGCATCTGTCGCTACGAGATTATAGTAATACTGCTGAGCATTGTAAAATGGAATTACTTGCTCTATAACATTTCCGCTATTAACCGTTTGATTAATGACTGTTGGTGTGCCACCTCCTGGAGGAAAAACAGTATATTGAAAATGTAATGGATAAGCAATGACATTGCCTAATGAAGATGAAAAATAATTGGATACTTTAATAGCATTACAACTCACTAATGGCTGAACTACTGTTCCAAAATTAAGATTTAATCCAGGAGTAGATGGTAATAAAGTATAGGTTTGAACCATAGTATTACCACAGACATCTGTTACCATTATTTGATATTGACCTGAAGGTAAATTATTAAATTCGTTTGAATTTTGGGCATTTGTCGTTACTGGTCCAGAGACAATTTGATACGTAGCTGGATTACCGGTATTTACATTAATAGTTAACACCCCTTGATTTCCACAAATAGGTCTAATTCCAGAAATAGTATAGGATAAATTTTGAATAGCATTTGTAATAGTGACATTTTGCTGTTGCGAACCAGAATTAGCCCCCAAAGTTTGAGTAGCTGTTACCTGATAACTCCCCGAATTTAATCCTGTTAACGTAGTATTATTTGTTACAGCTATAGGTGTTGTTGTATTAGGTAGTAAAAACACCGCATAGGTAAAAGTAGCACCTGAAACCGTATTATTAACTGTGAAATTTAAGCCTCCATTTCCTTGACAAGTTTCATTTGTTGCTGTTACTTGAAACGTAAAATTAGATAACTGCGCATAAAAAAATTGGCAAAAAAAGAAAAAAAAGAAAAGGGCACCCCTAAATAACATATTATTTTTTTTATAGTTTAGCCCGCAAAATAAGAAATATTTTTCTGCAATTAACTAAAAACCTATAATTTAACACCTACAACTCTTAAATCATCCCAAAAATTAGGGTATGATTTACTAACAACCTCTGCTTCTTGAATTTCAATAGGCACTCTTAAAGCCAAAGGAGCGAAAGCCATAGCCATGCGATGATCTTGATAAGTAACGATTGATTTATCAGATTTTATTTTACTAGCCTTTTCTAAATGAAATGAATCATTTGTTATAAAAACTGAGGCTCCTAACTTTGTAAGTTCATTCTTCAATGCTTCAAGCCTATCTGTCTCTTTAATTTTTAGCGTATGAAGTCCAAACAAACTACAACCAATGCCAAGTCCAAAGCAAGTTACCGCAATAGTTTGAGCAATATCAGGCGCATTAACCAATTGATAATCAACTGCTGCTATTACACTCTTTTTTACTTTAGTAATTGTGATGAAATTATTCTTATTAAAAATGGTTTCTACTCCAAAATCCTTATAGATTTCAACTAAAATAGAATCACCTTGTAAACTACTCTCTTTAAAATTTGAAAGCGTTACTTGCGAACCAATTCTAGAAAGCGCAATTAATGAATACCAATAAGAAGCAGAACTCCAATCTGATTCAATGCTAATTTTTGACGTAGAAATAGATTTACACGGACTAACTTTAATTTTATTTCCAATAAAAGAAGTTTGTATACCAATCTCATTGAGTAAAGCTAAAGTCATTTTAATATAAGAGCCAGACGTTATTTCACCCTCTAAAGTTAACTCAAGTCCATTTTCTAACTTTGGAGCAATTAATAACAGGGCGGAAATATATTGACTACTCACATTTGCAGAAATTGTCACCGAACTTTTAAAATCTTTTTTTCCTTTAATTCGAATTGGAGGAAAACCTTCCTTTTCTTCATAAATAATTTCAGCTCCTAATCTATTTAAAGCATCAACTAAAATTTTAACAGGTCGTTCTTGCATTCTTTTTGAACCTGTTAAAACTACTTCTTTACCTTCTTGAATAGCAAAGAATGCAGTTAAAAAACGCATGGCAGTCCCTGCATGATGTACATCAATGTGCTGAAAATTAGTTGAAAATTGAAAGTCTTGCAATGCTTTTTGCATTATTTCAGAATCATCCGAATTAGAAGCATTTTCAATTTGTAGCTCTGGAAACAATGCTTGCAATAATAAAGCCCTATTCGTTTCAGACTTACTTCCTGAAATAGAAATCGAGGCAAATTGCAATTCTGATTTATCCAATTTTAAATTCATGTGTTGGATACAAATTTAAGACCAACAATAGAGGCAATTAATGTGACTAAGAAAAAAATGCGCGAAAAAGTAGCGGGTTCATTAAACAAAAAAATACCTACTAAAACACTTCCAACCGCTCCTATACCTGTCCATACGGCATAAGCTGTACCAATAGGAACTTCTCTTGTCGCTTTTACTAATAAAACCATACTAATAGTCAAGCAAACAAAAAAACCTGCATACCAGAAATACATGTTAAGGCCTGTAGATCCTTTTGCCTTTCCTAAACAAGTAGCAAAAGCAACTTCAAAACAACCAGCAATAATTAATAAAACCCAGTTCATTTTTTTAATGGTAATTTGTTAATTATGAATGGTAAATTATATTTTTTTCAATTCAAAATTAACCATTTATAATTTATAATTATTTCTTCCCTATTCTTTGTTTTGTAGTAATAATTATTGAAGCTAAAATTTTATTTATTTCAACAACATCATTTTTCAATGATTGAAATTGTGTTTCATTAAGATATGCTGACTGAAACAAAAGTTCTAACTAATAATCTGTTTCATTTGCTTCTTTTTGAGCAATGTCAAGTTTTTGAATAAAATCTAATCTACTTTCTGCTTGCTCTGCTTCACGAACCAAAGCACCAATAACCGTTCCACTTCTTAGAAGTTGTTTACTTAGAAGATATTCCTTCTTCTCCTGATTCAGAAACTGATATAATTTAACTACTCGTATTGCAAAATTAAATGATTTACTTTTAATAACATTATCCCACACAATTCATCATTCACAACTCACCATTATTTAAGTTTCTCGTTATTATGATGGCGATCATGATCTCTTTGAGTCTTTAAATCCATTTTTTTATCAAATGCCGCCTGTAAATCCACTCCTGTTTGATTAGCTAAACATAAAACTACAAAAACTACATCTGCTAATTCTTCCCCTAAATCCTTGTTTTTATCACTCTCTTTTTCTGATTGTTCTCCATATCTTCTTGCAATAATACGTGCTACTTCACCTACTTCTTCTGTAAGTTGAGCCATATTAGTTAATTCATTAAAATAGCGAACCCCATGTTCTTTGATCCAATTATCAACTTCTTGTTGTGCATTTTTAATATTCATATTTATTATTTTAACTCTCACAAAGGTAATAAACAAAGAATAAGTTCATATAAAAACAAACTTTATTAATAAATGAAATGATCTTAGAAGTAACTCAATTAAAGTTTTTTTAGGATTATTTTTTCATTCATTTTTAAAGTAACTTGATTAAAAAACTCTTTTAAATCAGGATAATATTCTGCGTCAATAAATGGAGCGTTTACTCTAAAGTTACAAACAATTTGAATATGATTATCTGTATTTCCTATCAAAAAAGAAAAACTACCTATGTTATCTATAGTTTTAACATTTAATTCTGAAGGGATAGACTCTACTACATAACCATCTGGTATATAGTAATTTATCGTATAAGAATCCGCAAAAGGACTTATAAAATCAATTGGATACTCCCTTTTATCATGTTTAAAAGGATTTTCATCCATACCAAAATGAAGTAATGGTTTAAAATATATTTTCCCACCAATTAACTCACTTGCCCCGGTGTGCCTAACTTTATAATCTATAATAACAGGCTGAAAAACATCTCTCTTATTTTGAATTACATAATCTGAAATCTCAATACCATTATTATTCTTTTCATACTTTTCAATATAACTTTCATCAGTCAAATTTGCATTATTATTTCTAAAAACATAAGCTGCTCTCTCAAAATACTTCTCATTAATCGTCCCTGATATCAAACCTTCTGTGTCTACAGTTGCATTAATCAGATAAGTTTCTTTAGCATGCTTTTTTGGTGCTAAATTAATTTCGGAGGAAGATCCATTATTTCTAACAATTCTACCTATATAATTTAATGCCCTTGTTGGTAAAATATCAATTGATGCATTAGAATCAGTTGCATCGAGAAGTAGAACATCGTTATCTACTTCAATTCCGCAGATTACGTAGTTAAAGGCCGTATTACTAGGAAATAAATTAAAAGGCTTTTCTCTTGTTGTTAACACAACAGGATTGGCATCAATACCAGCTTTTCTCAACATTGAAATTAAAATTAAATTAATCTCAGCCACATTACCCACTTTTTCTGCATATGCTTTCTTTACACCTGCTTCTGTATAAATACCTGTATAGCCATTCCACTTCATTCTTTCTTGAACAAATTTAAAAATCACATTTATTTTATCACTATCAGGCTTATTTGCTAAGATGCTCTTCAAATCATCTTCAAAATAACTTTCTTTTCCTAACTGACCACCAAATTCGTTACTCTCGTAAACTCTTTTTACTACATCTTCCCAAGAAGTAGAGACTAACTCCATGGGGCTGTCTTTATATTGTATTGAACTCAATTCAAATTCAACACTTGAAATGTAATTTTTTAAATTGTTGGAAAAAGGCTCTTGTTTTAAAGCTGGAACATGCTCTAAAACTGATTTCGTAATCAATTCATTATAAACAAATTCATTATAATCATATTTAGTTGAGGCTGCTGAACTCAAAGTGGCCACTGTTCTTGTTTTGCCAACATGAGTTACTCTTTTTTCTTTTTTTTCATTTGTCAATTTTGGAGTTAAAAAACCTCTGTAATAACTTTTGAAAATCAAACTTTCTGGAATTTGAACTGTAAATTCTGAGTAATTCACAGGGACAACATATTGAAAATACCAAGGATTCAATTTAGAAAAATATGGTGATTCAATAACATATTTATACTCAATAATTGACCCTTCTTTTACATTAGGCATTGTAATTTTTTTTGTGGACCAATATTTACTATTGATTTCTTTAAATTCACCATCACCATTTAATTTTGTTTTTTCAATTTTACCATTTACTAAATTATAAGTAACTGCTTTTGAAAATTGTACATTTTCATCTTCTACACCACCAATATAGAAGCTAACTTCTTTATTTCCCCATTCATATCCTTCTTTTTTATATATTTTAATTTTTGTTTCAACTTCAGTAAATAACTTTAATTCTCCTGAATTTGAATACTCAATATACGATTTGCCTTTTTCAAAAAGAACAGCAGCCACTGCACTAGTATCCAATGGATGCCTTTTTTCTTTTAATTCATCTAAAGTAACTTTACCCAATTCATAATTCTGAGATAAACACAGGATAGGTAAGATAAAAGCTAAAAAATTTTTTTTCATTTTTTTTATTTTTTTTGAATCATTATTTTCATTTTGTCAAAACGACAAATTTTTTCATAAAACAATCTAAAAGGTTCATAATCATTTTTTTCATAGCAACCGATCCTGTTTTATTCGGCCATGAGACAGATAGACGTTATAATAGCTCATTAATCGACTACGCGGCTTCCAGAGTACAGACATATTCCTGTACGATCATCATGTTAGCAGCGGATATTATCTTTTTACTAGAAGTTTGTCACAAGACTATGGCTATATTAGAAATACTTGAATTCCCCGATC
>NZ_JAGKWP010000045.1 GCF_021151785.1 Flavobacterium sp.
CTAAATTAGTTTAACTGATTAAATTTTATACCAAAACATAACTTTTTTAGAAGATATAAAATTGTACCTATATGTTAATCTATATACATTAATTGAATCAATTTGTTTTAATTATGATTAAAAAGAAGCTATTTTATTAGAAAATAGTTCTCTTAAAAATAATTTCAAAGTTAACTCATCTTCTAGTTGAATATGTTTAATTTTGTAACAAGTAATAAACAACACTATTAACATTATGACAATTTCAATTGGAAACGATCACGCAGGTCCAGACTACAAAATGGCAATTGTAGCTTATTTAGAGACTAAAGGACACACAATTATTAATCACGGTACAGATACATTTGAAAGTGTAGATTATCCAGATTTTGGTCACCCAGTTGCTTATGATGTAGAAAGTAAAAAAGCAGATTTAGGAATTGTGATTTGTGGTTCTGGAAATGGAATAGCTATGACTGTAAACAAACATCAAGACATTCGTGCTGCTTTATGTTGGACTAAAGAGATTGCTGAATTAGCTCGTCAACATAATGATGCTAATATCATTAGTATTCCAGCTCGATTTACTTCTATTCCTCAAGCAATAGCAATGGTAGAGACTTTTATTGAAACACCATTTGAAGGAGGAAGACACGCTAATCGTGTAAAAAAAATGGCTTGTAAATAACAATGAGTCACGTACACATCCATAAACACGAAGTAAAAGCTACTAATTTGATTATTTCAATTGTATTGAATTTAATTATTACGTTAGCTCAGCTTGTTGGTGGAATTATATCGGGAAGTTTAGCATTGATTTCTGATGCTTTACATAATTTTTCAGATGTAATTTCATTAGTGTTTAGTTTAGTTGCTCATAAATTATCTAGAAGAAAAGCTTCAATTGATCATACTTTTGGTTATAAAAGAGCCGAATTAATTGCAGCTTTTACCAATGCTGCAACCCTTATTATTGTTGCTTTTATTTTAATTTATGGTGCTGTAGAACGCTTTTTTCATCCGCATCCAATAGGTTCTGATTTAGTAATTTGGTTAGCTTTGTTAGGAATAATTGCTAATGGTGCTTCAGTTTTATTCCTAAAAAAAGATGCTGATCATAATTTGAATATGAAATCAGCTTATTTACATTTATTAACAGATATGATGGCTTCAGTAGCTGTTTTAGTGGGTGGATTATTAATGAAATTTTATGGTTGGTTTTGGGTTGATAGTGTGATGACTATTTTAATTGCTATTTATTTAATTGTAGTTGGAATAGATTTATTAAAAAGTTCAACTAAAATGTTGATGCTTTTTACACCAGAAGAAATTGATATTAAAGAAATTGTTCGTGAAGTACACAAAATAGCTGGCGTTGGTAAATTACATCATATTCATGTATGGCATTTAAACGAAGAAGAATTACATTTAGAGGCGCATTTAGATTGTGCTGAAGATATTAAAATGAGTGATTTTAATGAATTGCTTCATCAAATAGAATTATGTCTTTTTGAAAAATTTGGAATCAATCATATTAATATTCAACCTGAGTATAAAAAAGAAGATCCTAAAAATTTTATTGTTCAAGATTAGAATGATTCCAATAGACTTACATCTAATAAAAAAAATTTATAAAAATAGAAATCCTTTTTCTCATAAAGGAACACACGGACATGCCTTGTTAATTGCTGGTAGTTCAACAAAAATGGGAGCTGGAATAATTGCAGCAAGAGCTTGTTTGCGTAGTGGAGTAGGTTTATTAACTGTGGTTTGTTCTGAAAATGAAAAAGAGGTAATTTTTAATGCTATTCCAGAAGCAATGATTTCCACAGATTCAGAAATAAAAAATCAATTAAATTGCAATGTAATAGGAATTGGTTCAGGTATAGGTGTTGCACAAAACTCATTAAATTATGTATACCAACTTTATGACAATCAAATTCCCGTTGTTTTTGATGCCGATGCATTGAATCTAATTGCCACTTATTCTATTGATTGGAAAAAATTTAAGTTTTCTTTTGTTTTAACTCCACATCCTAAAGAATTTGATCGTTTATTTGGAACTCATTTAACTCATGAAGCGCGTATTGAAACAGCGGTTAAAAAAGCACTTGAATTAAATACTGTAATGGTGTTAAAAAGTCATCAAACCATCATAACAGACGGTCATCATATTTATATTAATACAACTGGGAATGCTGGTTTAGCTAAAGGTGGTTCGGGTGATGCATTAACAGGAATGATTACTTCATTTATAGCTCAAGGTTATTCTTTGTTACATGCTTCTATTTTAGGAGTTTATCTTCACGGGTTAGCAGCGGATATAACACTTGAAACACAAAGCGAGGAAAGCATGTTAATTTCAGATGTGATACAAAATATAGGGAAAGCGTTTAAGCAGTTGTCTTAACTAAAAATTTTAAAATCAAATAAAAAACTCCCAATTGTAGCAGAATAATAGCTGTCAATTTCCAAAGAAAACTAGGTTTTGCCATTTTATGTTTGAACAAAATCATCGCTAAAAGCGCACCGAAACTTCCACCAAAAAAAGTAAATAATAACAAATGTTTTTCGGAAATACGTTGCTTATTATGCATAGCAAGCCATTTGTCTATTCCAAAAACTAAAGTCGTAATGAAATTTAAAAATATAAATAGATAGAGTAAATTTTTCATACAGATTCAAAAATCAAAGTTAAAAAAAACTACTTCACTTCTAGTAAAACCAAGTGATAGAATTTTATCTTTGTGTTTTACATATTTAGAAAATGACCCATATTCAATTCATTCAAAATGCGACACAACTTCCTGTAAAAGGAATTGAAAATACAATTGCTTTATTAAACGAAGATTGTACCATTCCTTTTATTTCCCGTTATAGAAAAGATCAAACCGGGAATTTAGATGAGGTTCAAATTGAACAAATTGCCAAATTAAATAAGCAGTTTGATGAAATTGTTAAACGCAAGGAAAGTATTTTAAAAGCTATTGAAGAACAAAATGCTTTAACCCCTGAACTGAAATCTAAAATAGAATCCAGTTTTGATTTACAAGAGTTAGAAGATTTTTATTTACCGTATAAAAAACGTAAAAAAACTAAAGCAGATACTGCCCGAGAAAAGGGATTAGAACCATTGGCTAAAATTATCATGGCTCAAAAAAATGACGATTTAGAGTATTTAGCTTCCAAGTATTTAAATGATAAAGTAGCCAATGAAGATGAGGCTTTGCAAGGTGCTCGAGACATTATTGCCGAATGGATTAATGAAAACATCTTCATTAGAAAAAACCTGCGCCGCATCTATCAAAGAAAAGCACTGGTTGAAACTAAAGTGGTTAAAACCAAAAAAGACGATGATGAAGCACAAAAATTTTCTCAATATTTTGATTGGTCCGAACCTTTATATAAAGCGCCCTCACATCGATTATTAGCCATGCTTCGTGCCGAAAATGAAGGTTTTGTAAAATTTAAAATCACACTTTCGCCTGAGGATAAAGAAGAAGCTTTGCGTATGATGGATAAAGCTTTAATAAAAAACGAAGGCGATTGCGCAGTTCATATTGAAAAAGCTATTGACGATAGTTATAAGCGCTTATTAGAACCCGCTATTTCAAATGAAGTTTTACAAGAATATAAAGAAAAAGCAGACAGTAAAGCCATTGATGTTTTTGCCGAAAATTTACGTCAGTTGTTACTAGCTCCACCGTTGGGCGAAAAACGTATTTTAGCTATTGATCCCGGATTTAAAACGGGTTGTAAAGTAGTCTGTTTGGACGAAAAAGGAGATTTGTTGCACAATGAAACGATTTATCCACATGCGCCTCAAAACGATACGGCTATGGCGATGAAAAAAATTCGTTCTATGGTGAATGCGTATGCTGTTGAAGCGATTTCTATAGGTAATGGAACTGCTAGTCGTGAAACCGAATTTTTCATTAAAAAAATTGCATTTGATAAACCGGTTCAAGTATTTGTAGTTTCAGAGGCAGGTGCATCTGTGTATTCGGCAAGTAAGATTGCTCGAGAAGAATTTCCAAACTATGATGTAACTGTTAGAGGTTCGGTTTCTATTGGTCGTCGTTTAAGTGATCCGTTGGCCGAATTGGTAAAAATCGATCCAAAATCAATTGGAGTTGGACAATACCAACACGACGTGGATCAAACCAAACTAAAAGAGGAATTAGATAGCACCGTGATACGTTGTGTAAATGCTGTGGGAATCAATTTAAACACAGCCAGTAAATCGTTGTTGAGTTATGTTTCAGGAATTGGCGAAAAAATGGCCGAAAATATAGTGAGTTATCGTGCTGAAAATGGCCCTTTTGAAGATCGAAAATCGTTGAAAAATGTACCGCGTTTAGGCGAAAAAGCCTTTCAACAAGCGGCTGCTTTTATCCGAATTAAAGACGGTAAAAATCCATTAGATAATTCCGCAGTGCATCCTGAATCGTATAAAACTGTAGAAAAAATGGCGAAAGATTTAGGTATCGCTTTAACTGATTTGGTTGCTAATAAAGAACAAATTGCAAAAATTAATCCAGAAAAATACGTAACCGATGCGGTAGGTATTTTAGGAATCAAAGACATTTTAAAAGAATTAGAAAAACCGGGATTAGATCCACGTAAAGCGGCCAAAGTTTTTGAATTTGATCCTAATGTAAGAAGTATTGCCAATGTTAAACCAGGAATGGTACTTCCAGGTATTGTAAATAATATTACAGCTTTTGGATGTTTTGTGGATATTGGAATAAAAGAAAGTGGGTTAGTGCATATTTCTCAATTAAAAGAAGGTTTCGTTTCAGATGTAAACGAAGTTGTAAAACTGCATCAACATGTTCAAGTAAAAGTAGTTGAGGTTGATGAAGTTAGAAAGCGTATCCAGTTGACCATGATATTATAAATAAAAAATCCCAAAATTATTTTTTGGGATTTTTTACTTTTCTTAAATAAATATAGAGCAAGCTAATACTTGTAGGTAAACCTATGGCTAATAAGATTAGTACCACCTCGAAGGCTCCTAACCGCATAGCAATTATTTATTTTCGTCTTCTTTTTTAGCAGCAGGAACTTCATCTTCCCCTTTTGCCGCTTTTTTGAATTCTTTTACACCACTACCTAATCCTTTCATTAATTCTGGAATTTTTTTACCACCAAACAATAATAAAACTACGGCAATGATTAATATAATTTCTGTTGTTCCTAATCTTCCCATGACAATTAGCTATTAATTTACATTGCAAATGTACTTAAAAAAGTAATTCATTTAACTTTCCTTAACGTAAATTTATAGTATTTCCAATTATTAATTGACACCTCGATGTATTCACACAAGGTCTAAATAACTATATTTGTATAAAAAGTAGACAAACATGTCTGAGAAAAGATTAAAGTTTCAAAATTTTAAACGTAACCTATTTAGTAAAAGGCGTTTCATTATTTTTAATGAAGACACGTTAGCTGAAACTTTTTCCTGGAAATTAACGTTAATGAACATTTTTGTGGTTGCTTCTTTAGGTGCCATTTTAATCATTTTTATAACTACTTTCATTATTGCATTCACCCCATTAAGGGAATATATTCCTGGGTATGCTTCAACCGAATTAAAAAGACAAGCTACAGCATTAACAATAAAATCAGATTCTTTACAACGAATTGTTGATGAAAACAATCAGTATATTAAAGCTATTCAAGCGGTTTTAAAAGGCGATTTAGAATATGCTCAATTGAACAGAGATTCGATTAAGATTATGAAAGACACCTTAAAAAAGGTCGATTTATCGGTTTCCGAAAAAGAAAATGAATTAAAAAAGCAAGTAGAAAAAGACGATAAGTACAATGTTTTTGACCAAGCACAACCTAAAGTAAGTTATGTGTTGTTTGCACCGGTTAATGGTAAAATTGTGAAAAAATACAATTTGGCTACTAAAAATTTGGGTGTAGATTTAGCTATTGCAAAAGGAACTTCGGTGAAAACAATTGCGCCTGGTACGGTTTTGTTTGCAGATTGGACCCCAGCAAATGGTTACGTGTTATTGGTGCGTCATGCGGATGATATCATTTCAGTATACAAAAATTTAGCCTCAACTACTAAAAATGCCGGAAACCCCGTTAAATCGGGAGAAGTTTTAGCTATTTTTGGTGATGATGCTTCTAAAAAAACGTTACACTTCGAACTTTGGAAAAACGGTATTCCAATCGATCCAACTCAATATATAAATTTTCAATAAACTATGTCAATAAAAGGTTTGGCCGCAAAAATTTTTGCTCGTTATATTCACCAGAAAAATCAAAAATGGATTCAAAATCCAGTGGCTGCTCAAGACCAAGTTTTTAAAGAATTAATTCAAAAAGCTTCAACTACTCAATTTGGAATTGATCATAAATTTAATACTGTTTTAACTCATGAAGATTTTGTAAATCAGGTACCGGTGCGCGATTATGAAGGACTAAAAAACTATGTAGACCAAGTTGTTAAAGGCGAAGAAAATATTTTGTGGCCAGGAAAACCATTATATTTTGCCAAAACTTCAGGGACCACTTCAGGGGCAAAATACATTCCTTTAACAAAAGAATCCATGCCTTTTCATATTCAAGCGGCTCGAAACGCAATTTTGAATTATATACATGAAACGGGAAAAACAGACTTTGTAGATGGAAAAATGATCTTTTTACAAGGAAGTCCGGAGTTAACTGAGAAAAACGGAATTAAATTAGGGCGCCTTTCGGGTATTGTAGCCCATTTTGTTCCTAACTATTTACAAAAAAACCGATTACCAAGTTGGGAAACCAATTGTATTGAGGATTGGGAAACCAAAGTCGACGCCATAGTTGAAGAAACTTTTCATCAAAACATGACGGTAATCTCCGGTATTCCATCATGGGTGCAAATGTATTTTGAAAAATTAAAAGATAAAGCCCAACAACCTGTTGGCGACTTTTTTAAAAATTTCAATTTGTTTATTTATGGCGGCGTGAATTACGAACCGTATCGAGCCAAATTTGAAAATTTAATTGGAAGAAAAGTAGATTCCATCGAATTATTTCCTGCTTCAGAAGGATTTTTTGCTTACCAAGATTCTCAAAAAGAAAAAGGCATGTTGCTATTGTTAAATTCAGGTATTTTTTATGAGTTTATCAAAGCGGATGAATTTTTTACTGAAAACCCTAAACGTCTCACAATCAAAGAAGTGGAAGTTGGGGTGAATTATGTGTTGATTATTTCCACCAATGCCGGACTTTGGGCATACAATATTGGCGATACCATTGCGTTTACTTCTACGAAACCGTATCGTGTTGTGGTTACCGGAAGAATCAAACATTATATTTCGGCTTTTGGTGAACATGTTATCGGAAAAGAAGTAGAGACTGCCTTGCAAAAGGCCCTTTCAGGAACGAATATTAGTGTGAATGAATTTACGGTAGCGCCGCAAATCAATCCGATTTCAGGTTTGCCGTATCACGAATGGTTGATAGAATTTGATCATGAACCAGAGGATTTAGAAGCTTTCGCGCAAAAAATTGATTTGGAAATGCGGCAACAAAATGTGTATTACGACGATTTAATAAAAGGTCATGTGTTGCGAACTATCGTCATAACAAAAGTGGCCAAAAATGGCTTTCAAGAATACATGAAATCGATAGGAAAATTAGGTGGACAAAATAAATTACCACGATTAAGTAATGATAGAAAAATAGCCGATTTTTTTGAAGCGTACCATCACTAATCTCCCATCCTGAATTTATTTCAGGATCTAAAAGAGGAAGCTGAATTCGTTTCAACAGAACAAGATTTCTATTAATTAATTTTTATGAAAAAACTAATTTTACTTTTTCTATTCTCATTACTAGCAAACGCTCAAATAAAAGGCGTTGTAAAAGACAGCTTAACAGGCGAACCAATTCAGTTTGTAAATATTTATGCATCAAATAATAAGGTTTTTAATTCAGACAGTAAGGGAAATTTTGTGTTAGAGGAAAATATTAAAGGTAAAGCTATATTTCAACTATTTGGATACCAATCAAAATCTTGTGAATTATCTGATAACATGGAAATAAAATTAATTCCAATTGAAAATCAGATAAAAGAAGTAATAATAAAGAGAGAAAAACAAAAAATAGAAAAGGAAATTGATATTTTTGAATCGTATGGTTTTAGATATCATAACAATAATCATGGATGTGCTATATTGTTAAAAAGAGATTCTTTAAATAAAAATTGTAATTTTTTAAAAAAAATAAAATTTCACACCGATTCAAACATTGACAAAGCAAAATTAAAAATTTCATTTTTAAACAATTCTAAATTTCATTCTATTGAACAGAATGAAATAGTTCATGATACAATTATTGAAGTAAAAAAAGGAGCAAGAAGTAATCTGTTGGATTTATCCAATACAAACATTCAAATTCCCGATGAAGGTTTATTTATTTGTTTTGAAAATCTTTTAATTGAAGAAAACAAATATTTTTTTGAAACTACAGGAAGAATGCCAAATGGAGAGAAAAAAACATTCAAGAGTATGAGTTACGAACCTGAAATTTCACTAGTACCATCAAATCAATTTACAGTTTATTACAGAAGATTTAGTACTTGGGAAAAAGCTAAAAAAGTCATTATTGAAAACCCAAATAGTTACGAAATGTTGTTAATGAAAAAATATCACGAAAAAATTCTAACACCATCAGTAAAAATCACATTGACCAACTAATATTAAAAGTAGTATATTTGCAGGTTAGATAAAAGATAAAATTAATGAAGGACATTAAAAACATTTCGCGCTCACGAGCGCAAGAGTCGTCGGCAGCTATCGAACGACTGTACATTACCATGCGTCACTTGTTTAACAGAGGATTCTATAAACCTATGGGAGTTTCTGGAGAAACATTACGTGAAGCTTTATTATCACTACGACCAGAAATTTATGGTTCTATTGCCGAAGAAAAGGTAGAATTAAATGGGTTATTATACGTTATAGAACGTTTACCTGTAGGAATTGAGCAGTGTCGTTACATCAATTTAACTTCTGACGAAGGATATGCCAACTCGCATTTTAAAGCCATCGTTCCTCCAAAAAGAAGAAGGAATTGTTACCGTATTGATGACGAACAAATGAATGTGGAAATCACACGTGGTCGTTCGGATATTTACGATATTTTGACTCACTTAACATTTATTTTCATTGAATCACATAAAATTAAAGACCGCGTTTTAATTGATGATGAAGGAAAAGTGTCAAGAGACTGGGAAAAACTAGAACAGTATACGTTACAACCGAAAAAGTTAACTCAGATAGAACGCGAGATTGCGATGTCTCACGCTTCAAACGTATTAGGAAGAACGTTTGCAGAGGTTCAAGATATTTATGATGGTTTTGCTACTTCAGAAGCACCAGATCGTTTTTTACAAATTATTTATTGGCTGGGAAAATTAGCTATTGAAGAAGTCGTAGACAATAATAAACGAACAATTACGTTTAGTCCCATATTAAGAGAACGTTTAGGGCATCATATATATGGCGAAATTTGGGCAAACACCATTAAAGAAACATTAGAAAAAAATCAATTATTAGACCGACCAATTCATATCATTAGTGCAAATATGCACAGTGTAATGAATTCGGTTTTTGCACCAGCAGTTCTAGGAGCTAAATACAAAGGGAAAGAACCATATCAAATTTATGAAGATTTAAGTGCTTCTGAAAATAAAGAATTACGTAAAAAAGTAGAAGAATTTGCTTTACAGCATGGAATGATTTCAATTCCAGATACTTCGGGAACAAATATCGATGTTCAAATCTTTGATTCGGCAAAATTTGATTGGAAAAAAACAGCATTTCCAACAGCAACGGCCAAAGATAAACCGGTTTTAATTGTAATGGATTATGCTTTTGGAGAGCAAGCTTTTGAAACCATTGATGAGTTATTGAAACCGTATAAAGTGAAAAAAGAAAAATATTTCTTAAATGTAGAATCGGTTTCAATCATGGGTAAAGCTGGAATATTAGAAGGAGGAAAAGGCGACATCATGATTCCAAACGCACATGTGAATGAAGGAACAGCAGATAATTATCCATTTGATAATGAACTTACAAAAGAAATGTTTGAAGGAAATGGAATTCCTGTATTTGCAGGCCCAATGATTACTGTGTTAGGAACTTCTCTTCAAAATAAAGATTTATTGAAGTTTTTCCATGAATCTACATGGGGTGCCATTGGATTAGAAATGGAAGGAGCGTATTACCAAAAAGCTATACAATCTGCTTCTAGAATTAGAAAAAGTATTAATCCAAATGTAAAAGTGAGATATGCGTATTATGCCTCTGATAATCCTTTAGAAACGGGAAGTACTTTAGCTTCTGGTGGATTAGGAACAACTGGAGTAAAACCGACCTATTTAATCACTATTAAAATATTAGAACAAATTTTTAAAGTCAAATAAATATATTTATGTCAAATAACATTCAAGACCAAGAGTTAGATTTAACCCAAATAGGTCAAGGAATAAAAAATTTTTTCCAAAATATTCTTAACAGATGTTTTGATTTGATTTTTTTCTTTTTGAAGAAGAAGTTCATCATCATGATTTTATTTATGCTTGGAGTTGTGGGTGGCTACTTTTTAGATAAAGGAAAATTATATGAACACTCTATTGCAGTAATTCCAAATTTTGGCAGTAATGATTATTTGTACAATCAAATTGACTTTTTAGATAAAAAATTAGCTGAAAAAGACACGTTGTTTTTCAACTCTATTGGTATAAAAAACAGTAAAAATATATTATCATTTGAAGTTGAAGCTACTCAGCAGATTTATAATTTTATTACAGATAGAGAAAGAGGAAATCAGAATTTAGAGTTGATAAAATTAATGGCTGAAGATGGAGATATAGATAAAATTTTAAAAGACGAATTAACAAGTAAGCAATATTATTTACAAAATATTATTATTACAACAAAAGGTAAATTTAAAAGAGAACAATTGGTTGATCCTTTCTTGAAATATCTTAATAACTCTTCATTTTTTCTAAAACAAAAAGAAACAAATCAAGAGAATGTTAAAGAAAAAATTGCTTTAAATGATTCTTTAATCAAGCAAATAGATGGAATTATTCAAGTTTTGTCAAAAAACAATTCAAGTTCAAGTATTACTATTTCTGAGAAAAGTAGTGTTGCAGAATTAATTGATAAAAAAGATAAATTAATACAGGAGTCACAATATTTGAAATTAAATAATAATATTTACGACAAAGTGATTAAGGATGAAAGTGTAAGTATGAATAATTTGAATAAAACATCTATTTTCTTAAAAATGAAAGTAATATTACCTTTATTACTAATTTTTATTTATTTGTTATTTTATTCATTTTCTCAACTTTATAAGCAGCAAAAAGCTAGATTAGGAAATAGTTAAACTATGAAAAATATTTTAGTAACCGGCGGTGCTGGTTTTATTGGGTCTAATTTCGTTCCCTATTTCATTGAAAGCAATGAAGATTACCATTTAGTAAATTTAGATGTATTAACTTACGCAGGTAACTTAGAAAATGTAAAAGAAGTAGAAAATCATCCCAGATATACTTTTGTTCAAGGAGATATTTGTGATAGAACCTTCATAGAGGATTTATTTGCAAACTACCAATTTCATGATGTCATTCATTTTGCCGCTGAAAGTCATGTAGATAATTCCATCTCTGGACCAGAAGCATTTATTAGAACTAATGTTCTAGGTACATTCAATCTATTAGATACAGCAAGAAAATTATGGATGAACGATCCTAATGATTATAAAGTAGAGTTTTCAACCGCTCGTTTTCATCATGTTTCTACAGATGAGGTTTACGGTACTTTAGGGGAGACAGGCTTATTTGAAGAAACTACGCCGTATGCTCCAAATAGTCCCTATTCAGCTTCAAAAGCAGGTTCAGATATGATTGTGAGAAGTTATTTTCATACTTATGGAATGAATGTGGTTACTACTAATTGTTCTAACAATTACGGACCAAAACAACATAATGAAAAATTAATTCCTACCATTATTCGTAAAGCATTAACAGGAGAAAATATTCCCATTTACGGCGATGGGAAAAATGTGCGTGATTGGTTATACGTACTGGATCATTGTAAAGGAATTGAGTTGGCATTTAAAACAGGTAAATCGGGTGAAACCTATAATATTGGCGGAAGAAACGAACGCAATAATTTACAAATTGTAGATAGAGTTTGTACTATTTTAGATGAATTAAAACCCAAAGTATCGGGAAGTTATAAAGACCAAATTACTTTTGTAAAAGATCGTCCTGGTCACGATTTACGTTATGCTATCGATGCTACAAAAATAGAAAACGAATTAGGCTGGAAGGCTGATGAAAATTTTGATACTGGAATTGTGAAAACAATCGAATGGTACCTTGGTAAATTAGCCAATTAGCCAATTCACCAATGTGCCGATTATTTACTAGCTGTAAAAGAGGCACATTGTCATGTTGAACATTCAAAATTAAATATACGCCATGATAACATTTGAAGAGAAATACAAAGACAATTTAATTTTGCTAAAAAAACAGTATTATTCACTGAAAAATTACAAGAAGAAAAAAGATTTGTAATTGCAAATCAATTACTAAAATCAGGAACTTCAATAGGTGCAAATATTAAAGAAGCACAAAATGCAGAAAGCAAAGCAGATTTTATTCATAAGATAAAAATTGCCATGAAAGAAGCAGAAGAAACTGAATATTGGTTATTTTTATGCAATGAATTAGAAAATTATCCGAATTCAGAAGAATTATTAGATGATATTTTTGAAATTTTAAGGATATCTAATAAAATAATTTCTTCATCAAAAAACATAAAGTAATCTAAAAATTGGCACATTGACCCATTGTCAAATCGCCTCATTAGTAACATGAAAGGAATTATATTAGCCGGCGGCTCAGGAACACGTTTACACCCCTTAACATTAGCGGTAAGTAAACAATTAATGCCTATTTACGACAAACCGATGATTTATTATCCATTATCAACTTTGATGTGGGCAGGAATCAATGAAATTTTGATTATTTCAACGCCTCATGATCTACCTTTATTCAGACAATTATTAGGAGATGGAAGTTCATTAGGTTGTCGTTTTGAATATGCCGTTCAAGAACATCCAAATGGATTAGCAGAAGCTTTTATAATCGGTAAGGAGTTTGTAGGAAATGATAAGGTAGCCTTAATTTTAGGAGACAATATTTTTTACGGAACTGGATTAGCGGAATTGTTACAAGCAAATAACAATCCTAATGGTGGAATTGTTTACGCTTATCATGTACACGACCCAGAACGTTATGGTGTAGTGGAGTTTGATCCTAATGGCAAGGTGCTTTCAATAGAAGAAAAACCACTTGAACCAAAATCTAATTATGCTGTTCCTGGAATTTATTTTTATGATAACCAAGTCTTAGAAATTGCAGCAAATATCAAGCCAAGTCATCGAGGAGAATTAGAAATCACAGATGTAAATAAAGCGTATTTAGAACAAGGTAATTTACAAGTATCTATTTTAGATAGAGGAACCGCTTGGTTGGATACCGGTACATTTCAATCATTAATGCAAGCAGGCCAATTTGTACAAGTAATTGAAGAACGTCAAGGATTAAAAATTGGTGCAATTGAAGAAGCGGCATACAAAATGGGCTTCATTGACGCAGCGCAATTAAAAAAATTAGCCGAACCTCTTTTAAAAAGTGGGTACGGTAAACATTTAATGAGCTTAATTTAATGAGCCAATTATCAATATCCAATGTGGCAATTAATTAGTTTTTCGTAATAATTGGCACATTGTCTAATTAAATTTTAAATTGGCATATTGCCGCATTGTCTAATTGACAAATTGAATAAATGAAATTTACGGAAACCAAACTTAAAGGATGTTTTATCCTAGAACCCAAAATTATAGGAGATGAGAGAGGCTCGTTCATGGAAAGTTTTAATGAAAAAACATTTGCTGAAGGAGTTGGTCAACAGGTTCATTTTGTTCAAGACAATCAATCTTTTTCAACAAAGGGAGTCTTAAGAGGACTACATTATCAAACAGGAGAACACGCACAAGCTAAATTAGTTCGTGTATTAAATGGTGAAGTATTAGATGTTGCAGTAGATTTAAGGCCCAATTCTCCTACATATGGTCAGTATGAAACCGCTTTACTTACAGGGGATAACCAAATTCAGTTTTATATACCTCGTGGTTTTGCTCACGGTTTTTTGGTTTTAAGCGAAACAGCAACTTTTTTTTATAAATGTGATAATTTTTATAACGCAGCAAGTGAAGGCGGTATATTCTTTAATGATCCCACTTTAACTATTGATTGGACGTTTCCAATTGAAGAGATGATTATCTCCGAAAAAGACCAGCAGTTACCCACTTTAGAAAACGCAAAAAAAGTATGGTAGTACTAGTTACAGGCGCGAATGGTCAATTAGGACAAGCGATTCAATCGATTGCTGGAAACTATCCTTCAATCGATTTTGTGTTTTGTTCTTCTTCTGACTTAGACATTACTAATAAAGAGAATTGTGAGGTCGTTTTTGAAAAACACCAACCGCAATTTTGTATTAATGCAGCAGCATATACCGCGGTTGATAAGGCCGAATCAGAACCCGAAAAAGCGTTTGCAATCAATGTAACAGGAGCTCAACATATTGCTGAAGTTTGTAAAAGTTACAATACTGTTTTATTGCATATTTCTACTGATTTTGTTTTCGATGCCAAATTTGTTGATGGTATAGCTTATTATGATAGCCAATTACGATTACCCTTAAAAAGTAATAAAGGATTAGTAGAAACCGATGTGCCTTTTCCAGCAGGAATTTACGGATTAACCAAATTACAAGGCGAGCAAGCCATTCAAGCTACTTGGGAAAAGCATTTTATTATCAGAACTTCTTGGGTATATTCGCAATTTGGTCATAACTTTATGAAAACTATGCTGCGTTTGGCTTCTGAAAAAACAGCATTATCAGTGGTAGCCGATCAAATTGGTACCCCAACCAATGCAGTTGATTTAGCGGAAGCATTAGTAAAAATAATTACTTTTTGTCATGCTGAACTTGTTTCAGCATCTCACTACGGAATCTACAATTTCAGCAACGAAGGACAGTGTTCTTGGTATGATTTTGCAAAAGAAATATTTAGAATTAATAACATTTCAATAAATTTACAACCCATTCCAACTTCTGCCTATCCCACACCCGCGAAAAGACCCGCGTACAGTGTGTTAGATAAAACAAAGATTAAAGCAGTTTTTGGGGTTGAGATTAAAGATTGGGAAGAGAGTTTGGCGACTGTTAAAATCTAAAAACATAATAATTTGTCACTTAGATGTCAAAAAAGCATAATATTTTGTCATTTCAATATCAAAAAAACATTTTGAATACTATTTTTTGCGAACCGTACAACAACAAGAAATTGATTTAATAGAAGTGAATAACCAAAACATTATCACTTACGAAATAAAATACAACCCAAAATAAAAAGCAAAATTTTCAAAAATTTTTATAAACCAGTATAAGTCAATCGAAACCAAAGTCATAAATTCCGAAAATTTTTATGAAATAATAATGTAAAAAACTAAATTTACAACCAATTTCAATCTCTTATCCCACACCCGTAAAAAGACCTGCGTACAGTGCGCTAGATAAAACGAAAATAAAACTAGTTTTTAGAGTTGGGATTATATATTGGGAGGAAAGTTTAGAAATAGTAAAAAGCACAAAGAAAAATGAAAAAAATAATGCAGCTACTTTCATTAGTGTTTTTGTCTGGTATAGCATTTGCTCAGCAAGACATTAACATTGTTAATTCATCTTCTAATTACTCAAATAATATTGAGTATAATACAGGAGAAATTTTTGTGGTTTATACTTTTGGAACAAATCAAGTGACTTCAAAAGAAATTGTTTTAAATGAAGATCAAATAAAGGAGAAAATTCAAAAGCCTCAAATTAAAATATATCCAAATCCAACAGTAAATATTGTTTATTATTCTTTAACAGAAGATATGAAGTTTGAGAATTTAGAATTATTTGACCAATATCAAAAATTAATTTTTTCATCAAATAAAGATGATAAACAAGTATCATTAGAGAATTTACCTACAGGAATATATTACCTTTTGTTCAATAAAAATATAGAATACAACTATAAAATAATCAAACGATAAAATGAAAAAAATAATTTTATTCTTACTATTTTCAATTGTAAGTTTTGCACAAGTTCCACAAGGAATGAGTCATAGAGGTATTGCTTATAATAGTAATGGAACTATTTTAACAGGTCCTATTTCTATACGTGTCAGAATTTTGCAAGGTACCTCAAATGGATCAGTAGATTATGTTGAAACTTATAATTTGAACACAAATTTATCAGGTCAGTATAATATAAATATAGGACAAGGTAATGTAGTATCAGGTAATTTTAACAGTATAGATTGGTCAACAGGTCAAAAATGGTTAGAAATAGGAATTGCTCCTGGTCATGATCAAACTAATTATTTTATTGGTTCAAGTCAGTTAATGAGTGTACCTTATGCATTATATGCAGAAAGTAGTAGTAACGGTTTTGAAACAGTAGATAACATTGCTGATTTAAGAAATTATAACAGTTATACTAATAATAAAATTATCTATGCAAAGGGTTATTATACCGCAGGTGATGGCGGAGAAGGGTTTTTCACATATAAAGAGAATGAAACGTTAGCAGATAACGAAGGTATTGTTATAAAACCTAATAGTGTGTCAGGTAATGGCAGGTGGATTAGACAATATTCAGGATATATAAATGTTAACTACTTTGGTCTTAAAGGTTGGTTGAATCCAAGTGATCCATTTTCAAATTCAGACAGAATTCAAAAAATAATTGATTATTGCGCCTCAAACAATCAAAATAATACAAAATCATCAATGGTAATTTTATTTCCAAGTGGTGAGTATTTTATTGATAAGACAATTATACTGAAAAATAAAGTGAAGATTATAGGAGAGCCTAATACCTTATTTACTTTACGTCCTGGTTTTACATTTGACTATATGATAGAAATGGGATCAGGTCCTATAACAGATTGTTTATTGTCTGATTTTATAATAAATCTAAGAAACGAACCAAACGTAGGTGGTATGCATTTCAAAGCAGTAGGGGAAAATGGCTCAGGAGGTATATGGACAAGTCAATTTAGAAATATATTAATTGTCAACAATAAAGGAAATGGAATTTATTTAGAGGGTGACGATGGGTCAGATGTTAACAATGACAGACCAAATCAAACTTTAATTTTTGAAAATGTTAACGCTGTTAGAAAGGAAGCTTTTACTAATTGCTTAAAGATAACCGGACAGCTTGGTCAAACAACATTTATTAATTGTGGGTTTGATGCAGAAAATACTAAAGGAGTAAACGTTTCAATAACCGAACCTTTATATGAAGGTTCTGCTGTTGTATCTTTCATTAATTGTACATTTCAATCATCTGAATATGGGGTGCAAATAAAAAAAGCCGATAATATTACATTTGATAATTGTTGGTTTGAAGCGTTGGATTTAGCAATTGATGTAAATGATTCAAACGCTATAAATATTCTTAATTCTAGGTTCGCCAATGCTGCTGGGTATGGTTCTAGAACTGACGGAGTATTACCCGCAGGTCAAGGAAGATGTATAACAGCTAATAATTCTTCAATAAATGTTGAAAGAAACTATGTAACAGTGTCAGACCCTAATAGCATGAATGTTAGAGGAGAAAAATTTATTTTGGGAGTTAATAATAGTACAATTAATGCTAAAAACAACGAATTTCAACATCCTAATCTTTCAGAAACTTTTGGTATAATGAATGTTTTAAATAGTAACACATCTTTTTTTAACAATGGAAATTTAAACATCGGAACAAAAAAATTAATTTTTGCAACTGTTCCTGCGGGTGTAACACAATTAAACAGAATAAATTCTGAAATAATAGCCGGAGAAACAATTTTTTTAAGAGCCAACCAAGGTTCAATACAAATAAATGCTATGGATTCAAATGGTTTAACAAATAAAAACATTTTTTTAAACGGCAGAACTTCGTTGACACTTCAAAATGGACAAGCTGCAACTTTTATAAAAATTGATAATATTATTGGACAGGAAAAATGTACTTATCAATTAGTTTCAATATCTAATTAAAGCAGTTTTTGGTGTTGAGATTAAAGATTGGGAAGAACAATTGAATAGATAAGAATGCAACAAGAAAAAAAAATAATTTGTGTAACACCTATTTACAATGATTGGGAGAGTTTTTCTATTTTGATAGAAGAACTTGAAAAGGTTTGTGTAGAATTTTCAAATTACCAAATTAAAATAGTTGCCATTAATGATGGTTCTTCTGATGAGACTAAATGTCCATCAACAAGTTTACCTATTCAAATAGTAAATTTAAAAACCAATATTGGACATCAAAGAGCCATTGCTGTTGGATTGCAATATGTTTATAACGAAGAGAAGGATTATGATTTTGTGGTCGTTTTAGATTCTGATGGTGAAGACATTCCTTCACATATTCCGTTATTAGTAGAAAAAGCTGAAAAAGAACAATCAAAAAAAATAATTTTTGCTGAGCGAAATAAGAGGCAAGAATCTATTTATTTCAAAATGGGTTATTTTTTCTATAAAAGAATATTTTATTTTCTAACTGGTCAAAAAATAAGCTTTGGAAACTTTAGTGTAATTCCAAATCAAATATTAAGTAGAGTAGTCCATCAAAGTAATATATGGAATCATTATTCAGGTGGTATTATTCAATCCAAGATTCCGTTTGATAAACTTTTATTAGATAGAGGAAAGCGATACAGAGGAGTTTCAAAAATGAATTTTAATAATTTAATACTACATGGATTAAGTTCCATTTCAGTTTATTTTGATTATTTATCTTTAAAAATTTTACGTTATTCCTTGTATGGTATTTTACTTTGTTCCCTTTCAGTTGGTGTTGTTTTATTTAAAAAATATGTAACTGATTCTGCAATTCCAGGTTGGGCATCTAGTCTAATATTAATTATATCAAGTATTATTTTACAATTGTTTTCAGTGACCTTAATTGTATTATTAATGCAATTAAGTTCAAGAAAAAATATAACTGCCCCAAATTCAAAAATTTACAAAAAATTTATTGTGGAAAAATAAATATAAAGAATGATTTTTAACAGAGAAAACAGCAGTCTTATTGATTATTTAGTAATTTTTATATTTTCAATTATTATTTATCATTTTGCTTACGGTGTTGCAACATTAGATACAAGTAATATTAATTGGCTAATGTCCGTTTATCATGATTGGGGGCAACATTATTTGGGTTGGGCTTATTTTAGAGAAGAACCTTGGACTTTTCCAATAGGAAATATTCAAAATTATAATTATCCAGCAGGAACAAATATTGGTTTGACAGATTCAATTCCTTTATTAGGAATTTTTTTCAAACTTTTTTCGTTTTTATTAGGTGAAGAATTTCAATATTTTGGTTTTTGGTTATTATTATGTTTTTTTCTTAATGGTTATTATTCTTATAAAATTTTTAAATTATACTATGATGAATCAAAAATAGTATTGTTTATATCGACATTTTTTATAATTGTTAATCCAGTTTTATTGTACAGAGGTATGCACCCAGCATTATGTGGACAATGGTTAATTTTAGCTTCTTTGTACAATTATTTAAAGAATTCTAATTTAAGCAATGTTTTTTCAATTAATAAAAACCAACTTTTAATATTAGTATTAAGTGCTTTAATTAATCCTTATTTATTTTTAATGGTTGTAGGTTTCAATATTATTATACCT
>NZ_JAGKWP010000046.1 GCF_021151785.1 Flavobacterium sp.
CCTGTAGGAGGAAAAACACCCGACTCAAAATTCTGAGTCAACTGACCATAACCCAAAAAAGAAAGCACCAATGACAGTAATGTGAGTAGTTTTTTCATTATAACTTTTTGTGTTTGTGATTATTTAAATACTAACAAATGTATCAAGATTATTCAAGCTAAACAAAAAAACCGACGAAAGATCTTTTTTTGTCGATAAAAGGCAAATAACAATCTCATCTATTAACAATTATTGCTTAATTTTGCATATATTTAAATCTATGTTAGAAAAAGAAACTCATAATTTTGAAAAAACAGTTATTGTTGGTATTGTAACCCAACAACAAAATGAAGAAAAGCTAAATGAATATCTTGACGAGCTAGCTTTTTTAACTTTTACTGCTGGTGGTGAAGTTGCAAAAAGATTCACACAAAAACTAGATAAACCCAACCCTAAAACATTTGTTGGAAGTGGAAAACTAGAAGAGATCAAATATTACATCAAAGATAATGATATAAAAACGGTTATTTTTGATGATGAACTATCACCTGCTCAGCAAAAAAATATTACAAAAGAATTAGATTGTAAAGTTCTTGATCGAACAAACCTTATACTTGATATTTTTGCTCAGAGAGCAGAAACATCATATGCAAGAACACAGGTAGAACTTGCTCAATGTCAATATTTACTTCCTAGATTAACAGGAATGTGGACCCACTTGGAGCGTCAACGTGGGGGTATTGGAATGCGAGGTCCTGGAGAAACAGAGATTGAAACAGACCGTCGTATTGTGCGAGATCGTATTGCTTTACTAAAAGAAAAAATTAAAACGATTGACAAACAAATGGCTGTTCAAAGAAGCAATCGCGGAGCGATGGTTCGTGTTGCTTTAGTTGGATATACAAATGTAGGAAAGTCTACTTTAATGAATGCTATTGGGAAAAGTGATGTTTTTGTAGAAAATAAGCTTTTTGCTACTTTAGATACAACCGTTAGAAAGACAGTAATAAAAAACCTTCCCTTTTTATTATCTGACACAGTTGGATTCATTCGAAAATTACCTACTCAACTAGTAGAATCGTTCAAAAGTACACTTGATGAAGTTCGTGAAGCTGATTTACTACTTCATGTAGTTGACATTTCACATCCTGATTTTGAAGATCACATAGAATCTGTAAATCAAATTTTGCAAGACATTAAAAGCAACAACAAGCCTACCTTAATGGTGTTCAATAAGATAGACGCTTATAAATACGATAAAATTGACGAAGCAGACATTACAATTGAAAAAACAACAAAGAATTTTTCATTAGATGATTGGAAGCAAACTTGGATGAGTAAATTAGGAGATAAAAACACCTTGTTTATATCAGCAACTGAAAAAGCAAACTTTGAAGAGTTTAGAGAGAAGGTTTATGAAGCAGTACGCGAAATTCATATTACTCGTTTTCCTTACAATAAATTTCTATATCCAGATTATAAGGATGCTACTGAAAATGAATAAAATTTACTACCCTAAAAATCTAACATAGGGTAGTAAACAAAATTATGACATTAGTATTTAGTAACTTCTATTTTATTGTCTTCACCTTTAACATCTGCTAACAATCCACTTGGGTCAATGGTTACCGATTTTACTTGTGTCCTTGGTTTTTCTAATTCTAATACATATGTAGGAAACGCCCAATCCCATCCTGCTAAAACAGTTCTTTTTAACGCGGGATAAACATTTGGTTTTTCCCATCGCATTAAAGTATTTGGAATATAAATATATTCTTTGGATCCATCTGTATATTCGACAATTAAATCAATAGGCATGGGCATTCTACCTTTGCGTTCTAAAACTACTTTTGTCTTTTGTCCAGCTTCTTGCACTTCTTTAACAGCATAATCAATCGTATTAATGGTCTGTGTCCATTCGTTCAAATACCAATCTAAATTAGCACCTGTAACTCGTTCAGCCGATTTTTTTATGTCGTTTGGAGTAGGATGTGTAAATTTATAATCATGATAATAACGTTTGATTGTTTTTTCTAAGTTTTCTTGCCCAATAAGATAGCCTAGTTGCACTAAGAATACTTCTCCTTTGCTATATGCAGCAATGCCATAAGCCATATTTAAATCATAGCGATCAGCATGGGTTGTTAAGGGTTGTTCTTTACCGCTGTTAGCAATATAAACATAGTTTTTATAAGCATCTGCAAAAGGACTTTCAGGTTCTTTTGGTGGTAAAACCTGGTTCATAGCTAAATCTGAAATGTAAGAAGTAAATCCTTCATCCATCCAACAATGCTTCGATTCATTTGTGGCTAAAATATGTTGGAACCAACTGTGAGCAAATTCGTGCGCTGTAACACCAACTAAACTCCCGTAACTTCTGTTTCCAGTAATTAACGTACACATAGCATATTCCATTCCTCCATCACCTCCTTGAACAACAGAATATTGTTTATATGGATATGGCCCAACATGTTTGTTGAAGAACGCTAATAATTCAGCCGTTTTAGGTTGAAATTTTTTCCAGTTTTCAATATTTTCTGGTTTATTCTTATAGAAAAAATGCAATTCCACATTGTTTTCTCCCATGATTTTATCGTGAATATATTCTTTATCGGCTCCCCAAGCAAAATCATGTACATTAGGCGCCACAAAATGCCAAGTCAGGGTTTTAGCTTTCTTTGGATAAACAACTTGAACGCCAATATCTTCGTAACCTTTACCTATTTCATTTTTGTTTTGTAAATAACCCGTTCCACCAATAGTATAATCTTTATCTATCGTAATTTTTACATCAAAATTTCCCCAAACACCGTGAAACTCTCTTCCTATGTATGGATCGGCTTGCCAACCTTCAAAATCATATTCGGCTATTTTAGGATACCATTGTGTCATAGATAACGCAATATTTTCTTCTGAATTTCTTCCAGAACGACGGATTTGTAACGGTACTTGTCCGTCAAAATCCAATGAAAATGAAACCGTTTGCTTGGGCAATATCGGTTGAGGCAAAACAACTTCTAGTATAGTACCCACCACTTTTGTTTCAGCCAAAATACCGTTTTCTTTGAAGTTAGCAATTTTTAGATAACCTATTTCATCTGGCTTTAATGTACTGATTCTACTTTCTTTAACTTCTTTATTTTCTTTTTTAAACGTTCGCACCATGCGTTTGTCTGGATCTTTTATTGTTTGTAAACGCATATCCATCGCACTTCCAGGTTGAAACGCATTAGGGTACAAATGATAATATACTTTTCGAAGTGTATCAGGAGAATTATTAGTATATTGAAGTTCTTGTTTCCCTTTGTATTGGTATTTTTTTACATCCATTTGAACCTCCATTTTGTAATCCGCATGTTGTTGCCAATACCCTGGATTAGGATGGTTTTGTGCTTGCAATTGGAATCCGACTAAAGCAATTCCTAAAATAAAGAGTTGTTTCATGTTTTTTTAATTTTTGGTCTTAAAAAGAAAACCACAAAGATAAACGAGTCGTCTAAACTTTGTGGTTTTTTAACTATTTTATAAATTAATTTTATTTTTTAGCTCGTTTTTCTGCTAACAATAAAGCATTATATGCATTTACAATTTTTCCAGATTTAGAAGCTTCTTTAAAATTAACTTTATGTTTATCTTCGCCAACTGTAACTGTATTAGTCAAAGAAGTACCACTTTCCATAATAATTTGTTTCACTTCTTGAGCGGTTAAACTTGGATAGTATGAACGAATTAATGCGGCTACACCTGCCACATTAGGTGAGGCCATTGAAGTTCCTTGTAAATACTCATAAGTATTAAGTGGAGTTGTTGCATAAATTTTATCTCCAGGAGCATAAATATCTACATTGTTTTTTCCGTAATTTGAAAACCCTGCAATCATTTTAGAACCATAATTTGGTGATAATGCTCCAATTATTAATACATTTGATGCAAATTCTGGCTGTCCATCATAGGTGTCATTTGGATATTTATTTGTAACATCTAAATCATACGATTCATTTCCAGCAGCAATAACAACCAATACATCTTTTGACTCCGCATATTTAATGGCATCAATAACCCATTCTTTGTGTTGAGAAAAATATTTTCCAAACGAACCATTAATGACTTTTGCGCCATTATCAACAGCATAACGAATCCCTAGAGCAATGTCTTTGTCATATTCATCTCCATTAGGAACCGCTCTTACGGCCATGATTAAAGCATTATTTGTAACCCCGTCACCACCTAATTTATTACCTCTTACTTGCGCTACAATACCTGCAACGTGAGTGCCGTGTTTAGCTTCTTTAGGTTCAGGTCCAATTACATTATTATTTCCATATTTAGTGTCGTTGATATCATCTGGATTGTCACCAACAATTTTTCTTCCGTCAAAATTTACATTTAAATTATAGTCTAATTGACCATAAACATAGTCCTTGAAATCAACTATTTCTTTGTCAAAATCTGCTTTAGATGTACCACTCAATATTTGAGTAAACATTGCTTTTGCTTGTTTAACATTTGTATCATCAGACTGAATAGCTTTTACTTCTTCTAATGTAAAGCTATCTTTTTTCAAATGATCTTTAATAGTTTTTTCTGCTTTAAGGATAAAATCTAGTTGTTGTTTATTACCTTGTAAGTCTTGTATTTCTTTTTCTAATGCCGCTTTTGCTTTTTCATAATCAGGGGCGCTTGGACCTTTTTTAACAATACGTGTTAATTCTAATTGTTCATGAACAGCATCTCCTAAAAAATTCCATCCATGAATATCATCTACATATCCGTTTTTATCGTCGTCAATATTATTTCCTGCTATTTCCTTCGGATTCGTCCAAATCACAGCTTTTAAGTCTTCGTGGTTAATGTCTACGCCAGAGTCTACAATACCTACAATCACTTTTTGTCCTTTTTTACCTTTTAATAATTCAGCATAAGCTTTGTCTACACTCATTCCTGGAACCGTGTCCTTAACTAAGTCTAAATGGCTCCATCTTTTTAAATCTTTTTCTTTAAGAGGAGCTGTTTTAAGAGGCATTTTATCAATATTTTCTACTGGTGTAGGGATAATCTTAGCAGGTCCACAACTTGCTAAAGCCAATGCAAAGGCTACGGATAAGTAATAAGGTCTAAATACTTTTTTCATTTTTTATATTCTTTATATGCAATTAGATATTAATTATGATTTATTGTTACATCTAACCTGCCATTTAACAAATTTTTATAAAACGTCGCTCAGTTGTAAAACATCTTTTAGACGAACCCCTTTATCTGTTTTTTCAACCGTAACTATAGGATTATGTGCGTCATGTTCAAGCCACAGTAAATACCCATTTTCAGCTGCTGAATTCATGAATTTCGATTTTTCATCCATCGTTAAAAGTGGTCTTGTATCATAACCCATAACATATGGTATTGGCACATGTCCAGCAGTAGCTAGCAAATCAGCACAAAAAACAATCGTATTTCCTTTATATTGAATGTGAGGTAACATTTGTTTCTCTGTATGACCATCAACATACAATATATCGAAACTTAATTCATTAGAATGTCCGAAATCTAACACTGGCCTATTGATAAATTGCAATTGTCCACTTTCTTGCATAGGAATTAAGTTTTCATGTAAAAAAGAGGCTTTTTCTCTTGGATTAGGTTTAGTAGCCCATTCCCAGTGATTTTCATTTGTCCAAAATGTAGCGTTTTTGAATGCTACTTCATATCCTGTTTTATCTTTGTTCCAATTGACACTACCGCCACAGTGATCAAAATGTAGATGCGTCATGAACACATCAGTAATATCATCGCGATGAAAACCTGCTTGGTGCAAAGAAGTATCTAAGGAGTGATTACCCCAAAGAGAATAATAACTAAAAAACTTTTCAGATTGTTTATTTCCCATACCTGTGTCAATTAAGATGAGTCTATTTCCATCTTCAATTAACATACATCGTGCGGCAATATCAATCAGATTATTAGCATCAGCAGGATTGGTTTTGCTCCAAATGGTTTTTGGAACCACTCCAAACATAGCTCCACCATCTAGCTTAAAATTTCCTGCTTCAATAGCATGTATTTTCATAAAAATAAATTTGAATTCTTCTTCAGCCAAGGTACAAAAAAACAAATAAAGAAAAACTATGAATTTATAAGTTATAAAAATGTTACGAAACATGGAAAAAAACAATTTATGACTTATCTTTGCGGTTAATTTAGACAAAATCAAAATAAGACAAGTTGTTAAACAACAGTCTTTGTTTTTTGTAATCATCTAAATTACAATTGATTTCGTAAAATTTAATTAAAGAAAAAGCCAAGTTATGATAAAGGTATCTGATAGCGCAAAGAAAAAAGCCATCGACTTAATGACAGAGGATGGGTTTGATCCTGTACAAGATTTTATTCGTGTAGGTGTAAAAAGTGGCGGTTGCAGTGGGTTGTCTTATGAATTAAAGTTTGACAACACTCAAAACGATGATGATAAGCTTATTGAGGACAATGGAATGAAGATTTTATGTGATAAAAAAAGTTTCTTATACTTAATTGGAACAACGTTAGAATATTCAGGTGGATTAAATGGTAAAGGATTTGTGTTTAATAATCCAAACGCACAAAGAACATGTGGATGTGGCGAAAGTTTCTCGTTATAAATTTTAAAAAATGAGCAAATATACCGAAGACGATTTAAAAGTTGAGTTAGAAAATAAAGAATACGAATACGGATTTTATACCAATTTAGATTCTGAAACATTTCCAGCGGGATTAAATGAAGATATTATTCGTGCAATTTCTAAAAAGAAAGAAGAGCCTAAATGGATGACGGAATGGCGTTTAGAGGCGTTTCGCATTTGGCAAACCATGGAAGAACCGGAATGGGCCAATGTGAATTATGAAAAACCTGATTTTCAAGCTATTTCTTATTACTCAGCGCCCAAAAAAGCAGATCCTAATAAAACATTGGACGACGTTGATCCTGAATTATTAGCCATGTATAAAAAATTAGGCATTTCTGTAGACGAGCAAAAAAAGATGAACAATGTAGCAATTGATATTGTTGTTGATTCAGTATCAGTGGCTACCACCTTCAAAAAAACCTTAGCGGAAAAAGGAATTATTTTCATGAGTATTTCTGAAGCCATTAAGGAACATCCTGAATTAGTACAAAAGTACTTAGGAACAGTTGTGCCCACTACTGATAATTTTTATGCTGCTTTAAATTCGGCTGTTTTCTCTGATGGAAGTTTTTGTTACATACCAAAAGGGGTGAAATGTCCAATGGAATTGTCTACCTATTTCCGAATTAATCAAGGTGGAACGGGACAGTTTGAGCGCACCCTAGTTATTGCCGACGAAGGAAGCTATGTTTCTTATTTAGAAGGATGTACGGCACCTAGTCGTGATGAAAATCAATTACACGCTGCTGTGGTTGAATTAATTGCGATGGATGATGCCGAAATTAAATACTCTACGGTTCAAAATTGGTATCCGGGGAACAAAGAAGGAAAAGGTGGCGTTTATAATTTCGTAACCAAAAGAGGTTTATGTGAAAAAAACGCAAAAATTTCTTGGACTCAAGTAGAAACTGGTTCGGCTGTAACTTGGAAATATCCTTCATGTGTGTTGAAAGGTGATAATTCCATAGGAGAGTTTTATTCCATTGCTGTTACCAACAATTTCCAACAAGCGGATACTGGAACGAAGATGATTCATTTGGGAAAAAACACCAAATCAACGATTATTTCTAAAGGAATTTCAGCTGGCAAATCACAAAACAGTTATAGAGGACTAGTCCAAATTGGTCCAAGAGCTGAAAATGCTCGTAACTTTTCACAATGTGATTCGTTATTAATGGGTAACAATTGCGGTGCACACACTTTTCCGTATATCGAAAGTAAAAATGCTTCTGCAAAAATTGAACACGAAGCTACAACTTCAAAAATTGGAGAAGACCAAGTGTTCTATTGTAACCAACGCGGCATTCCAACCGAAAAAGCAATTGCTTTAATTGTAAATGGATTTAGTAAAGAAGTACTAAATAAGTTACCAATGGAATTTGCAGTGGAAGCGCAAAAATTGTTAGAAATTTCGTTGGAAGGAAGTGTTGGATAATTAAAAAAATGCCAATGTGCAATGAGCTAATTTTCCAATTGAAAAATAATGATATAAAAGCAATAAAACATACTATATAATGTTATCAATAAAAAACTTACATGCGTCTGTTGAAGACAAAGACATATTAAAAGGAATCAACCTTGAAATTAAAGCAGGAGAAGTACATGCAATTATGGGGCCTAACGGTGCTGGAAAATCTACACTTTCTTCTATTATTGCTGGAAATGAAAATTATGAAGTAACTGAAGGAGAAATCATTTTAGATGGTGAAGATTTGTCTGAATTAGCTCCAGAAGAAAGAGCACATAAAGGCGTGTTCTTATCGTTTCAATATCCAGTTGAAATCCCGGGTGTATCAGTAACTAATTTCATCAAAACGGCGATTAACGAAAAACGTAAAGCTAATGGTCAGGAAGAAATGCCAGCCAATGAAATGTTGAAATTAATTCGTGAGAAATCGGAATTATTAGAAATGGATCGTAAATTTTTATCGCGTTCGTTAAACGAAGGGTTTTCGGGTGGTGAAAAGAAACGTAACGAGATTTTCCAAATGGCTATGTTAGAACCAAAAATCGCTATTTTGGACGAAACCGATTCAGGTTTAGACATCGATGCGTTACGAATTGTAGCTAATGGGGTAAATAAATTGAAAAACGAAAATAACGCCGTATTAGTGATTACACATTACCAACGTCTATTAGATTATATTGTTCCAGATTTCGTTCATGTTTTAATGGATGGAAAAATCGTTAAATCGGGTACAAAAGAATTAGCCCTTGAGTTAGAAGAAAAAGGATACGATTGGATTAAAGCAGAGCTTGTTTAATTTGTTTAAAGCTTAATGTTCAACGTTAGATTTAGATAACTTGAAACTTTAAACCTTAAACTTTGAACTAAAATTAAAAAATGGAATTAAAAGATAAATTAGTAGCTTCTTTCATGGCGTTTGAAGAGAAAATCAATGATAACGCCGAATTACATGACGTAAGAAGTCAAGCTATAAAAAATTTCGAAACCAAAGGTTTCCCTACAAAAAAAGAAGAAGCTTGGAAATACACATCTTTAAACGCAATTTTAAAGAACGATTTTAGTGTGTTTCCTAAGCATGAAAATGCTATCGAATTTAAAGATGTTAAAAAATATTTTCTCCATGATGTAGATACTTATAAAGTGGTATTTATAGATGGAAAATTCAGTTCATTCTTATCTTCTACTACTCATGATGGTTTAGATGTTTGTTTAATGTCATCAGCATTAACTAAACCTAAGTACAAAATGGTAATTGATGCCTATTTTAATCGTATTGCTAGTAAAGAAGAAACGTTAACAACGCTTAACACAGCTTTTGCTTTTGAAGGAGCCTACATCAATGTGCCTAAAAGTAAAGTTGTTGAGAAACCCATCGAAATTATCTATTTTTCAACAGGAAATGAAGCAGCTTTAATGGTACAACCAAGAAATTTGGTAATTGTTGGAGAAAATGCTCACGTTCAAATTGTGGAACGCCATCAAAGCTTGAATAGCAATCCCGTTTTAACGAATTCAGTTACGGAAATTTTTGCTCAAAAACGAGCCATTGTAGATTATTACAAAGTACAAAACGATGTGCAAACGGCTAATTTGATTGACAATACATACATAGCACAAAAACAAGAAAGTCGAGTTGCGGTTCACTCATTCTCTTTTGGTGGAAATATAACAAGAAACAATTTGAATTTTTACCACCAAGGTGAACGCATTGATTCCACTTTAAAAGGAATTACCATTATTGGAGATAAGCAGCACGTAGATCATTATACATTGGTACATCATGCACAACCTAATTGTGAGAGCCACCAAAATTATAAATGTATTTTAGATGGTAATGCTACAGGTGTTTTCAATGGTAAAATATTTGTTGAAAAAGAAGCCCAAAAAACAGATGCTTTTCAGCAGAATAATAACATATTAATAAGTGAAAAAGCAACTATTAATGCTAAACCACAATTAGAAATTTTTGCAGACGACGTAAAATGTTCACATGGTTGTACTATCGGGCAATTAGATGAAAATGCGATGTTTTATATGCAACAACGAGGTATTCCAAAAAAAGAAGCCAAAGCATTGTTAATGTATGCATTTACAAATGAAGTAACGTCAAGCATTCAAATACCTGAATTAAAAGCTAAAATTGGGCGTATTATTGCGGATAAATTAGGTGTAAACATGGGGTTTGATTTATAATTCAATTAACCGCATTTTTTGCGGTTTTATTTTTTAAAAAATTATGTTAGACATTCAAAAAATAAGAGCCGATTTTCCCATTCTTTCAGAAAAAGTCAATGGGAAACCCTTAGTGTATTTTGATAATGGGGCGACTTCACAAAAACCTCAAGTGGTAATCGATGCTATAGAAAAATATTATTCAACATATAATGCAAATATCCATCGTGGTGTACACACACTAAGTCAATTAGCAACAGATGCCTATGAAGCAGCTAGAAATACCATTCAGACACACATTAATGCAAAACACAACTATGAAGTTATTTTTACATCTGGCACTACTTTTGGAATCAATTTAGTAGCCAATGGAATGGCTGCTTTTATTAAACCAGGTGACGAGGTCATGGTTTCAGCACTTGAACACCACAGCAATATTGTACCATGGCAATTTTTATGTGAAAAAACAGGAGCCAAGTTAGTAGTAATCCCTATGAATGAAAAGGGAGAATTAGTTGTTTCTGAATTTGACAACTTACTTTCTGATAAAACAAAGCTGGTTGCTGTTAACCACATTTCTAATGCTTTAGGAACAATTAACCCTATTGAATATATCATAAAAAAAGCGCATGAGAAAGGGGCTGCCGTTTTGATTGATGGAGCTCAGGCTACTCCGCATTTAAAACCTGATGTACAAGCATTAAATTGTGATTTCTACGTTTTTTCTGGACATAAAATCTGTGGACCAACAGGTGTTGGAATATTGTATGGTAAAGAAGAATGGTTGCGTAAATTACCTCCATATCAAGGTGGAGGCGAAATGATTGCTGAAGTCACGTTCGAAAAAACAACCTACGCTGATTTACCTCATAAATTTGAAGCGGGAACACCCAATATTGAAGGCGGAATTGTCTTAGGTACAGCAATAGACTACATGAATTCTGTAGGTTTTGAAGCCATTGCTACTTATGAAAACGAATTGTTAACCTATGGAACAAAAAAATTACAAGAAATAGAAGGCTTAACCATTTATGGAATAAGTGAAAACAAAGCTTCTGTAATTTCTTTTAATATAAATGGTATTCATCCTTATGATATTGGGGCAATTATAGATAAACTTGGTATAGCTGTTCGTACAGGACATCATTGCGCCCAACCTATTATGAACTATTTCAACATACCAGGAACCATAAGGGCTAGTTTTGCTTTTTATAATACAAAAGAAGAAATTGATATATTTGTAGAAGCACTTAAAAAAGCACAACTTATGTTGTCATAAAACAAATGAAAAACTTAATTTACATAAGCAGTCTAACTATAGTTTTATTAAGTTGTAAGTGTCCCAAAAAAGGGATAAAATCAACTAAAGAAACTAATGTCATAGAAAATGGGGTAAAAGAAAGCTCGATTCCAACCATTTTATATGAAGCCAATGCAAGAAATTTTGTTTTGAAACTTAAAGTTGAAAATCAAATCCTATATATTAACAAACACCGTGATATCATTGGCTATGAAAGCCAAATAAAAATATCCGATAACGACTGGAAAGAAATTACAGATTTGGTAAAAAAAGTTGATTTAAACAAGGTAAAAGATTTAAAATGGCCAACAGAAATGCGATATTATGATGGTGCCGCGGATGCAAATGTGACTTTTATTTCAAATGGTATTGAATATCCAGCTAAAGGTTTTGACCATGGCCATCCGCCATTAGAAATTGAAAACTTAATTAATAAAATCGTTAAACTGACAGAAAAACCATAATGACAATACAAGAAATACAAGAAGAAATCGTTGATGAATTTTCGATGTTTGATGATTGGATGCAACGTTACGAATACATCATTGAACTAGGCAAAACTTTACCATTAATTGACGAAAAATTCAAGACTGAAGATAATATCATCAAAGGATGTCAATCTAAAGTTTGGGTTCATGCAGAAGAAAAAGATGGCAAAATTCTATTTACAGCAGATAGTGATGCTATTTTAACTAAGGGGATCATTGCTATTTTAATTCGTGCTTTCTCTAATCAAACACCACAAGCTATCTTGGAAGCAAATACTGATTTCGTGGACGAAATTGGATTAAAAGAACACTTATCACCTACACGAGCCAATGGATTAGTCTCGATGATAAAGAAAATAAAAATGTATGCTTTAGCCTTTCAAGCGAAACAATAAAAGTATGTAAACAAAATCTATAAGCCATTATGTTTCCCTTATTAACAGCTTATGGATTTAAAAATTAAAAAATTATGGAAGAATTTAAAGATGAAATAAATTTGGGTGAAAATGTAGTTAGAATTTTAAAAACTATTTTCGATCCAGAAATCCCAGTAGACATTTACGAATTAGGTTTAATTTATGATGTTTTGATTAACGAAGATAATGAGGTAAAGATTCTAATGACTTTAACTTCGCCTAATTGTCCTGTTGCGGAAACATTACCACAAGAAGTAGAAGAAAAAATAAAATCGATTAATGAGGTAAAATCATGTGAAGTAGAAATCACATTTGACCCGCCTTGGAGCAAAGATTTAATGAGTGAAGAAGCCAAATTAGAATTAGGAATGCTTTAAGAAAATTGGCAACTGCAAATTAAGCTATTTTAAATGTCTTATTAAATTGTGACTAAACAATGGATGAAATAATCAATAAAGTAGCTCAAAGTTCTTTAAAAGTTTTCGATTTGGAAGACTATTATCCAGATGAAAACCATATAGTAGGAATTGATATTTCTCAATGGTTATTTGGTGGATTTATTTTAAAAGAAACTGAATTTAGAGCACACTTAAAACAAAACAATTGGTCGGTTTATCAAGATCAATATGTTTATCTACATTGCACTGAAGACGCTGTTTTACCCGCATGGGCTTATTCATTAGTCACAGTACATTTAGCTCCTTTTGCATTGAAAATCATTCAAGGGTCAAAAGAAACTGCTATTATAGAATGGTATCAAGATATCTTAAACAAAGTAGATTATACTGATTACTTTGACAAACCTTTAATCTTAAAAGGGTGTTCTAAAAAACAAGTGCCTAATGAAGTGTATACTATAGCCATTCAAAAATTAATTAAAGTGGCCAAAAGTGTCATGTTTGGAGAAGCTTGCTCGGCAGTACCTTTATATAAAAGAAAATAAAAAAAGAAAGCCCTAAAAATTAATTTTTAGGGCTTTCTTTTTTCTAATGGAAAAACTTTAATTAGCCTAATTTAAGTTAAGAAGCAGATTTAGATTCAGATCTCAATTTATAAAACATGTATAATACTCCTGTAGCTCCTAAAAAAGCAATACCAAAATCAATTGGAGCAGTTGGCTTCTGATCAAATTCGGGTGCAGGTTGCGGTATGAATGCGCCATCCAAAGGGTCCCCATCTGAAGGAGGTGCCGGAGCTGGATCTTCATAGAAAGCATGCACTTGATTTGTGGCTAAAAACAATATAAGCCAACACAATAAACTTTTTTTAATAATTTTCATAGCAAAATTTTGTAGAATAGTTACTACTAAAAAATGAATTTTTTAGTAGTAACAACATCTGTATTAGATTTAATTTTTATTATTATTAACTCTTTACTTGTAGCTAAAGAATCAATTTGCAAATTAGAAGTGTTCAATAATAATTTCTTAAATAATAATCGTCCAGACAAGTCATAAATGAAAACTTCTTTTAATGTATCTTGAGAAGAACTAATGTTGAGCTTATTATTTTCAGTGTAAACTTTTATTCCATTCTCTAAAACATTTGAAGAATCTATTCCTAAAGAATTTTCAGTAAACACTAGTTGAAAACGCTGATCGTGTATACCTTCATTAGCTGAAAACACATACGGAGAAGACTTTAAGTTGTGAATAATTCCTGTTTCAAAATCTTTTAAATAAATGTTTTGAGTGTTTGACTCAAACAAACCATCTACATTAGCTAAACTAATCTGAAATGTTCCAGTAGTAGAAGCCTTAAATGCTAATGGCACAAAGTCATTAATATCAAAAGGCAAACCACGACCTTGAATAATATAATTATTATTATCCATTTTAGTAGCCAGTTGAGTTCCAGAAGAGGCATACGCTAAACCATCATAACCCCTATCAACTCCATTAGTTGCTCCAGAAACATAACCAACTAACATTTGATTTTCAAAAACATTAGTTGAAGAACCAGATTGAAGTGTAATTAAATTTAACCAAATTCTATGGTGTTCCTCACTTACTGCATTTGGAACATGTGAACTAGATCGATAAAATTGGTTCTGATAATTAGTTGTACGCTGCTGATTAGTAAAAACAACTGTTCCCCCTAATGGATTAGATCTTACTAAAAAACCTTGTCCTATTTGAATAATTCCGTTTGGCGCTTCTGCTGTTCCTGCGCCGGTTGTTTGTGTTGAAGCAGCTACACCACCAGATAAATTCCAACTAGCAAATTGTCCTGCTGAATTACCCGTTCCTGTATGAGCAAAGAAGTAAAGAGTTCCATCAATATCTTTATTTTCTCTAATAAATTTAGCAGCATCTATAGGCGATGGATATGGATTACCCACTCCATTAATACCTCTACTACTTGTATTTAAAGCAACCGTATATTTTCCATTATTGGGAATACCTTTAAAAACGCCTATCCAAGAAGTTGGAGTTGTGGGATGATTGTTTGGTGCTCGTACAACATAAGCAACAGCTGGATTAAAATTTGAAGCAGAATTTAACCCAGTCGTTGTATAATAATTTGTTTGTGTATCAAAAAGATAAAAACGATTAGTCAAGGTAAATGGAGAAAAAGCAAACAAATTTTGACCTAAAACTGGACTTGACCAAAATGTATAATCCAAACGAATCATAGGTGAAGAACTTCGTTTAATTGTAACAGCTCCTGAATTAATGACATCGTTTAACTGAATAAGATGTGCATTATTTTCAACAGTAATAGCATCATTACTACTATTATTAACTAATTCATTTGCAACTGTTAATGATGTATTAGGTGCTAAAATTAATGTTTTACTCGGGTTAACAATAACAGAATTAGCTTCAAACCCTCCATTTTGAGCGGTTGAGTAAGGTCCATCAATAATAGCATCTATATATAAATTAGGAGCGCTTGGATTCCAATTTACCCCATTCCAAATCGTTTTCTTTGTTTGACCAAGATCAAAAATTCCAAAATCAGAAACCAATGATGTGGTAAAATGAGAACCCGAAATAGTTGTTGGCAATACCGTCCAATTCGATAAATTATTATGAGCAATCTTGTAATTACTTAATAAACCTGTATTTGTGGTATTAGCTAAGTTAAAACTCGCTGTGTAACTTTTAATTGTTCCCGCACCTGATTTAGACAATAACCAAAAAGTATTTGCTTTTGCTAATGGATTTAAAATACTTTCAGGAACTGAATTGCCCAAATTCGCTTTTGCCGATACTAAAACCTGTCCATTAATTTCATTTGGAGTAATTGTAACTGGTGAATATACATCTGCCCCTATCTCAAAAACATAAGGATTAGAAGTTGTCAATGTTTTCTCTAAAGTTCCCTTCACATATCCTGATGTTCTACTAACACTACCTGTTGCCCCAATGGTCATTTTATAACTGGAAGTATTTATTATTTTATCAGCCAAAGACAAGCTGTTGAAAACCGTGACATTTCCACCTAAAATTACACCAAAACTATTCGATATAGTTAAATTGTGATATTTTATAGGTAAAACAGTTTGAGAAACATTTCCATTATAAGTAAACGTATTTTGAAGACTTGAGGCATCCAAAATACCATTATTAGTTATTTTATTGAATAATTTAACTTCTGTATCAGATTGAATTGTTAATTTTTTTCCTGCTGCTATAGAAAGATTATAAAACTGAGTAGAACCAGAAATTGTTGACTCAGAAGCAGATGAATCATAATCAAAAATAACTTCGCTATTACCTGGATTAAATGTTCCTTTATTATCCCAACTTCCATAGTTAATTCCTCCTCCGTCAGCATTTGGTCCACCATAAATAGTCATTTTAACATTATCACCCGATTGAACGTTCAATACACCTCCTGTTGCAATTTCTAAACTTCGTATTTTAACTTCTCCTTGAACAACATCAATTCCTCCTGAAATCCCATATCCGCTAGTGGCAGTCAACAATGGATCATTATTGGTTGAAATTGCATCAGGAATTAATACATTTGATGTATTATCTGGTATTTTTCCTCCAGACCAATTACTCAAAATATTCCAATTTGAATTTACAGCTCCTAACCAAACATAGTCAGATACAGATTCTTTATTGGAAATCATCCAATATTTAGTGAAAGTCGTATCACCTTCTAACGCCAAATAAGACACTGAGTGATTACTTAATTCTACCCAATTCTCTGTTGGGCTATAGCTCGTTTTTCCGTGCTCGTGAGGTGTTCTTCCTCCATATGGAATGTGATGATCCCATGTTACCAATTTATCCTCAATATTTCCATTCAATTCGGTATCTTCATAAGCCATTCTGAGTGTAAATCTAGTAGCAGAACTACCGCCTACATGTAAAATTTGATATAATCGTTTTACTGTATTTCTGTTAGCTATATAATCATTGATTTGAACATTACCTGTATTATCAATATGTGTTCCGTGTGAACCTCTAGTTGCTACTACTGTAATTTGGGTTGGCAAAGCACTCCCTGCCACAGAAGTAAAACGTAACTGAGTATTTATATTACCAAAAGTATAAACAACATTATCTAATATCGTAGTTCTCCTAATTTTACCTGTTACATCTCCTGGGCCAACAGTTGTTGCTTGTGGCTCCATTGTTAATATATATGAATTTAAATCGTTAAAAGGAGCTAAACTATTTCGAAAATCACCATTTGAATTGTCTCCATAACGATTAGTAGCATATGAACCATAACTGATAATCATGTCTAATGCTCCATTAGTTTCATCAGGATTTTTAATCAAATACAATTGTTCTTTTACTGTAATGTTACCTTTTGCTTTAACTCCTGACTTGTTATTTATCTTCAATCTAGTAAATGTTCGTGCTCCTAAATATTGTGGTACAAGAGCATTTAACTCGAAAGTAGATCCCGACTGAAAATCAACACCACCTGTCACAGCTATTGTTGCAGCAAAAGCGTCTATCGTATTAGTATTACTAGAAGCTACCGTGGCAGATGGTGCAACAACTAAAGAACCAGCTCCTGAAATAGAATAATTTAAGGTTAATAAAGTACCTTTTACAGTCAACGATTTTCCAGTCGAAATTAAAATATTCTGCGTTAAAGAAATAGTATGTACAGGATTAATAATTACGTTATTATTTATTCCAGGTACTTGAGTTGCAACCAACCAACCAGACTCACTGTTTCCTGTATCATATTCCCAAGTAGAAGGCTCTGAATAATTTCCGCTAATTCTACTTCTAAAATCTGCTTTGTTGATATCTTTATACGTTTTAACTACAATTGTGTTACTATTTAGTGAAACAGAAGTGCTATATTTAACTCTAACTCTATAGTAATAACTAGTCATCTCATTCAAACCTGTTATAACATATGAAGTCACATTTCCTACAGATAAGTTATTGTACCCTGCAACATAATTAGGTGTATTTTCAGATTTTAATGCTATATTGTCAATACTACTATAACTCCCATTTGATACCTGTTGACCATTAACAGAAGTGTTTGAAGTCATTAACCATCGAATATAAAGCAACGGTTGATTGTTACACTCAGAAGGTAGAACCACATCAGTAACACCAGCATAATAATTGTTTGACACTTCAAGATTGCCAAGAGTAACATCCATCCAAACTCCATTTTCACCAATTCTATATTGGATTTTAAAATCTTTTGGTCCATTTGGAACAGATTTCTGAATTGCAGTCAATCTTAAATTAGAATGACCTAATGTATTTGCATTTATTAACCAATACTTTGTATTTGCACCACTCCCCCATTGAGAAGCTGAAGGTGCATAAGTAGTACTTCCAAAAATTGAAGAAATTGGTCCTGCCCCAACAACACTCAATGCATTGTTTGAATTATTAGTAGAAGTAATATCTGGTGCTGTTATTGTTCCAGAGACAGGAAAAGTCCAACCAACAATATTAATATCTGTAAAAGGAGTTGTACTAACATCTAAAAAATAACCTGTAGCCCCCAATATCGCATTCCAATTAGCTGTGAAATTAGACGAATTTACTCCCGTTGCATTAATTGCGATAGGAGCCATTTTAAATAAATGTAAATTCTGAACATTACCTGTATTATGGCAAGCAAAATTATTGTTGTTTGCTTGATATTTTAATTGTCTATTAGAAGAATTCAAATTCTTCACAACAAATCCTCTACTAGAATAAGAGAAAGACCATCTTTCAGAATCATCAGCAACAGTAGAAACAGCATCAATATTATATTGAAAACCAGAATATGAAACATATTTCATAGATGACATGTTGTAAATTACTCTTCCTGAGCCATTCGTTTGAATACGCCAAACAATAGTTGAAGGAGGATTAGTAATTACAGCAATACTAGATGAAACTGATGTAACCTCATTAATACCATTCGTGTTACTTTCATTCATAGCTAACTCATCATCACTATTAGTAATCACATAATAGCCATCCGTTAATTCATTTATAGAATTAATTTTTGTAAAAACACCCACACCTTGATACTGTGACCAGAGACTGTTTAGAGGAAAAAAAAGCAATCCTAAAATGTAAAAAAAAGATAAATAACGACTAAAACAATTAAAAAAAC
>NZ_JAGKWP010000047.1 GCF_021151785.1 Flavobacterium sp.
AAGTAGTATATTTGAGTTTATAAAAGTTAGATGGTAAAGAAATTTAGCTTTTTAGACTAACTGACGTTAGCGGTAATTATAAAAAACTGAACGTTATAAAAACTTTTTTCATAAATTTGAACATGATTCTAATTGAAAAAAATATTGATGATCTAAAAAAACTTTGTTCGACATACAATGTGGATAAAATGTATCTTTTTGGGTCGGCTCTAAATTCAAACTTTAATGATAAAAGTGATATCGATTTCTTAGTTAAATTTAAGTCTATCGAATTATCAAAATACTTTGATAATTATATGAATCTAAAAGAGAATTTGAAAAAATTATTTGGTCGTGAAGTTGATTTACTTGAAGAACAAACGCTTAAAAATCCAATTCTTATAAAATCAATAAATAAATCTAAAGAGCTTATTTATGGATGAAAGAATCCTAAAGTGGCTATTTGATATCAAAATGGCTATTGATGAAATTGATAGTTATTTTGAAAATGAACAAAAAGACTTTTTTAAATATCGAAAAAACTTGATGTTAAAAAGAGCAGTAGAAAGAGATTTGGAAATCATTGGTGAAGCTATTAACCGAATCATTACTCGTGATAAAGATTTTGAAACTAAAATAACAAATGCAAGAGCAATTATTGGCTTGAGAAATCAAGTAATTCATGCTTATGATAATATTTCAGATGAAAACATTTGGTCCATTCTTATAAATCATCTTCTTGAACTTAAAAGCGAAATCGACAACTTAATAGTGGAACAATAACTACTGCCATCAGCGGTATCTGTTGCACAACCATCATTTTTTAAAAATAAACTACAAAAAGTATAAATTTCGACCTCTTTTAAAGCAATTTAAGAGCGGTTTTGAAGCACTTACTCGTAGACCCAACTAATACTACAATTTTAAATTTATCAAATATTTATTACTAAAAAGTAGTATATTTGAGTTTGTAAAGATTAGTGAGTAAAGAAATTTAGCTTTTTATAGAACTGACGTTAGGCAAAATTTAACCCCAAAACATCGTGAATGAACTTTGTACTATTAATATTGATTCTGTCATTAATCCTGATTTTGGGATTATACAAAACAAAAATCAAAGGAGTAATTGGAGAGAAAACAACTTCTTCAATCTTATATTTTTTGGATAAATCTAAGTATAAAGTCATTAATAATATTGTTCTAAAAACAGGTGAAATAACTACACAAATTGACCATTTAGTAATTTCTGATTTTGGAATTTTTGTTATTGAAACAAAAAATTATAAAGGATGGATTCTTGGAAATGAAAACTCAGAATATTGGACTCAAGTCATATATAAACGTAAGGAAAAACTTTACAATCCTATTCGACAAAATTTAAGTCATATAAAAACGTTAAAAAACTGTCTTAGTGAATATCCAAATTTAGAATATAAATCAATTATTGTTTTTTCCTCAAGTGCAGAAATTAAAGTAAATACAAGAACAGATGTAGTAAATTTATCCCGACTCTTAGCAACAATTAAAAGATACACAAGCACAAACCTCACAGAAATCGAAAAAGAAAATATCTTTGAAAAAATCAATGCATTAAATTTAATTGATACGTACGACAAACATGAACATATTAAATCAATCAAACAAAGAATTCAAAAACGAAAAAATTCTATTCGGGAAAGTAGATGTCCTCAATGTGGCAATAACTTAATCATGCGCAATGGTAAATTTGGAAATTTTCTAGGTTGTAAATCCCATCCAAAATGTAAATTTATACAGAATATTTAATTAAATAAACTTCGCTTAACAACCGTAGCTGTTGCCCTTACTTTACATTAAATAAAAGAATCAGTTATTTAAAAAAAGACCACTCCCCCTTTTCAAAAACAACCGAAAAAACAAAACCCTACCTCTTTTATTCATCGACAACCTCAGCAACTGAATTTATTTGAGTTTTTTTATTTCAATAAATTCACTTCATTACAATTCATCCATAAAAAAATACAGTTCGGTAGCAAATGATTTTTTTATAAGTGTTGATGCTGCAACTTTGCTTCATCAAAATAAAACAACTCATAATTTATAACTTTAAAAAATCAACACTATGACAAAATTAATTTCAACATTCGTTTTCTTTATTATTGCACTTGTCTCCTCTGCTCAAAGTTTGTTCGAAAAAGAAATGAGTAATGGATTAGCTTTATGGAAGGATGGTAAAAACACGGAAGCTGTAGCTCAATTTGAACACCTGGCAACAGTAAACAAAAACAACTGGCTTCCGGGATATTATGTCTCTTTAATCAACACCCTTCAAGCGTATAAAGAAGAAGACAAGGCTAAAATGAAAAATTTTTTAGATAAGGCGCAAAAGGCACAAGATCAAATTAGTCAAATCGCTCCAGATAATCCAGAAATATTAGTTGTTCAAGCCATGATTTATACTGCTTGGATTGTCTATGATCCAATGACAAATGGCAGATTGTACTATACTGATGTAATGAAAATCTATGAAAAAGCAGCTACAATAGCACCTAATAATCCAAGAGTGGTTTTTAACAAAGCTAGCTTTGAAAAAGAAGCAGCTACTTATTTTGAATCTGACACTTCGCCCATGTGTGAAAAAATCAAAAAATCAATCGAATTATTTGCTACATTTAAGCCTGAATCGCCCTTTCATCCTACGTGGGGTGTAGAACGAGCAAAAGAAGAAGCGACTAAATGTAATTAAAAATAGTACCTCATGTTATATCAACTCATCAAAGAAATCCCACGTGGATTATTCTTATCCCTAAGTATTTTTATTGTCTTGCTCGTAATACGATTAGTTAGTGGTGTTACCATTCAATTTAATGAACAATTGGTCTCTAATTTTGGTTATACTATGTTATATGGCATGAGTATTTACTTAGGAAATGCTGCTCTATTTATATATTTAGATCAGATTTTTTCAAGTGATCGTTTTGCTAAAAAAAGAGTTATCGTTGGCTTTTTAAGTTCATTCTTTATTTCTGTAGGCATCATTTTTCTATTGAGATTTCTTGAAGACGTGGTTATTGAACAAAAAACAATATCTCAGTTTTTAAGTCAAGAGCGAATTGCCAACTATTTGGTTTCAATCATCATCACATTTATCGTAACCTTGGCTTTTCATGCCTTCTATTTTTACAAGGCTTATCAGGAAAATAAGGTTAAAGAACAAAAAATAATTGCTGGAACGGCCTCTGCTCAGTTTGAAAGTTTAAAAAACCAAATTGACCCTCATTTTTTATTTAATAGTTTAAATGTTTTAAGTTCTCTAATTGAAGAAAACCCTGATGCAGCTCAAAAATTCACTACTTCATTATCTAAAGTATATCGTTATGTTTTGGAACAAAAAGATAAAGAATTAGTTTCGGTCGAAGAAGAATTAGATTTTGCTAAAACGTATATGAATTTGCTTAAAATGCGTTTTGAAAACAGCATCACATTTGAGCTGCCCAATTCTTTTGAAAATGAAGAAGCAAAAGTAGTTCCTCTTTCTTTACAATTACTTCTAGAAAATTGCATCAAACACAACATAGTAAGTGAACAAAAACCATTACACATTAAAATATATATAGAAGAAAATTGGTTAATTGTTGAAAATAACCTTCAAAAAAAGGAAACATTAACTGATAGAAAAGGAGTGGGATTACAAAATATTGTAAATCGCTATGCCATATTAACAAAAAGAAAAGTACTGGTGGAGGAAAACAAGAATTCATTTAAAATTTATCTTCCAATATTAACGAAACAAATCGCAAAAATGGAAACACAATTTATATATACAGAAAAAATGGCTTATGAAAAAGCAAAAGATAGAGTGAATCAACTAAAAGGATTTTATGGCAATTTATTGGCTTATTGCTTTGTAATTCCAACCTTAATCATCATCAATGTAAGTACAATGAAATTTCAATGGTTTTGGTTTCCTATGTTAGGTTGGGGAATGGGCTTAACTTTTCATGCTTTTGAAACCTTTGGACTAGGTAAAAAATGGGAAGAACGTAAAATTCAGGAATACTTAAATCAAAACAAAACACAACATTGGAATTAATCAATAACATTTAAAATTTAAAAATTATGCAACCTACCTTTGATAAAATAAACAATTTAAATAAAAAAGAATTTAAAAGTTTTATTCCCTCTAATGCTGAAGAAGCTACCTATTATGAAGCGCTGAAAAAAGTAAAAAGAATGAAAGGATTCTATACCCATTTAGCGGTTTATATCGTAATTAATATTATGATTATTATTACTAACATAAATAACTTAAAAGTAGGGGAAAGTTATTTTCAACTGAAAAATTTTTACACGGCATTCTTTTGGGGCATTGGAATATTTGCACATGGCGTTTCTGTTTTTCTTCCAGATCTTCTTCTAAGTAAACAATGGGAAGAACGTAAAATAAAAGAATTCATGGAAAAAGAAAAACAAAATAATCAATGGCAATAACTATTTTTTCTATTTCTCATCCAATTAAATGACATCTTAAAGGCTATTATTATGCACATAATCATCATTGAAGACGAAAAACCTGCTGCACGATTGTTACAACGAAAAGTAGAAAAATTAGGTCTAAAAGTACATACGCTATTGCATTCTGTTGAAGAAGCCATAAATTGGTTTAATGTTCATCCTCATCCGGAGTTAATTTTTCTCGATATTCAATTATCAGATGGCTTATCATTTGAAATATTTGAATACTTTAAACAAAAAGACCAGCCTATAAAAAGTGCAATAATATTTACTACGGCTTATGATGAATATGCATTAAAAGCCTTTAAATTAAATAGCATTGACTATCTTTTAAAGCCTATTGATGATGATGAATTGGAAGAAGCTATTTCAAAATTCAAAACACAACATCAAAAAAACACGACTCCTCCTTTTGATATTGATGCAATAAAAAAAATGTTCATCCCTCCTACCGAAAAAGACTTCAAAAGAAGATTTTCAGTAAAAATAGGACAGCAATTAAAAGTGATTCTTGTTGAAGATATTGAATGCATATACAGTGAAAATAAAGGCACCTATCTGCATACAAAAGAAAATAGAAGTTATTTAATTGATAGTACATTAGAAGTTTTAGAACAAGAGCTAAATCCAAAGGATTTTTACCGAATTAGTAGAAAATATATTGTTCCTCTTTCATCGATAAAAGAAATTCAGGTACACTCAAATTCCCGATTAAAAATCATTTTACCCACCTACAATGAAGATGAAGTTATTGTAGCCAGAGAACGTGTTAGTGATTTTAAAGAATGGATTGGATAAATTTAAAGTATTGTTAAAATAACTCTTCTTATTAAATATCTCACTATTTTTGATAAAAAAGTAGATGAGATATTTTCGTTTAGTTACATTTTTTATTTTTTTTATGAGCTCCTCTGTAAAGGCTCAAGATTTGATTCGATTTCAAACTTTTGAAGCGTTACAGACTTATTTATCCCAATCCAATAACCAACCTTTAGTGGTTAATTTTTGGGCTACTTGGTGCGCTCCATGTGTTAAAGAACTCCCTTATTTTGAGACATTACACCAAAATAATCCAAATATAAAAGTCATAACAGTAAGTTTAGATTTTGAAAAACAAGTTGAATCCAAATTAATTCCTTTTTTAAAAAAGAAAAAGTATTCGTTTATAACGACCTATTTGGCTGAGAAAAACTATAACGACTGGATAGGCAAAGTAGATGAAAATTGGTCAGGCTCCATTCCAGCCACTTTAATTATTTTCAAAGAGAAACATGTTTTTATTGAACATGAATTTTCATCCTATGACGAATTGAATAATTATATTAATCAAACTATAAATAATTAATTATGTTAAAGAAAATTGGATTTTTAGCTTTATTTGTGGGTACACTATTAAGTTTTGACCAACCCGTTACTGGTTATCAAATTGGTGATACGGCAACAGATTTCAAATTAAAATCTGTTGATAACAAATGGTACAGCATGGCAGATTATAAAGATGCTAAAGGGTTTATTGTTGTTTTTACTTGCAACCATTGTCCGTTTGCAGTAAAGTATGAAGATCGTATTATTGAGTTAGCAAAAAAATACAAACCTAAAGGATATGTCTTATTAGCAATTAACCCCAATGATCCTGTCGCTCAACCTGATGATAGTTTTGAAAAAATGCAAGAACGTGCCAAAGAAAAAAAGTTCCCATTCCCTTATCTATTTGATGAAGGTCAAAAAATATATCCTCAATATGGCGCTACAAAAACCCCACATGTATTTTTATTAGACCAACATAAAGTAGTGAAATACATTGGTGCTATTGACGATAATGTAGAAGATGCAAAAGCAGTAAAAGAAAAGTATTTAGAAAACGCTATTTCAGCTTTAGAAAAAGGATTAGACCCCAATCCATCTACTACTAAAGCCATTGGATGTTCCATTAAAGTAAAAAAATAAAAAAACGGAAACTTAGGTTTCCGTTTTTTTTTATTTACTAAAACGATGTAACGTAAATGTCATGGCAGACAATAAAAAGAATGCCATGATTTGGTGTGCCAAACCTAACCAAAGAGGAACGTGAAACAACAAAGTTAAAACCCCCAATAAAAACTGGATTCCTACAAAAACTAATAAAACAGATGTAGCTTTAGATTGTGTCGCATCTAAAACAAAGGCTCTACTTTTAACAAACAAAAGTAAAATCATGGCTACAACCACATAAGCAAAAGTTCTATGAATAAATTGAACACCGCTTTTACCTTCTGTAAATGACTGTAAAAGTGTGGGTTGTTCTAGAGTGATGCTTTCATGGAAAAATTGTCCATCACTCATCAAAGGCCAATGGTTATGAACTAATCCGGCATTTAATCCAGCAACAAATCCACCATATATAATTTGGATAAGAAGAACAACCAATGCAATTCTCGCTATTTTTTTAAGAGGCCCAACGGCTGGTTTTCTATCTGGATAAATTAAGTCTAATGCTACCCACAGCGTGTAGGCAAAAGTAAGAAAAGCAAAAGTAAGGTGTATGGCCAATCTAAAATGACTTACATCAGGATTATCCTTAAGTCCACTAGCCACCATAAACCAGCCTAAAAATCCCTGAAAAGCGCCCATAGACAAAAGGATCAAACATTTTTTCAGCGTTGGTGTATCCAATCTCTTTTTAAATAAAAAATAAATAAAAGGAACCAAAAAAACCACACCTATAATACGTCCAATAAATCTATGAAACCATTCCCAGAAAAAGATAGATTTATAATCGTCCAGTGTAAATCCGCCTGATTTGTATTGATTAATTTTAAGATATTCAGGGTATTTTTTATACTCATTAAAAGCTTCCATCCATTTTTCTTCGCTCATTGGAGGAAACGTATCATGAATCAAATGCCAATCGGTCATGGACAATCCCGAATTTGTTAAACGAGTAATACCCCCAACTGTTACCATTATAAACAGTAAGGCACATCCTGATAATAACCAGATAATTACAGATTTATTTGTTTTCATTTCTTTACTATTCAATTGCATACAAAAGTACAGAATGAGTCTGATAATTTTGATTTAACAACTTATAAATTTATACTTTTTCTAAACCCATTTTGAAAGCCTTTTCCAGCACAAAATCATAGGCTGCTTGGTATTCATTTGGGATTTCTCCTTCTAAAATAGCTTCTTTGACCGCTTCTTTTAAAACTCCAATTTCTCGGCAAGGTTTTAATCCAAAAAGAGCCATAATTTCCTCTCCAGAAATAGGAGGTTGAAAAACACGCACGCGATCCTTCTCTTCTACTTCAACAATTTTTTCTCTTACAATTTTAAAATTGTGATGATATTTTTGAAATTTTTTAGGATTTTTTGTGGTAATATCCGCTTCACACAAAATCATAAGTGCTTCGACATCCTCTCCAGCATCAAAAACTAATCTTCGAACCGCAGAATCTGTAACGATGTCCTGTGCTAACACTATTGGCCTAGAACTCATGGTTACCATTTTTTGTACAAACTTCATTTTTTGATTCAAAGGCATGTGCAATCGCTCAAAGATTTTCTTGACCATTTTACCTCCCAAAAACTCGTGCCCATGAAAAGTCCAGCCCTGTTTTTTATGAAACTTTTTTGTGGGTGCTTTTCCAATATCATGTAAAAGAGCAGCCCAACGCAACCATAAATTATCAGTGTTTGGACAAATATTATCTACTACTTCTAGGGTGTGATAAAAATTATTTTTATGTGTATGTCCCTCTACTTCTTCAACATGATTTAAGGCTGTGAGTTCAGGAAGGATACGCTCCAATAATCCTGTTTGATATAAATGTAAAAAACCAATAGATGGTTGATCTGTGGCTAAAATTTTATTCAATTCATCTACAATTCGCTCTCCGGAAATAATAGCAATTCGGTCTTTATTTCTTGCTATTGCTGCTAAAGAATCTGATTCAATTTCAAATTTCAATTGGGTAGCAAAACGAATAGCACGCATCATCCTAAGAGGATCATCAGAGTAAGTTATATCAGCGTCTAAAGGCGTTTTAATAATTTTATTAGTTAAATCATTGACCCCATTAAAAGGATCGACTAGGTTACCAAAATCCTTTTGATTTAAAGAAAAAGCCATTGCATTTATAGTAAAATCACGACGTTCTTGATCATCTTTGAGCGAACCGTTTTCTACCACTGGTTTTCTACTATCAAAATTATAACTTTCTTTTCGAGCTCCTACAAATTCAACATCCATATCTTCATAACGAAGCATAGCTGTTCCATAATTTTTAAAAACCTGAACCTTAGGTTGATGAGGAATCAACTGGGATACTTTTAACGCTAATTCAATTCCGCTTCCTACCGCTACAATATCAATATCCTTTTTATGATCACGATGTAATAGAATATCGCGAACAAAACCACCTATAACATAGCATTCTAAGTTTAATTCTTGAGCTGCTTTAGAAATGATTTTAAAAATTTTATGATCTAAATTTTGTTTGTAATTCATTCTATTAATTTGTCAATTTGAGAATAAGTCAATTAAGCGCAAACAATATAATCAACGCACTTTAAATTGAATTATCGTCTAATCACTTTCACCTGACTATCTAAGGTTAATTTAATAATCGTTGACGGCTTATCACACATTTTTTCGTGGTGCAAATTTACAACATAGTCTACACCGTTTATAATTTCTGGACTAATTTCTTTGAAAGATTTTGGTGTAGGTTGACCTGATAGATTAGCTGAAGTAGAAACCAATGGTTTTTTCATTCGTTCCATTAATTTATAGCAAAAAGGTTCCTTCACCATTCGAACTCCAACCGATTGATCTTCTGCAATTAAAGCTGGAGCAATTCCTTTTGGTTGGTCTAAAACAAGTGTTGTTGGTTTTGTAGCAAAATCCCAAATCTGCCAGGCCGTTTCTGGTATATCTTTAAACATACTGTATAGCATTCGCTCACCATTTACTAAGCAAATCATGCTCTTAGCTTCCGCTCTTTGTTTTAATGCAAATATTTTTTGAACGGCTTCACTATTAGAGGCATCACATCCAATACCCCAAACTGTATCAGTTGGATACAAGATGATTCCACCTTGTTTAATGACTTCAAAGGCGTTGTGAATTTCTGTGTTGATTTCCATATTTTTTTTGCAAAAATAATTAATCTTATCCCTAAAAAGCTAAAGTTTTTAAAAATAACCACATTCTGTAAGAAGATTAAAATAATAAAGGCATTTATAATTATATTTGCTAAATATATGACACATATGAACGTTGAAAGTTTAACATGGGATTCTAATTTTTTTGGTTATAATGTGGGTAAAATTATATTAACAGATCTCTGTGTTGATATCAATTTACTTCAAAAAAAAGCAGTTGGTTATCAGCTAATTTACCTTTTTTCTCCCGCTCGGATAATAGAATTTGAAAATTATCTAGTTGATGAAAAAATAGTATTAGAAATGAACTGTACGAATGACCATATTGAAAACGAAACATTTCAATTAGAACTTTTTGACCCTAATAAACATGATTTTAATGCGTTAAGAAACTTGGCCATTTCTAGTGGTGAATATTCTCGATTTAAAATCGATTCAAATTTTAAAAATAATGAATTTGTTGAATTATATTCACGTTGGATTACACAATCTGTAGAAGGAAAAAGTGCTTTTGAAGTAGTAGTGGCGACCAATCAAAATGATGAAATTTTAGGTTTTATTACCTTAGTTAAAAAAGAAAAAGTACTTGAAATTGGGCTTATTGCAGTAGCTGAAAAAGCAAGAGGAAAAGGAATAGCTAAACTCCTTTTAAATTATACCAACGAGAAAGCCATTTCATTGAATATTTCTAAAATTCAGGTAACTACTCAAGGAAAAAACGTACCTGCCATGCATTTATATCAATCTTTTGGATTTAAAATAAAAAACATAACCTATATATATCATTATTGGAACATATGATACCTTTTAACAAACCTTATTTATCAGGAAAAGAAACAAGTTATATTGAAGACGCAGTTAATAGCGGAAAAATATCTGGTAATGGAAAATATACCAAACTATGTCAAGATTTTTTTGAAAAGCGATATGAATTTAAAAAATGTTTACTTACAACATCTTGCACTGATGCGTTAGAAATGTGTGCTATTTTAGCTAATATTGAAATAGACGACGAGGTTATCATTCCTAGCTATACTTTTGTATCAACCGCATTAGCCTTTGTTAGACAGGGAGCAAAAATTATCTTCGCTGATTCTAATAGTGAAAATCCTAATATTGACACCTCTAAACTTGAAGCTTTAATTACTCCAAAAACAAAAGCCATAGTTCCCGTACATTATGCTGGAATCGCTTGTGATATGGATAATATAATGGATTTAGCAAAAAAATATAATTTACTTGTAATTGAAGATGCTGCACAAGCCATAGATAGTTACTATACTTTTAAAGATGGTACCCAAAAAGCATTAGGCAGTATTGGGCATATGAGTGCTTTTTCTTTTCATGAAACTAAAAATATTATTGCTGGTGAAGGTGGTATGCTGGTTATTAATGATGAGCAATTTATTAAACGAGCTGAAATAATTTGGGAAAAAGGAACCAATAGAGCAGAATTTTTTAGAGGAGAGATCAATAAATATGGCTGGGTAGACACTGGTTCATCATTTTTACCTTCAGAAATCATCTCAGCATTTTTATGGGCACAATTGGAACAACTGGATCAGATTCAAAATAGAAGAAAAGAATTATGGAATTTATATTACAAGCTTCTTAAACCTCAAGAAAACAAAGGTTTTAAAACTATAACTATTCCTTCAAATGCATCAAATAACGCGCATATGTTTTTTTTAGTTTTTGATAGTTTAGAAAAAAGAACAGCTTGTATCAATATTTTAAAAAATAATGACGTTCTAGCTGTTTTTCATTACCTTAGCTTACACAAAAGTGAATATTACAAAGATAAATACCAAGGTGAGGAATTAGTTTGGAGTGATTATTATACAGATCGTCTGGTTCGTTTACCGTTGTTTTATGAATTAACAGAAAAGGAAATAGAAAAAATTGTATCACTTATAACGGCTTAGATTATGAATTATCATATTATGATAGATGATAAATTTATTGACGGATTTATAGATGATGCTGAAAAAGTTTCTTCTGAAAATTCGAACATTTATTTTATTAATGGTAATCAAGCGAACAGTAAGCATATTAAAAACCCAAAAGCGAAATGGATATCATTTCGAGATGATGAATTTATATCAACCCTAAAAAAAGCAACTAAGTACGATAAGATATTTGTTCATTGGTATGATTTAAAAACAGGATTGTTTTTACTTAAATATTTAAAAAAAGAAGTTCCTTTATACGTATATCTATGGGGCGGTGAATTTTATGAAGACCCCTATTTATATCACATGAACTGGATTCATGATGAAAAAACATTGACCTTTGTAAAAGAGCACACTATTTTACCTGAAAAATATAGTCAAAGAAAACACTTTTTGAAGCGACTCTGGTTTAAAAAAACCTATAAACTAAAGGCTAGAAAACAATTTAAAGAAAAAATTAAAACCATTAAACGAATAAATGCGTTAATTCTGCCTAAGCATTATGATCAGGAATTAGAACTGATTAAAAGAATTTACCATCTCGAGAATTTGCCTTATTTCAACTATAATTATGACCAAAATGTTGATCTTGCTATTCATTATAAGCTTGAAGGAAGTAAAACAGATAAAACTATTATTCAACTAGGAAACTCAGCTACTGAAAGCAATAATCATGTTGATGCCTTTGATGTATTAAATCAGTTTAAAAATGAAAATATTGAATTAGTTTTACCAATGTCTTATGGCAATCATAAATACAATCATTTTGTTAAGCAATATGGCACCTTTAACTTCAAAAATAAAATTAAGTTTTTGGAAGATTTTGTTCCAAGAGCACAATACATCCAACAACTAATGGAAGTTGATGTTTGCGTTATGTATCATAATAGACAACAAGCCTTTGGAAATTGTGTTCCGTTACTCATACTTGGAAAAAAATTATATTTAAAAAAAGAAAATCCATTATACTCCTTTTTTAAATCAATTGGTGTTGTTGTATTTAATGCGAATAAAATTAAAGATTTAGACTTTGATTCGTTCAAAAAAGAATTAACACCTGAAGAAAAAAACAATAATAAAACCATATTAACAAATCTATTCTCTGAAGAAGAAAGATTAAAATACTTATCAAAAATTTTAAACTAATGTCGTTTTCACCTATTCTTTTATTTACTTACAACAGACCTGAACATACTCAGGCCATACTAGACTCATTGGCTACAAATAAAGAAGCCAGCGAAAGTATTTTATATATTTTTTGTGATGGATTAAAAGAAAACGCTTCTGAGGAAAACAGAATAAAAAATGAACAGGTAAAAAAAATAATTAAAAAAGAAACTCGATTTAAAGAAATTCGACTTCAAATTCAAGAGAAGAACAAGGGATTAGCATGTTCCATTATTGACGGTTTAAACTTCGTGTTTTCAAGCCATGAAACAGCAATTGTGCTAGAGGATGACTTGATTGTTTCGCCTTATTTTTTAAATTATATGAACACTGCCCTTTCAGCCTATCAAAATGATAAACAAGTAGGAGAAATAGGCGGGTGTAATTTTTTTGCTTGTGGTCCTAAATATCCAAAATATTTTTTCACAAACATGCCTGATACATGGGGTTGGGCAACTTGGAAAGATCGCTGGGAAAAATTTAATGAAGATGCCGTCTTTCTCTACAAAGCATTAGAAAAAAACAATAAGATGTTTGCTTTTAACACCTATGGCGCCTATGATATGGAAGGCATGCTAAAAGAACAAATATTTGGCAAAGTTGACTCTTGGGCCATAAGATGGCAAGCTGTAATGGTATTGAATGATTGGTTATGTTTATATCCTAATCCATCTTACACTAATCATATTGAATCAATAAATGCTACTCATGCAAAAGTTAATATAATTCCTCCATTAGAACAAAATGAACCTACATTTGAAAAAATAGAAATTAAAGAAATCGAATTGACAACAAAGGCCATGAAATTAGGTTACTCAGGCAAAGGAGACTATTTCGGAAGATACACTAGAAAATACCTAAAAAAGAGACTAAAAAAAATAATAAAAACTGTACTTTTGTTCTTTGTTCCGTTTGGAATTGTACAGATTTTCAAAAATAATAAACATAAAAAATAAGATTTATAATGCTACATCTAACAACTTATTTTGATAAAAATTACTTATCTAGAGGTCTTATTTTATATGATTCCCTTAAAAAACACAACCAAAACTTTGAATTGTATATCTTATGTTTAGATGATTTTACGCATGATTTTTTTACCAAAAACAAAGATAAATACCAAGAGATTAAAATTTTAACTCTAAGTGAAATTGAGCAGGACGACTCTGCACTACTCACCGCTAAAAAGAACCGAAGTAAAATTGAATATTATTTTACATTGAGTCCGTGTTTGCCTTTATATCTTTTGAAAAAACATCAATTACCTCACATATGCTCACTAGATGCCGATATTTTGTTTTTAGATGATCCGAGGAAAATATTTGATCAACTCAACGAATACTCTGTTATAGTAACACCACATAAATTTTCTAAGGAAATCAAACACCTTAGTAAATATGGTATTTACAATGTTAGTTTTCAAATATTTAAAAATAACGCAACTGGTTTAACATGTTTAGAAGATTGGAAAAAAGATTGCCTAGACTGGTGTGGAGATGAATACGATGAAATAAATGATCGTTTTGCTGATCAAAAATACTTAGATAAATGGAATACCAAATACCCTCATGAAGTGTTGAGTTTAAATGATAATTGTAGTGGACTAGCTCCATGGAATGTAAACAATTATCTAATTACAAAGAAAAAAGAACATTTTTTATCAAATGATGAAAACATCCTATTCTATCATTTTCACCATTTTAAAATTTTATCTAAAAAATGGGCCACAAATGGTTTCAAAGAATATAAAGTACACCCACAATCTGATCTTGATTTATTATATTTGTATTATTGGAATTTAATTGATTCAAATAATGAAGCATTGGGAATTACTCAAGATCAATCAACTCGATACCAATCCAATGCCATATGGACCACTATTCTTAAAGAAAAAATAGTGTACCAAAAAACAAATAGTAATAATATTAAACAAGTAAACTTCGGGTTTATACCAAAGTTTATTAGAAAACTAATCATAAAAATATATGCCTAAATTAATTCATATTAATTCTTTTCATGATAAAAGAGGCTCTTTAAGTGTACTTGAAAAAAACATCCCTTTTGATATAAAAAGGGTTTTTTACATTTATAATGTAGATGATTCTGTAAGAGGAAAACATAGACATCACAAAACAATACAAGCCGCAATTTGTATTCATGGTTCATGTAAAATTTCCAATGACAATGGAAAGCAAGTTGAGGAATTTACACTTGATCATCCTGAGAAATGTTTATTTTTATACCCAGAAGACTATCATTGGATGTATGATTTTTCAAAAGATGCCGTTCTATTAGTGTTGGCCTCTGAATATTATGACCCTAAAGACTACATTTATGAACCATACAGATAAAATACTTTACGAAAATTTAAATAAATTAAATAAAGAATTTGAAGCGGAGTTTCAAGAAAAATTCAACACCTTTCTAACTAATGGATGGTATGTTTTAGGAAATGAAGTTAAAACGTTTGAAGAAAATTTTGCTCAATATTGTGGGGCTAAATATTGCGTTGGTGTTGCCAATGGATTGGATGCTTTACAACTAGGTATAGTAGCTTTAGACTTCCCAAAGCAATCTGAAATTATTGTTCCTTCTAATACATACATAGCTACCATTTTAGCAATTATAAATGCTGGACATATACCCGTTTTGGTTGAGCCAAATCTTCAAACTTATAACCTAGATCCACATCTAGTTGAAGAAAAAATTACTGCTAAAACTAAAGCAATAATGGTAGTTCATCTGTATGGTCAAATAGCACAAATGGATAAGATTGTATCACTTGCTACAAAACACAAGTTGGAAATTATTGAAGATTGTGCTCAAGCACACGGAGCTACTTTGAAAGAAAAAAAAGCAGGTACTTTTGGAACTATTGGTGCCTTTAGTTTTTATCCTACTAAAAATCTAGGAGCTCTCGGTGATGCTGGTGCAATTGTAACTTCAAATGAAACATTATTTGAAAAATTAAAAGCACTGAGAAACTATGGTTCAGAAAAAAAATATTACAACAAATATACTGGACTTAATTCTAGACTTGACGAGATACAAGCTGCGTTTTTAAACGTAAAACTTCCTGCACTAGACAAAATCACTTCCCATAAAAGAAAATTAGCTCAAATTTACAATGAAAAGCTAACTGAAAAGGTAATCAAACCTAGTGAAATTAAGGATAGTGTACACGTATATCACATCTATAATATTAGAACGGAAAAAAGAGACGAACTAAAACAGTATTTATTAGACAACAATATTTTTACTGAAATTCATTATCCCGTTTCACCAAACCATCAAGAAGGATATCAAACCTATTTTTCAGGTTTACATTTCCCTATAAGCGAAGAAATTCACCGAACAACATTAAGTTTACCTATTTCTTATGCAACAACTGTGGAAGAAGTAGAGCAAGTAATCAATAAAATAAATTGTTTTTTTAACAATTAAGGAAAAAAATGAAAACAGCATTAATAACAGGAGTTACAGGTCAAGACGGAGCCTATTTAGCCGAATTACTACTTTCAAAAGGATATAGAGTCCATGGTATAAAAAGAAGAAGTTCTTTATTCAATACACAAAGAATTGATCATATCTATGAGGACCCTCATATTGAAAATCAACATTTTAAATTACACTATGGTGATTTGAGTGATTCTACTAATCTAATCAGAATTATTCAAGAAACACAACCTGATGAAATCTACAATTTAGGGGCTATGAGTCATGTGAAAGTGAGTTTTGACACACCCGAATATACTGCTAATGCAGATGGAATTGGTACCTTACGAATTTTAGAAGCTGTACGTTTACTTGGACTTACTAACAAAACCAAAATCTATCAAGCATCAACTTCTGAATTATATGGTTTAGTTCAAGAAGTTCCTCAAAAAGAAACTACTCCGTTTTACCCTCGTTCACCTTATGCTGTAGCTAAAATGTATGCCTATTGGATAACGGTTAACTATCGAGAGGCATATAATATGTTTGCTTGTAATGGTATTTTATTCAATCACGAAAGTCCACTTAGAGGAGAAACTTTTGTAACTAGAAAAATCACAAGGGGTATTGCACAAATGGCACTTGGACTTCAGGAAACATTATTCATGGGGAACATTGATGCTAAAAGAGATTGGGGACACGCCAAAGATTATGTTGAAGCAATGTGGTTGATTTTACAACAAGAACAACCCGAAGATTTTGTTATTTCTACAGGTGTGACTACAACTGTTAGAGATTTTATACTCATGGCTTTCAAAGAAGTGGGAGTAGAAATAGCATTTCAAGGTGAAGGAGTAAATGAAAAAGGAATTGTAAAATCAACGTCAAATCCAGAATATGAATTTAAAGTAGGACAAATAGTTATACAAATAGATCCCACCTACTTTAGACCAACAGAGGTAGATTTATTAATTGGAGATAATACAAAAGCAAAAACAAAACTAGGTTGGTTACCAAAATATACACTAGAGATGCTAGTAAAAGAAATGATGGAAGCAGATGTTGATTTGTTCAAAAAAGAAAAACTAATTAAGAATTTCAAATAATGAATAAAAATTCAAAAATATATGTAGCTGGGCATAGAGGTATGGTAGGTAGTGCTATCGTTGCTAATTTGACTAGTAAAGGATTTTCAAATATCATTACCAGAACTTCTAATGAACTAGATTTAACAAATCAAAAAGCAGTAGCTGAATTTTTTGAGAATGAAAAGCCAGAATACGTTTTTCTAGCAGCCGCTAAAGTTGGTGGTATAGTGGCAAATAATACATACCGAGCACAATTCATCTACGAAAATTTGATGATTCAAAATAATGTTATTCATCATAGCTACCTCAATCAAGTAAAAAAACTGATGTTTTTAGGTTCTTCTTGTATATATCCAAAGTTAGCCCCTCAACCACTCAAAGAAGCATATCTATTGACTGGGTTACTAGAAGAAACCAATGAACCTTATGCCATTGCTAAAATAGCTGGTATCAAAATGTGTGATGCTTATAGAGAACAATATGGTTGTAATTTTATATCGGTTATGCCAACTAATTTATATGGTTTTAACGATAATTATGATTTGCAAAATTCTCACGTTTTACCAGCTTTATTGAGAAAATTTCACGAAGCAAAACTAAATAATGAATCAACTGTTGAAGTTTGGGGAACGGGAACACCATTAAGAGAATTTCTTCACGCTTCTGACATGGCAGATGCTTGTGTTTTTTTAATGGAAAATTACAATGAAAAAGGATTTTTAAATATTGGTTCTGGTAAAGAGATATCAATCAAAGACTTAGCTCTTTTAATAAAAGAGATTGTTGGCTTTAAAGGAGAAATATATTTCGATACAGAAAAGCCAGATGGAACACCAAGAAAATTAATGGACGTAACAAAACTAGAAAATCTAGGTTGGAAATATAAAATTTCATTGAAAGAAGGAATTGAAAACGTTTACAAAACTAAATTCAACATACAATAATGAATATGATATCTGTTATTACTGTAAACTATAACAATGACAATGGCTTAAAAAAAACTATTGAAAGTGTTATTAATCAAACATATAAAAATTTCGAATTCATTATAATTGATGGAGGAAGTACAGACCAATCAAGTGAAATAATTAAAAATTATCAAGATAAAATAAACTACTGGGTTTCAGAGCCTGATAAAGGAGTTTATTCAGCCATGAATAAGGGAATAAAAGTAGCAAATGGAGATTTTCTAATTTTTATGAATAGCGGTGACGTTTTCATAAATGAAAATGTATTACAAAATGTAGTACCTAAATT
>NZ_JAGKWP010000187.1 GCF_021151785.1 Flavobacterium sp.
TTTTTGGTGTAGTGTCGACTAGACTAAAGTCTAGTCTTATGATATGTGTCGAGCTTACGGCTCTTGTGGATTGGTTGCGATGATGGTATCGACTGGACTAAAGTCCAGCCTTACAAAATGGGCCGAGCCTATGGCTCTCATACGTAATCATTGCGTTTAAATAAAAATAATGGGTTACGTGACGTGTAAGTCCCGTAGGGACGACCTATAATGTAGCAATGGATTTTAATCTATTGTAATGTGTGCGAGATGTTGCGTAGTAGTCCCGTAGGGACGGTCAATGTTATGGCGTTGGATTTTAATCCAATGGTGCTGGTAAAGTGATGTTTTGGTGTTGTGTCGACTAGACTAAAGTCTAGCCTTATGATATGTGTCGAGCTTACGGCTCTTGTGGGTTGGTTGCGATGATGGTATCGACTGGACTAAAGTCCAGCCTTACAAAATGGGCCGAGCCTATGGCTCTCATACGTAATCATTGCGTTTAAATAAAAACAATGCGTTACGCAACGTGTAAGTCTCGTAGGAACGACCCATAATGTAGCAATGGATTTTAATCTATTGTAATGTGTGCGAAATGTTGCGTAGTAGTCCCGTAAGGACGGTCAATGTTATGGCGTTGGATTTTAATCCAATGGTGCTGGTAAAGTGATGTTTTTGGTGTAGTGTCGACTAGACTAAAGTCTAGCCTTATGATATGTGTCGAGCTTACGGCTCTTGTGTGTGACGTTGTGTTGATGTCAACTGGACTGAAGTCCAGCTTTATAATATGGGTCGAGCCGCTGGCTCTAGTACGTAAACATTGCGTTTAACTAAAAATAATGCGTTGCGCAACGTGTAAGTTTCGTAGGGACGACTTATAATGTAGCAATGGATTTTAATCTATTGTAATGTGTAAAAGATGTTGCGTAGTAGTCCCGTAGGGACGGTCAATGTCATGGCGTTGGATTTTAATCCAATAGTGATAGCAAAGTGATGTTTTTGGTGTTATGTCGACTAGACTAAAGTACAGCTTTATGATATGTGTCGAGCCTACGGCTCTAGTGTCTGACGTTGTGTTGATGTCAACCGGACTAAAGTCCAGCTTTACAAGATGGGTCGAGCCGCTGGCTCTAGTACGTAAACATTGCGTTTAAATAAAATTAATGTGTTATGCAACGTGTAAATCCTGTAGGGACGAGTTATAATGTAGCAATGGATTTTAATCTATTGTAATATATACGAGATGTTGCGTAGTAGTCCCGTAGGGACGGTCAATGTTATGGCGTTGGATTTCAATCCAATGGTGCTGGTAAAGTGATATTTTGGTGTAGTGTCGACTAGACTAAAGTCTAGTCTTATGATATGTGTCGAGCTTACGGCTCTTGTGTGTGACGTTGTGTTGATGTCAACTGGACTAAAGTCCAGCTTTACAAGATGGGTCGAGCCGCTGGCTCTCATGCGTAAACATTGCGTTTAAATAAAAATAATGCGTTACGTAATGTGTAAGTCCCGTAGGGACGCCCTATAATGTAGCAATGGATTTTAATCTATTGTAATATATACGAGATGTTGCGTAGTAGTCCCGTAGGGACGGTCAATGTTATGGCGTTGGATTTTAATCCAATGGTGATAGCAAAGTGATGTTTTTGGTGTAGTGTCGACTAGACTAAAGTCTAGTCTTATGATATGTGTCGAGCTTACGGCTCTTGTGGATTGGTTGCGATGATGGTATCGACTG
>NZ_JAGKWP010000188.1 GCF_021151785.1 Flavobacterium sp.
ATTGAACTTGTAGCAAAAATAAAGCCGGACATTACGGATAGAAATTTGTAATTTTTATTAGATAATTTTTTAGCCAGAAAAATCTTATCGAATAATCTGGAAAATTAAGAAAAGGAGGGGCATTTTTCGATATCGAATCCTCGCACCAACTTGCCTTATTTCTATAAATAAAAGCATTGCAATAATTTAAATTTGTAAATATTCAACAATGCAGAAATGCAGAAGTTTAATATGCAGACAGATGCGCACTCCTTTTGCTTTAACTGGTATACAATCTAGCAAAAATTTATACATTGATGCAAGCATAAAAAAATATAAAAATCAGCGAATTGCAACACTTTTTTTCATCTATAAAAACAGCTGCAGTCCAGCGAAATATCTCTTTCCAAAAACCGGTTGTGGTAATGTACAAAGGTTATTTAAAAATTTGATTTCTTTGAATGCACTCCTGATAATCTCTAAAACAATTCAATAAAATTGATTGCTAATCCAGATAAATTATGCAGCGTAATGAGAGTCAGATCAATTTTGCGGTAAATGGATAGGTCAGTCGCCTTTGGGTAAGAAACTGGAAAATAAAGATAAATATTTGATAGATATATGGATTAGAAGGCGATATTTATGAAGGAAAAAAGGGTGTTGGTTACAGGCGGCGCAGGCTTTGTCGGGTCTCATTTATGTGAGCAGCTAATAAAGCTTGGCAATCATGTGGTATGTGTTGATGATTTGAGTACTGGCTCAAGAGCCAACATTCACCATTTAATCGGCCTACCAAATTTTGAGATGATTGTTCATGATATTACCAATCCGTTGTATATCGATATCAATGAAATTTATAATTTGGCGTGCCCGGCCTCACCAAAGCATTATCAAACAGATCCCATCAAGACAATAAAGACAAATGTTATAGGCTCAATTAATATGCTAGGCTTGGCAAAAAGAACAGGAGCCCGGATATTACAGGCGTCTACAAGTGAAATTTATGGCGATCCGCAAATCCATCCACAGCGCGAATCCTACTGGGGGAATGTGAACCCTGTTGGAATTCGATCATGTTATGACGAAGGCAAACGATGCGCTGAAACATTATTTTTCGATTACCAGCGCCAACATCAGATTGATATTAAAGTCGCCCGCATTTTTAATACATATGGACCGCATATGTGCCACGAGGACGGCAGGGTTATACCTAACTTTATAACGCAAGCGTTAAAAAATGAACCGATAACCATCTATGGTGATGGACTTCAAACCAGGTCGTTTTGTTATGTAGACGATTTAATTTCCGCACTTATAAAATTTATGGGTTTATCTGCAGGTATAGCTGCTCCAATGAATTTGGGTAACCCCATAGAACTTACAGTTCTCGAACTGGCCCATACAATTATACGGCTGACAAACTCATCCTCCACCATAAAATTTTGCTCACTACCAGTTGATGACCCCACTCAACGGCGCCCAGACATTTCGCTAGCCCAGGCACATTTGAATTGGCAGCCTAAGGTTCAACTGGAGCTTGGCCTGAAAAGAACTATCGAATATTTTAGCAGCAATTCTGATAAACAAACGCGCGTTACAGGTTAACTTTTTCCATGTTATCTTGAGGGAAAGCAATGAAGCATGCCAGTAGTAAATCAAATTTTTATTATGCTGGATCAGATGAAAAATGCGATATCCTGTTTAAACCAGTTCCTAAAGCAGGTTTGAA
>NZ_JAGKWP010000048.1 GCF_021151785.1 Flavobacterium sp.
ATTAAATTCTAGTTAAATATTTAAAGCAAATAAAAACATTCCATGTAACCGGATACTTTTTTAGAGTATCTTTACTATCATTCGTTTAAATTTTCTGATATGAGCACTACATCTGCATCCGGCTCAAAACCTGAGTTAGATATACTGAAATTTTTTGCTATTATTCTAATCACAAATTCGCACATCAATCACCTCTACCCTATTCATAATATGGGTACCGGCGGCAGCCTTGGCAATACAATTTTTTTCCTGGTATCATCTATCGGACTTACATTGAGCTTGAACAAAAGATGCGTCCCCTTTGGCTCCTGGTTTTATAAGCGGGCATCACGTACTTATCTGATTACGTGGGTTGCAACAATCATCTTTCTGTTAATCGGCTATTATTCTATTCAATTAAACTTTGCTGACATATTCGCGCAGTTTATTTATCCTACCGGATATTGGTTTATTCCAGCCATCACCTTATTCTATATTCCTACTTATTTCGTCATTACCAATTATTCAGAGAAAGTATTTTTATATACTTCTGCCTTTATCATGCTGGTTTACTTTGGCACCTACTTTTCACTTATGGATATCCATTCCTGGACAGTAGAATCAAAGTCTTTATTCAAATGGATCTTCTATCTTGAAGTAATGATACTGGGTGTATACGTGGCAAACAATTATGAAAAATATGCATACACAGGAAAAATGGATATTGCGATATTCTTTCTGTTAACGCTATTCTTCTTTGGCTTCAAGTTCGCAACCACAAAATACAATGTACTTATGCCTTTGCAATTTTTATTGCAATTGGTAACAATTCCCTGGGTGATTTACTTTTTAAAAATAACAAGATCGCAGGCAATACACCAGGCACTGACCAACTGGAAGTATTTAAGCATAACCATTATCTTTATTTCTTCCATTACGTTAGAAATTTATTTATTACAAAGCTTCTTCTACAATATGGACTTTGTTAAAAGACAAATATTCCCGCTTAATATTGTTCTCTTCTCCATCCTGCTAACACTGGCGGCCTGGGCATTATCAAAGGCATTTGGCATGGTCTATTCAAAAAAATAATTGTTCAGATCGCATCATATACCTTTCGTACGATTTTACTCCACTCATAATTTTCAGATTTGCTCAATGCTTTTTCAGATTCGATTTTGAGTAACTCTGAATTGTTTGAGTAGTCTGCTAACAGCGTTGCAATGTTTGTCGTGATCTGATCAATCGTTTTATTTTGAACAGGTATAACGTTCTGCGTTTCTTTACCAACAAAAACCGGAGGCCCGCCTTTGTCCAGGCAAATAACCGGCAATGCGTGTGCCATCGCCTCAATCACCACAAAACCTCCGCTATCGTGCAGGCTTGGGAATAAAAAAACATGAGCTTTTCTATATTCTTCATACAAGTCCTTTTGCGGCAGTTTACTTATAAATTCTACCTTGTCTGATACGTTCAGGTCCGCGGCCAGCTTTACAAGTTCTGCTTTATATTTACCGCTTCCTACAATTTTAAAACGTATGGCCGGGTTTGATTTTACAGCCTTTGCGAAACTTTCCAACGCTATGTGAATGCCCTTCCAGTATAATAACTGCCCTGCATATAAAATAGTAAACGCTGTATGCTTTTCAATAGAAACACTTACTGCTTTATTAATTCCAATCGCCGGTGTAATCGATGTTTTGCTTTTATATTTTTCGGGAATTTTATCGAAGGTGTCGTTCGTTGCAGCAAAAATTCTGTAAGATTTTAAATATGCCCGATTAATGAATAGGTTCATCGAATTGATGGTATTAATACACGTACGCATACGTTCCAGCAGCCTTGGTATAAAGGGCAACGTGGCAGTAAGATTTGGTGAAGATTCTTCCCCACCTGCAATGGGCCCAAAGATAAACTTGCCTTTCAGTTTATATAAAAAGATCGGAAAACGATACGATACATACGTGATGTGCTGTACAATATCAAACGGCTCTTTGATGCGCTTTTTAATCATCAGATAAGCACCGGCCTGCCACAACGTATAGTAAAAATATATGCCCGTGATTTTTTTTGCTTTTAAAATTACAGATGGCAAATCGTAATAAATAAATTTCAGATTGGAAGGAATTGAAGCAGACTCCGTTTCTATGAATTCGCGGTTATCCTTGCGGGTAAGCACAGTAACTTCATGCCCAAGCTTCGCAATTTCTATTGCCCAGTTCCACCCTACTGCAGGTTCAGAACCATGATTAGGTCTGCATGCATACGCCGATAATAATACTTTCATTTAATATGGATTGTTAACATACATGCGGCATTCAAAAATTATTATTTTTAGCAACAACATTCAGGCATCTCAGCTTTAGAAATGTTGTATACGTAAATCCGTTTAGCGTCAGATTCTGCAACGTAACCCGATTATTTTCCAGCAATACATTTTTGCAGTCGTACAATGAAATAGCCGACCTGCTGGACTTGACAATAAAGCCGCTTATTTGTATCGCATTCCCGGAAATAGTAATATCTGTTGCCGGATTAGTATCGCTGCCTTGCACTTTAATAGCTTCCCGCACATGGTAAAAAGTTTTTTGTGCAGAATAGAACTTGTTTGCTGAAATCATAACCGAATGCTGAGTCCAGCCTGGCACTTCAAAAGGAAGCATCAATATGCCTGTACTGAAATCATTAAATATATTATTATCTATTTTTAAATAATTACATTCTACACGTATACCATAATTAGAACTTAACACCGCGCCATTTTTCATTGAACCCAATGGAATTGCCTGAAAAAATTTATTACCCTCAATAAAAGTAGAATCTTTTGAGGCCGGAAAAGTTTTTGGCGGCTGAATAATCAAATGTTCTTCACTGAAGTTCCTGGTTTCATTGGATATGATCTCCAGCCCATATGCTATTGCAATCACGAATCCATCCATCGCACGTTTTGTATGAGTCAACGCTACATTGCTGCCTGTATAACCATCGGCAACATTGTTTGATATTTTCACATTGTAACATTGTCCGTTGGCATTATCTGCCAGCCAAATATATACTGCAGGCGCCGAGCTGTCTTGTGCGTTATCATGTCCCCGCGGACTGGCAAATGTATTATTATAAATAAAGAGACCTTTTACACCTTGCGCAGATATGGCTGTACTGAAGCCTTCAAACCTGCAGTTTCTTACGGAGAAATTAATGATCGAATTTTCATTTGTACCCAACAACTGCAAGGCATTTGTTTGTTCCAGCGTTATGCCATGAGTATTCTCAAAAAATATATTTTCGATCGACACATTCAGGTTCTTATTAAAGATATAGAGCAAACAACCTTTAGGTTGAGAAGTTGTGATTTTAGTTCCGGCTTCTCCGTATATGCGGATCGTCTTTACACCCGACTGATCCATCAGTAAAATTTTATTGTAAGGAGAACCGAATTGTTCGCATTTGTAAGTACCAGCAGGAATAAATAAATCTTCTCCTATAAGTAATGCCCTGGCAATAGCAAGGTTCAGATAAGGAGCGTCGTCTTGTATACCATCACCTTTGGCACCTACAGACTTTGCATCAAGCGCTACAGATATCAGATGCAAAAGAAAAAATCCAAGCAACAATGAATATCTTTTCATAAACGTGTTATGTTTGGGTTGGGGTTAACACATACAATCACTTTTTCATATTCTTATTATCCTGCTCGATCTGCCATAAATTGGCCCAAACATTAAATCTATAATTTGCATACAGTACGCAAAGTATAAGGCCATTTACACCATCCAGCATGGCACGTTGATATAGGTATTTTTTCAGAAACGTTTTCGTAGGATCCCACAATAGTTTGTAAACACTGAATGTGTCTCCATCTGCAAACATTTGCTTTGCCTCAATGAGTGCATACTTTGCATTTGTTTTTGCAACAAACTTCTCTATCGATGGATAAGCATCATGCCAGATAAAATATTTATCGCCGATCGAAATCATTTTTTTCGATGCAGGTTTTAAATGAATAAAGCCTTTGAAGATTTTCATATTCTCCTCTGTGAAATTATTCATGTACAAATCCTTTTTAAAGAACAAAGGACTGCTCTCCAGATAAAATCCACCGCGCTTAATGTAATTGGCGAAATAAAAATACAGCTTCCCGATTGCGATCAGATCTGCATCTGAAGTAGCAACCAACTCTTTTAATTTCAGGCTTAATTCTTCTGTAATATATTCATCTGCATCGAGTACTAAAATCCAGTCTCCGGTGGCATGTGAAATAGCATAATGCCTTGCTGGTTCTACAAAGCCTACCTTTTCATGATAAATAACTTTCGCACCAAGACTATTTGCAATGTTAACGGTATCATCATCGCTATACATATCACACACAACGATCTCGTCTGCAAATGTCAATACACTTTCAACACATTTTTTAATATGTGCTTCTTCATTAAACGTATTAATAACAACTGATATTTTTGCGTTTTTCATACTGCTATCAATAAACTTTATAATTATTCTTTCTAAGAATGATCAACGATACTACAACAATTGTCAATTCAATCATGTACAGCGACGCACAGGTTCCGTATGCATTAAAAACGGGCACAAGACTCATGCTAATAATGATATTCATAACGAAACCGATTGAATTGATCTTCAGGAAATGTTTATCCATTTTAAGATTTAGCATTACCTGGTAGCACAATATATTTACCAATGTTGATATAACTAATAATGGCGCCAGTGTTTGCAGAATAGCTACCGAGCTTTCGAATTTATCTCCGTATAAAATATCAATGATCAACCTGGATGCAACAATCAAACACCCGGAAACGGCCGCTACAGCAAGTAGTATTTTAGGGATAAGTTTCTTTACCGTCTGTAAACCGATCTCCGTTGATTCTTTAAATTTAGTTGCAAGGTGCGGATACAAAACCTGTGAAATGGGAAATAACGACAGACTTGCAATCACTGAATACACCTTCATAGACGCTGTATAATACCCAACTGTTTCATAGCTGGTAAGATATCCCAGCAAAACAATTGTTGAGGTTGTATTGAAGTTAACAATTACTATTGATATAAATAATAGAAAGTTTGATTTTATTTTATGCATACTTTCCCTGATCGGCAACCACCTGAAATTGACTTTAAACTTCATGTGGGCATAGATAAGTGTTGCTACTGCAGTCAAAAACATTGTCAAACCATTAATCAACTGGTATAAATTATAATCTGTAGCCTCTTTAATCAATAGGAAAATAAAGCCCATAGAAGCTACCCTGAATATCAAATTCGTGATGGTAAAAACGGTAAGTTTTTGCATTCCCTGAAACAACCAGGGCGAATAAAAAATTGCACTGATCACAGACGCATACGAAACATAATATAAAAATATATGACTCGAATATTTTTCAGAAGACAGTATAATAACAAAATATAAAAGGCTGGAAACCGTAAACAATAAAATTTTACTATTTATTACCTCATTGAAAATTGCACTTACTTTTTCCTTGTCTTCCCGAACTACTGATATTTCACGGGTTGCAGCGTAATCAAACCCATAATTAATGATCAAGGTAAAATACGTCAGGAAAGAAGTAGCAAAGTTTACCAGTCCCAAATTTTCAGGGCCTAATACACGGCTCACATACGGAATAACAAAAAGCGGGAACAACAAATTGATAGATTGAATTGCCGCTAAAGACAAAAACTGTTTAGATAGCTTATGACTTATTAAATCGACAATCCCTTTTGAAGATAATACCGACTTATATTTATTAATTAAGGTTTTAAGTCCCACAAAAAACTTTGTTAAATAATTTATTTACTTTTCAGTAATACTATGCTCATCTTCGACACGCTTGCTTATGTAGTTACAGTTCCTTTCTGTGATTTCTGTAAAAACTTGTCATATATTTCAAGAATGCTTTTCAAATTCTTTTCAGGGGTGAATGAATTTTTATAGCTCTCAAATGCATTCTGTCTTAATTTCACTTTGTCTGCAACCGAATCCAACGCGTCAATTGCCTGATTGAGGCCTGCTGCATTTGATGGATCAAACAAGAAGCCGTTATAACCATCCTTTATAAGTTCTGTAACCCCGCCCATTTTAGCACCTATTACCGGGGTAGCATGCGCAAATGCTTCCACAATGGTGCGACCAAATGGTTCGTGCCATTTAGACGGAAAGATTAATGCTTTCGCCCTGGATACTATTTTATACGAATCATTTAATGGCAGCTTTCCAAGATATTCAATATTGGAATGCATTTTACTGGCCTGAATGACTTCATCCTTTAACGGACCATCACCAATGATCAGTAATCTCTTTTTGTTTTTTTGAAAAGCATCCAATAAAATATCTATTCCTTTTTCTGTAGATATGCGTCCTAAATAAACATAATAATCTTCAGGCTCATATACCGGAGGCAAATCTGTAACAACAAAGTTATATTTGACATGCAGCTTGTCTGCTTTAAAGCCTCCTTTTTTTAATTGGTCTTTTACAAATTCACTTATGCAAATATAACCGTCAACCTTCGCATCCCATGTATTCAATATATTATGTACAGCAAGCATGCCTACTGTCACACTTGTTGCTCCTAAGCTTTCTCTGTAACATTTTTTCATCAAAGCCGGATAAGGAATCGTTTTCCCAACGCATTGCTCACATACCGCCCCATGAACATACATCAAACCATTCGGACATATTAAGCGGTAATTTCTTACCGTCATGATTATTTTTGTTCCTGCTTTTTGGGCTGCATAAAATATACTGGGAGAAAACAACGGGAAGAAATTCTGCACATGAATAATGTCATACTTATTCTCTTTTATTTTTTTCAGTAATAATTGATGATATTTTTTTGACCATACGGTATTAATCGCAAGGCCAATCATATTTTCATTTTCAATGCTGTCATTTGTAATGATCAATGTTTCCAGATCCAGTCCGCTGTCTTTCAACAATGCAGCTTCTGCATTCGTGGAAACATCCTCCCCGCCCATAATCTTATATCTATTATGTATCATCAAAACTTTCATACAAATGCCATTTTCATAAAATATACTTAGTTAAAATCGGGATTTATAAGCTGGAGTTTTCTTATTAAGAAGTTAACACTTTATTATAAATTTCCATAACAGAATCATAATTCATATTGGAAGTAAATTTTTTCTGATATGAATCAAATGCTCCCCGGCGCATCAATTCTGCATTTTCAAAGTTTTCAAATTTCGTAATGGTTTCCTGCAGAGCTGTTGCTTGATAAGGATCAAACAGAAAACCATTAACACCATCCTGAATCAATTCGCTGATACCTCCCAAGGCAGAACCTATCACAGGTGTGCCATGCGCAAAGGCTTCTGCAATTGTTCTTCCAAAAGGTTCATCTGATTGCGAAGGGGCAATCAGCGCTTTTGCTTTTGCTATTCTTCTATAGGTTTCTTCTAAGGGCAACTCTCCTGCAAATGTAATGTTGGCATTTCTACGGGCAAACGATTCAGCCATTTCGTTTAAAGGTCCGTCGCCTACAATCATCAACTCCTTTTTGTTTTCTTCGAACGTCTTTAACAATAATGGAAGCCCCTTTTGATCTGATGTTCTACCAACAAAAATATAGTATCCTTCAGAAGTAAATTCAGGAGCCACAGGACTCGTAACAAAGTTGTACTTTACATGCAACTTGCCTGAGTCAAAACCGCTTTTAATCAACTGCTGTTTTACAAATGCACTGATGCAGATATAGCCATCTACTTTATTGCTCCAGGTGTTTAATATATTATGTACACCCAACATGCCAACAATAGCAGTAGTAGCACCCATATCGTCCCGATAACATTTTTTCATGATGGCAGGATATGGAATAGTCTTGCCAACACAATCCCTGCAGATTTTTCCATGTACATACATCAAACCATTCGGACAAATCAATCTGTAATTGCGAATTGTCATGACAATTTTTGTTCCTGCCTTCTTTGCTGCATAAAAAATGCTGGGTGAAAACAACGGAAAAAAATTCTGCACATGGATAATATCGTACTTATTCTCTTTTATCTTATCCAGTAATAATTGATGATACTTCTTAGACCAAATGGTATTGATCGCCAGATTGATTTTATTTTCATTTTCAATACTGTCATTTGTAATGATCCATTTCTCTATGTCTATACCGCCGCTTTTCAGCATTTCAGCTTCAACGTTGGTAGACACATCTTCCCCCCCTGTGATCTTATATCTATTATGTATCATCAAAACCTTCATACAGACATTCAGGGCTTATTTTGCAGATTTATCAGCAGATAATACATGATTATATATTTCCATGATCCGATCATAATTATAATCAGAGGTAAATTTTTTCTGGTATGAATCAAATGCATTCCTTCTCATTACATTCGGTTCTGAAGTATGTTCAAATCTGGCGATGGTATTTAACAGATCTGCATCTTTATAAGGATCAAACAGAAATCCATTGACACCTTCCTGGATCAATTCACTGATACCACCCAGATCAGAACCTAGCACAGGAGTTCCGTGTGCAAAAGCTTCTGCTATAGTCCGGCCAAATGGTTCGTGTGATTGTGATGGTAAAATCAATGCCTTTGCTCCTGCAATTTTTTTATAGGTTTCCTCAAGAGATAACTTACCTACATAATGAATGTTACTGTTGCGTCGGGCATATTCTTCAACCAAATCATTTAAAGGCCCATCGCCAACAATCATAAGTTTTTTGTCACTATTCTCAAAAGTATTCAGTAATAATGGAAGCCCCTTCTGGTCTGAAGTACGCCCAACAAAAATGTAATAATCGCCGGCAACAAAATGAGGCTCAACAATGCTTGAAACAAAATTATGTTTAACATGCAATTGCTCATTTTTAAAGCCAACATCTACCAATTGTTTTTTCAGGAAATCTGAAATGCAGACAATACCATCAATCTTATTTTTCCAGGTCTGAATAATATTGTGTACACTCAACATAGCCACAGTAGCAGCCGTCGCAGAAAAACTTCCTCTATAACATTTTTTAAAAAGTGCGGGATAGGGGATCGCTTTGCCAACGCATGCTGAACAGATTTCATTGTTTATATACATCAGCGCATTCGGGCAGATCAACCGATAATTGTGTGCTGTCATGATTACCTTTGCCCCGGCTTTTCTTGCGGCATAAAATATACTCGGAGAAAGTAAGGGGAAAAAGTTATGTACGTGCACGATTTCGAATTTTTCTCTTTTTATTTTATCGAGCAGCTCTTTATAATATTTCTTAGACCAGACAGTATCTACAGCTAAACGAACGTTATTTATATCGTCATCAATTGAATCATTGGAAACATGAAACAACTCTACTTCATTGCCATGTTTTCGGAGCAATTCAACCTCCTCTAAAGTCTGAATATCCTCTCCTCCTAAAATCTTATACTTATTATGTATAATCAATATTTTCATACACGAAGTTGTAAAAGAGTTTTGAAAAATGTTTCGGGAGAATAAGTTTCAAAAAAACGCTGAAAGTTTTCTGAAGAAAAATCCTTGTTAAGAATCTCTACCAATGCTTTCGAAATTTCTGTTTCACTTTTAGGGTCACAGGTAATTCCTAAGCCATTTTTTTCGATTAGTTCTTTCAACAAGCCTACGTTAGCGCCTATAACTTTTTTATTATGCAAGGCTGCACGTCCCAACAATCCACTAGATCCGTAAAAGTCTTTATAGATCAACAAACAAACAGTTGCGCTATGGAAATAGTTGTCCATTTCTTCGTCTGTAACAAAGCCAGACTTTATAGTAATTCTTTTATCTCTATGAATGCCTGGCAGATTGTTTACAAGGTCGTGCAAGTAGGTTAAATAAGATTGTTCCGCATGCCCTACAATCAAAAGCTCAGCTTTGGTAGTAAAATTTGTTGCAGCAAAAGCATTTACGATCGTGGTTATATTTTTACGCTCATTCATCGAGCCGAAAATTAAAAACTTAACAACACCATCTTCTTCATAAGATTTAAGTGAAGATGGGTATGAAAAGATCGGGTCCTGTAAAAATTTAAATTGATTCGTGTTATGAAATTTGTTTAGAAACTTCACTCCTTCTTCATCATTCAAAATGAATACATTCTCAACATTCTTTTTAGATATAAGAAATTTTTCGGCAATGATTTTTTTAAATCGTTGAATGCGGCTTGCCAGCTTAGATTTAAACGTATCAGAAGAATGTGTGATCCGGTGATGCGGTCTGAATAAAACCCCTGAAAGCTTGAATGAAAAGGCAGACCTGAATATCGGAAACTGATATTGATCCAGATCCATGAAAATTAAATGGTCGACATTAAGCTCATTAGCAATTGTTACAGCTTTTTTAAAAAGTCTGATTTTATCCTTCATGCTTACGTTACTCCAGCAATTATCATTCAGGAAATGTACATCATCTTTTAGTATATCAGGGAAGCTCAGAAAATCTTTTGCTTCTTCATTATATAAAAAAGTATACCTTCGATCGGTGCTGCCTTTGATCTTAGCAATACCATTAATGATGTATTGGTTGTACCCAATATAATGACCTTTTTTTTGAATATTTAAATCGCAAATTAAATAGTGTGTCATAATACGCTACCTATAATATTTCTTTTACGAAATGTTCAATTCTTTTACTCCATAATTGTTGCTGCCCGATTTTATAAGCATTCAACGAATACTGATGATATTTTTCAGGATCAGAAATTATAGTTCGAATACCTGTTGCCAGTTTCTGTGCATAGCTTGTTTCTCTTCGTTCAACAGGTACACGTATTCCAGCTGTTACCGGCACCTGCTCTTTCATGCCCTGATGATCCAGCGTTACAACAGGAAGACTGTATGCCATGCATTCAAATACCTGCATCGGGCATGAATCAATTAAACTTGGGAACAATAAAAGATGAGCCTTTGAAAAGATATCTTTCAATGTATCATAAGAGACTTTGCCTGTAAAAGTTGTTTTCGACTGAAGGTTATACGTCGAAATTAACTCCTGAGATGCCTGCATTAACGGACCATCACCCACTATGAAAAAATGAAAATCCATGTCTGCAGGTAATGCAGCTACAGCCTCAATGGTAAGATTAAGGCCTTTTCTCGGAATAATGCTTCCGATCCATAAAATATTAACAACTCCGTCTATTTCCCTTTCAATAAAGTCCATGCGAAAATTTTCCGGTAGCCCCGCGTCAAACATGCGGATCAGGTTTGCAGAAGAATACTTTCTTACAATAGCTGCAGCAATGTCATTCGAAACCAATATGCGATCCGAACTGTTAATAGAAGCTGCTACTGTAGGATTAATAAAAGACAAAAAACCTGCGATCTTATATTTTACAGCTTCAAGATAATAATCACGCCCAAGATATTTTTTCAATGACTTGTCAGGCAATTCTCCTCCGCCCAATGGCCCTATAACAAGCTTTAGTTTTGTATTATATACAGGTGTGCCAAATTTAATAGAGCTGAAAGTGACATGGTGCACATGATCAAATTCGTATTTCGCAATTAGTTGCTTTACTCTCTTTCTTGCTTTAATCAGCCAGAGATAGTAATGCAGATACTCACCCACAATCGGTATCTTTTTCGTGTTGCGTGCAATATTGTATCCTGAAAAATGGAATATCAAATTCGAAAAATTATTTTCCTTACAGAATTTTTCAATCTGCGCTACATACCTATCAGATGTTACACAATGTATGGTGTACCCATTCTGAATATAGCCCATCAGCCAGCTCCAGCCATTTCCAGGCTCAGACCCTCTATTTGGGCAACACGTATAAGCAGAAATTAAAACTGTCTTCAAAAGGTTTAATTTTTATATTGTAATAAGCCTTCGTTGCTTACATAAGCAATATCAGGCAGATTAGACATGGCTTTGAACAATTCCTCCAATTCGTTCCACAAATTAAATTCTTCTATCTCCCATGAATGCCCCCACAAATGAAAGCAGCCTCCATGTATTTGAATATGCTCTAAATAATATTCAAGATTCTTCCGTAATGATCCGGAACTGCCTGACTTGAGATACAAAAGCAAAGATTGAATTTTAAATCGTTTCGCCAGGTGTTTGTAATACGTAAATGATGAATGATTGTAAACCTGCATGGTAGTGGGAATTACATAGTCTTTGGTATCAAACCACGGATTCAATAATTCTGTTGTACGTATGATTTTAAACCCAGTATTAAATGCATACTCCGTTGCAGGCTGATTGATCACGCCGCCGGGGAAACAAAATGACATTGGATTCTTTCCTAATAAATCTGATAACCATAAATAACACCCTTCAATTTCTGCTTTAAATATTTTTTCTGAAATTGTATTCATCCGGGCATGATTCATGGTATGCCCGCCGATTTCAAATCTTTTCGACAACTCAATTACTTCCTTTTCATTCATAACTGCATGCTCATCATTAGCTGCAGGTATATAAAACGTAGCGGCCAGATTATACTTATCAAGCAAGTCTGCCAAACGAAAGTCCTTTATATGTCCGTCATCCCAACTTGTCGTAATCAATTTCATATTTCTATGCTACAATTATATTACTGAGATGTTTCTTCTTTAAGTACTGGTACATCCTGCTCTTGTTTCATCAACTTGAGCGAATAACCAGCTAAAAGAAATATAAGCGAATATTGAAAACTGAAATACGGATTGTTCTCTATAAACATCAACAATAGTTCTGTAAAAAGGAATGTTGAAATAAAAAGCACCAGCCTATTATTTCCATTCCAGAAAATGCCTTTTACAAAGGCATAAAAGATTGGGGCGATATATAAGAAATACCAGAAGAAGCCGCCCTTAAGTAACAGCTGTAGAAAGCCTACTTCCACAGAAAATCTTTCATAATGATCTGCATATGTTTGGAAATGGATTAGGATCATCAAAAAATATTCGCTGAAATACGTTCCAAGAAACCCTTTTCCAAAAATAAATTCACTGCCCTGCAAGTCGCCAAATACCTCGGTCCATAAAAAGCCTCTGGTATCTACATCATCAAAACTTTTTACACCAATAATATCTTTGAATAAAAATAAAATATCACCCAGGTTGGCAATGAAATGGTATAAACAAAATCCTGTTACCAATATCACAATCACTTTTAAAAAATTCATTTTCTTGCAAATACTAAATGCAATATATAATCCAACGAATAGAAGAATTCTCATGGCAATGATCCTGTAGTCAGATAGGTTACTGAAATAAAGCCCTCCTATCAATAATCCCCAGCTGAACACCACATAGCGCTTCAAATAGAGTGAGATAAAGAAAAACGGTATAAATGCATTTGCACACACATAACCCTGGTAATATTTTACTTTACCAAATACCGGCAATAATAAAACCAATACAAAAACAAATAATACAACCTGAAGCGATTTATAGATCGGCATGATATCGTCCATATTCGCGCCCACTACAAATAAAAAAATCGAGCCTACAGATAGCAGACTATATGGATTGTTGAGCAACGTTACCCAATTCAGATTGGGGTTCATCAGATCCTTGATCAGCAAGGATGATATAAAGACAAATAATACGGGTACATAGAACTGATAAAAGACAGGCATTTTAAATGAATCAATACCTGAAGTACTTGCCGTGTATACATTAAAAATTTCATACATGGCATAATATATAAATATGGAGAACAAGACTCTCTTATATAGATATAATGTTGGATCATCATAAAAGAAATTTGCCAGAAAGATCAGGAATAAAATCTTTGCCGACGTATCTTTTAAAAATGAAAACTGCTTCATAAACTACAAAGATTATTGCCAGATTTTTTTTGTGCTATTCGAATTCATAATGACTGCATATTGAATTCGCCATAATATAAAACCTATTACTACCCAAAATATATTGAGGAGTAAGATACCTGTTAAACCAAGCTTTAAATGTTTAGCTAAGAAATACGCAAGCGGTACTTGCAGTACAATTGTTACTGCGCTATAAACAGCCTGCAGATTAACCCTGCCTACCCCATTGATAAATGAAACATAGCTTTCTTTAAAGGTGCCTATACCAACAAAAATCATCAGGAGTAAATTAACTTCGAAAGGTATTTTGATATCATCTCCTATCCAATAAAAGTAGATTTGATCGCTCAATAAGAACATCAACACCAGAGGTATACAAAGAGCAAAATTCAACTTGTTACTTTTTGATACAGCAGATCGTATCCAATTGTAATCTTTTAATGTGTATGCGTCTGTATAGGCTGGCCAAAGCGGTATCATGATCATGTATTGAAATATCGTAATAATACTGAATAGCCTGTAAGCAATATTGTAATAGGTGACATTTTGATTATCTACCAGATGAGCGATCAATATATTGTTTGACATCAGTATGGCGATTACTGAAATTTCGATAATGAAAAATTTTGCACTTACTCCAAAAACATTTTTAAAGTGCTTTTTAGAAGCAAACACCATCTTCGGTTGAATATCTTTAAAGATACCTAAATACAGAACCAGTGTGGCGATCAATAAAACTATGGGATATGTAAAACTCAAGACGCAGCACAAGAAGATAAACTTACTGCTGAACATATCTCCCATAAGTACAATGCATATAAGTGCTATCAGATTTCCGGCAACTTGTATACTACTTAGAACAAAATGTTTTTGTTTGGATTTCAATACATGATTGATCGGTTTAAGCAAAAAAGAAAAACAGAAAGAAACATACATCAAATAGATAGCCGTACGGAGTTCCGCTTTATTAATGGTGGTATTGAAAACTACATTCCAGTCAATAAAATTGCTTGCCACAAAAAAGATTAAACTAAGTGGCAATATTATTACAGCTAAAAAATAATACGTTGTCGATAAATAGATCCTGGCTGACTGTATGTCATTTTTTGCAAAAGATTCAGTAAGCTTATTGGTTAAGCCGCTTGATAATCCAAAGTCAAATAAATTAAACCACACAATAACTGAAGATAATGTTAACCATACACCATAGGTACTGGCTTCGGTATATTTTAATGAAACAGGAATCAGTGTGAGTGTAATAGCCATACTGATCGCCTTTACAAAAAAAGATCCTAATACATTAATCAAAAGTTTTTTACTTCTCTCCTGTTTGGCAAGTTTATCAATTTGTACACCTAACAACTGAAGGAAATAAGTCATCTTGTATTATAATTATTTAAAATAAATCTTCTTCCTTTTTTAAATAGCAGAAAAGCGATGCTTCTATATATCTAAAAATTGGGTTTAACAGGCTTGTTCTCAACTCTTAATCAACCTTATTTTTTATCGGCAGAATTTTGAAAAGATTTTTTATGAAAATAATCATACCCATAGCCGTAACCGTAACCTTTCAAGTATCCTCTTGTTTTTACCCCATTGAATACGATTTCCGCATTACTGACTTTACTTAAACGGTTATCTGCATTATCAAATTGGAATATAACTTTAGGTGTGTAAGCATGTCTCACAACATACAATGTTGAATCACTAAACTGTTCTAGAATTAAATCATCTGTTACCGGATCAATCGATGTGGTATCAATTAATATCTGATCAAAATTTGCTTCCAGATTCAATAAAAGATCCTGTATCCTGTTTGACGAAAATAACGATGCATGACCCGACTCTAATTGTCCGCATTTAATAATAGACAGATTATTAATTCCTGTTGAAGTAATTATCTGCTCTATTCCACACGCCTCTTTAAGATATTCTGAAATGCCTTTATTGTTACCTGTCTGAAAACTTTCTGAAAGTGTTTTGCTTTTAAAATCCAGGTCAATCATAACTACCCTCTTACCTGCTGCAGCCAATTCTTTCGCAAGATTTAAACACACAAACGTTTTTCCTTCGCCTGACTGACTGGATGCCACCAGAATTTTTTTCTTTGTATTATCTTTATTAAAGAGATTCAGGCCTGCTATGATCTGGTATAATTGCCATTTAAAGAAATCAATTTTGGCAACATCTGTTTCATTATTTTTTACCTGGCTAAGTTCAGCGATTGCAGCCGTACCTGTAAGAGATTCTATTTCTGAACGGAAAAGAACTTTGCTACTTATAAAGTCTTTCACAAAAACAACGCCGAATGCGATTACAAATGCTAAGAAAAACGCCACCGGAAAGACAATTGTTTTTTTAGGGCTTGAAGGTTTTATAGAGGACTCTGCAACATCCAGAATTCGGCTATCCGGTACCGTAGATGCATAAGACAAAGCAGTCTCTTCTTTCTTCTGAAGTAAAAAATCGTAGACGTTATTGATAATTGTTTTTTGTCTGCTTATCTCTAATAAATTTCTTTCCTTTTCAGGAATGGTTTGTAACGTTTCCGAATATTTTTTATTCGTAGCATTTAATTGGTCTCTACTGGCAACTAAATTTATCCGTTGAATTTGAATGCTTTCAATAATACTCAGGCGCAGTTGTACCAGTTCATTTGATAGTGCCGTTAGAACAGGGTTGTTGGTACCTGTTGTTGCCTTTAATCGTTCATACTCCAGTTCTGTAGTAGATAGTTTTGTTAATAACTGAGATAAAACAGGATCACTGATGCCAAGTGTAGAAGGAACAACTGTGCCAATTGATTTGCCAGAATTAACAAAACGTTGTACCCGATCAAGGACTGACAGTTGCATGTCTATCACTGCAGCTTGCTGATCATTCTCGCCAACGTTCTTTAAGAAAAGAGAGCTTTGCTCACTCAAGTTAATTGCTCCTTGCTCCGACCGGAATTGTTGGATTTGTTTTTCAATTGAATCAATGTCAGATTTAACATGCTGCAAGCGATCATCAACAAAGCTCATTGTATTGTCAGCCAACGCATTTTTATCATTGATGCCTGCACGATTATATGCACTGATCAATTCATTCAAAATATCTTCAGCTTTCTCTGGAACTTCATCCACAAATTGTAAGGAAACAACCGAAGATAACTTATTTACAGCTTTTACATTTAAGTTCTGAATCAACGAGCTTACTACCTTTTTGGTAGGTATCAATGAAAAATAAAGAGGGTTGGTTGTAGCCTGAACTAAGTTCGTATTTCGTTCAAATTTCAATTCTCCGTAAGGCAATTTGATCCATTCTCCTAAAGGGTACTTTTTTCCTTCAACATACACTTGCCTGTTTATGCTATCATAAGAAAAAGGCACTTCATTGGTTTCAATAATCTCATCCGGATTTTTTGCTCGGACTGAAACAGGCGACGTACAATATGCAGATAACGTTTTAATCTTACTCTTCATTAAGACTGGTGCATACAAACCCAAAGTCTTTACAACGTCTTTCATTAGCGTACGGGATTGCATTACCTCTAATTCGTTTTCAACAATTTTCTTTGTTCCGAAAACATTCAAATCCTCGATCATTCGGGATTCATCATATCCCTTTTTCTCATCCTTTACTAAAAGCACTGCAGTTGCTTCATATTTGGGTAGAGCCATACGCATATAGATGACAGCCCCAGCCATAAAAAAAACGATTAAACCAATCAATAATGGCCAATAAGGCAAAAACTTATACGTAATTATATGAAACAGATTATTTTCCTGAGCTTTGATATTTTTGTTGACTTGACTCATTTTATTTAAAAATAACGATAAGAGAAATTAATAATGACGTGCCGCTGAATACAGCAGATAAATAGGTGCCAAGCGGTCTTGTTGTCGCCACCTTTGATCTTCTTCGCTCGACATAAATGATATCATTGGACTTTAA
>NZ_JAGKWP010000189.1 GCF_021151785.1 Flavobacterium sp.
CATGTAGGATGTATTGGTTTTATTACTGGATATAATTCATCAATGAGTTTAATGAAATATCCTATTGTAATTGCAAGGACACCAATTGCTGCATGTGTATTCGTATTTTGTTCTATCTATTTCAATAAAAATATATTTACATTCATTGTGCGTTTAATCCCTGAAAAATGGATTCAGGGTATAGCCAACATTTCATTCGGATTATATATTTTCCACTATCCAATCATTAATTTGCCAGATTATTTTGACGTTCTCATAATAAACATTGTTTGGAAAGTGGTATTAATATTTCTGCTGGCTTATATCGGAGAAAAAATTCTTCAGCCATATATTAATAAATTATTCCCTATTAACGGATAATACTATTGTAATAATAAGATGAACGTTTTAATTTATTCACATCTGTTTTTACCTTCTGTTGGAGGGATTGAAATTGTATCAGCAACATTAGCTGAGAATCTGATTAAACATGGCATTCGTTGTACGGTCGTGACAAATACACCAAGCGAGTTACCTGATAACTTTATTTATTCAGTAATTCGCCGTCCAAGTTTACTGGAGAAAATAACACTTGTTAGAAAACACGATATTATACATTCCAACGGTGCAAGCTTAGCTTTTTTCTTCGTTGCAATCTTATTAAATAAACCGTTTATATGGACACATGGAGGATATCAGGTTACATGTATAGACGGGTTAGGCTGGGTAGATGGGGAGAAAGCACCGTTAACTCCTTGGGCATCCTATAAATTTCACATAAAGAGAAAGGGACTAATTTCTGCATCATTGAATTTTATGAAGTTGATTATTCGTATTATCGCATCCAAATTTGTAAGTAAAAATATTGCCATAACAGAATGGGTCAGCAGAAGACAAGTATTACCAAAACAAATGGTGATTTATAATCCGTTTCCAATAACAGCTTTTAAAGATGTTAAAAAAATGACTAAGAGTAATCTCTATGATTTTGTATTTCTTGGGAGATTAGTAAGTGAAAAAGGAGTAGAGACTTTATTAAGAGCTTTTGCTTTGCTTATAAAAGATATTGGCCATGAAAATAAAAAGTTACTGCTTATTGGTGATGGTGACAGGAGAATTCAATATGAAGGATTAGCACAAGAACTTGGTCTTTTAAACAATGTATTGTTTGCAGGGAAAAAAACAGGGAAGGATTTGGTTAATGCATTAAGTACATCCCGAATTGCAGTAATACCGTCTGAATGGGAGGAACCAATGGGCGGAGTAGCATTGGAACTTATGGCTGCAGGTAAACCTTTAATTGTTTCTAAAAATGGAGGGCTCGCAGAATGTGTTGGAGATGCAGCACTATTATTTGAAAATAGTAATTACCTGCAATTGTATGAACAAATGAAAACTTTGATTGAAGATACCGATTTACAAGTGCAATTATGCTCAAATGCTGATAAACAGCTGGAAAGATTTGAACCAGCATTTTTAACTCAGGAATATATTTTCATGTATCGTTCGGTATTGCGATAGTATATTATTAAATAATTCCTCAGTAAAAAGATTCAGATTTAAGCTAAACTAAGGGCAAAAAATAGTACATTTAATAAAGCTTAGATAAGTATATATCATAACGAAGTTTCTATTTCATGCCTGTTCGTAAAATAAATCTTATTCATCCGGTAAAAAATGCATTTGCTCTTCAAACGGCCAAAGCTTTTCAGCGCCAAGG
>NZ_JAGKWP010000190.1 GCF_021151785.1 Flavobacterium sp.
GCCTGAACCCGCTGCAATACCATTCACATACCACTGGTAGGTTGGTGCTGTGCCTGTACCCGTTGCTGTAGCAGTAAATGTTGACGGGAAGCCCGCACAATTTGGATTGTCGTTGGTTGTGATGGTTACTGTAGGAGTTACTGCTGTAACAATATTCAGAACTATTACATTCGAGGTCGCCGGACCTGTATTGCAGCTGTTAGATGTTGTTACACGAACACTGATTGATTTCCCGTTGTCACCCAGTGCCGGACTATATATGTAAGTCATATTCGTTTCACCATTAATGACCACATTATTCTTTAACCACTGGTAGCTGAGTGTACCTGTGCCTGTACCTGTAAGCATTGTTGCTGTAAAGGTAAATGGCGCTGAGCCTGCGCAGGTCTGGCCCGGATCATTTATACTCACAGCCAGCGTTACAGGTGTAGTAATGTTAACTGTTACAACGTTGCTGGTTACACTGCCGCATGTGCCGGATGTTTCTACACGCTGGAACTTAGTCGTTGTTGTTAATGCTCCTGCTGTATAGGTTGCATTGGTTGCACCTGTAATATCTGCCATCGTACCCGAAGCGTCTGACTGCCACTGGTAAGTATAAGAGCCTGTGCCGCCGCCTGGAAGAATTGCACTTGTAAACGCTGCAGGGGTCTGACCCGAACAGATCGTCTGGTCGCTGCCGATTATACCGGCCACCAGTTGCGGACTAACCGTAACGTGTACCGTATTACTTGTTGCTGTATTACATGCCCCAGGTGCACTTCCATCCGTTACAATACGGTGAAGGTAAACATCCATCGTTACTGGTATTGCTGGTGGAGTATAAGTTGCATTCGTTGCGCCTGGTATTGCGACATAGCTACCCGACAGACCTCTTGGAGATGCTTCCCAAACATAGCCAGGCGTCACTGCATCGCTCGGAGTGATTTCTGTAAAACCCGACATTGTTGCATTATAGCAGATCGCCTGGTCTGAACCGATTGTACCACCAGTGATACCGGCATTGATCGTGATGCTTACCACATTACTTGATATAGGTGTTGCTGTTGCACAGGCCGCGTTACTAACAACCTGTACATACACTTTATTATTGGTAGCTGTTAAAGCACTCGTTGCAAACGTTGTCGCAGTCGTACTCGCAGTACCTTGAGATGTACCACCAGGCGTTGTTGTTGAGCTCGTAATAAACCACTCATACGTTGGTGCAGGTGTAGAACCTGAACCGCTTACCGTTGCTGTAAATACAACAGGGTTGTTCGCACAGATAGCAGGTACATCCGAAACAATACTTACATTAATTGTTGGTACAGCATTCACGGTCACAACGACGGCTGTTGATGTAACCGCTGTCGTTGGCGCGCATGCTTCATTGCTGATCATTTCAACAGTGATTGAGTTCGGGCTGCCAAGTGCAGTACCCGTTGTTATATAGGTAGCGTCGGTAGCACCACTGATAGCTATACCGTTATTCTTCCACTGATACGTTGGTGCTGTACCCCCATCCGTTGGAGTAGCCGTGAACGTTACATTGTCTAAAGGACAAATGATGGCTTTATCCGCAACGGCTGTTACCGATGGAGTAACCACCGGATTAATTGTCATGGTGATGATATTCGAGGTAGCGTTTGGTGTGCTGGCGCAACCGGAGTTGCTTACCATCTTCACGCTTACCTGGTCGTTGTTGGCTAAGGTGGTG
>NZ_JAGKWP010000049.1 GCF_021151785.1 Flavobacterium sp.
TTCACTGTGTAAAAATATTTAATTTTTTTTAATAGATTGTTTTTTTTCAAAAATATTAAAAACTAACCCACCCATTAACGCAAAATACAAGGTACTATTAACAGGTTTTGAAGTAATGGTACAAGTTCCTGATTCACAACCTATATTAGAATAATACCAATAACCAACCCCTGCACCAAGTATCACACCAAGTAAGGTTAATTTATATTTTAGAATTAACTGCACTATAAATGAGGTTTTAAAATACGTAGTAGTTCATCTGCTGCTACAACTCCAGATTGTCTCCACAACATTTTACCATTTTTAAATAGCAACATGGTTGGAACACTTCTCACTTGATATTGAGCTGCCGCTTGTTGATTGGCATCTACGTCAATTTTAATAATTGTGATTTTTTCCCCTAGTTCTTCTTTTACCTCGGCCAAAATTGGTCCTAACATTCTACATGGTCCACACCAAGTTGCAAAAAAATCGACCAAAACGGGTTTATCACCGTTAATTAATTCTTCAAATTTACTCATACATCATTCTTTTTTGTTGGCACATTACACCCTTGCGGACCGCATCCCATATTAAAAATTGCTTGTAACATAAAAAATAAACCGAAAGCAGCAAAAAACCACTCGCCTCTTTCATAAGCAGTATAAAATAAAAACAAGGCAATTGCTAATCTAAAATAGCGCATAAAATGCCAATTTGTCGTTAATAATCGTTTCATATATTTTAAAAATACGTTTAAATAGTAAACATCACAAACAATCCATAGATTTTAATTCTAAAACTAAGTGTAGTGATGCCTACATTACTTAAAATTTCTATAACAAATGTAACGCAATTATTCGACTTGAATTGTAACAAAAATTACACTACTAAAACTGGAAATAAATAAACGGTTGTGGACCCGCGGAAGCCGTTGCATAAACAAGCCAAAAGATCAAGCCTAAAACAATTGCGCGCGCAATTAAAGGCATGGCTACAAATACATTTTGAACAGCTACCATTACTCGTTCTGGAATATAATGCCAAAAGTAACCTATAGCCATTAAAGCAAATACGTTTTTATACCCTTGAGCAACCACAAGCCATTGATTAAAATCAACTGTTAATTTTCCGATATTTTCTATCACTTGCAATGCTGTAGCAAAGTCTTTCGCACGAAAGAAAATCCAACAAAAGGCAACAAAATGAAAGGTAAGAAGTATAGATAAAACTCGAGTAAAACTTGATAAAATAGTTTTTTTATTTTCTTCCTTATTTGGGAAAATTTCTAAGATAATTTTATGAACAGCTAAAGCCAAACCATGTAAAGCACCCCAAATAATAAATCGGATACTAGCCCCATGCCATAATCCACCTAACAACATAGTAGTCATCAAATTGACATTCGTAAACATGGTACGCTCTCTATCTTTTGACAAAAGAAAAGTTAAACAAAATACTACCAATGAAACCACACCCAAAATTAATGGAATGTTACTCGTATTTGAAAATGAAATTCCCCAAACAATAACACCAAAGAAAAACAAAGCAGGGAATAAAAATCCGGCAAAAGTTCCTTTTCTGTTTCCTCCTACTGATATGTATAAAAAGTCTTTTAACCAAGTAGATAACGAAATATGCCATCTTCTCCAAAATTCTGTGATTGAAGCCGATTGATAAGGCGTTCTAAAATTGGTAGGCAATTTAAATCCAAGCAACAATGCTACCCCAATAGCCATATCGGAATACCCTGAAAAATCACAATAAATCTGGATGGTATATCCATACGCAGCCATTAAATTTTCAAATGCCGTATAACTGTTTGGCAAATCAAATATACGGTCTACAAAATTAATAGATATATAATCTGAAATTACTGTCTTCTTTATTAAACCACCTATAATCAATAAGAAAGCACGGTTAATATCCTCTTGAGAAACATGTAACTTTTGGTAAATTTGAGGTAAAAAATCTTTAGCTCTAACGATTGGTCCGGCTACTAATTGTGGAAAGAACGACACAAAAAACAAGTAATCGATATAACCTTTAGTAGGTTCAATTTCTTTTCTATATACTTCGATAATATAACTTATGGATTGAAACGTATAAAATGAAATACCAACAGGTAAAATAACGTCGAAAAATGCAAATTTAGTACCTGAAATCGTATTTGTAATATCCACTAGAAAGTTACTGTACTTAAAGTAACCAAGAAAACCTAAATTCAATACAACACTGAAAGCCAAACACAATTTTTTATTGACTTCACTGGTGGTACGATGAACCAAATTACCAAGATTATAGTCTACTATAGATGAGCCGAGTAATAATAAAAAATAAATACCACTTGATTTATAATAGAAAAACAAAGAAAAAGCAATCACATACAACATTCGAACTGTATTGGCTTTTCTTAGTAAAATGTACCAAAAATAAAATACCAAAAATAAGCCTAAAAAAAGCCCTGTATTAAATAACAAAGGTGCTTTTTCATCAAAAACAAACCAAGCTTTTATTTGTTCTGGAGTAATAACCCCAATATTTTTTGTAAACCAATCTTGCAACACGTCTATCACTTATTTTTCTGATTTAAATAATTCATAGGATTGAATAAAAGCACCAAAAAACAATTCGGCTTGTTTTTCATAGCCTAATTTTGAATAGTGAACTTTATCTTTTGCCATCAATCCCATTCTAGAATTCAATATAATATTCTTATTTCCTCCAAATACATCCAACAAATTCCAAACTGCAAATTGATCTAATGGAGCTTGTTCTTGTATTATTTCGCTATAACTATCAATATAACTGTTGTAACTTTTTCGGTGCAATTTAGAAGGAGGAGGTGTAGTAACTAAAATGGAAGCTTGTGGCGCTTTAGCTTTTATTCCTTCGATCATTTTTCTCAAATTATAATAATAATTTTGCCCTTCTTGTTTGTCAAAACTTTCATTTGTTCCTAATGAAATAACGAATAAATCGGCTTCAAGAGCTGGAATCTGTTCAAAAAACAAGGGAAACTTAGTATAATCTCCTACTTTAGCACCATTTACTCCAATTCCACTATAGGTCACCCCTGGATTAGAATTTTCCAAAATAATACCATTTAAGGCAAATTTCTCAATAGAATCATTCCCAATTATTGTAATTTTATCTAAAGGACGACTTGAAATATAATTGTTTGTAAATGCCGATTTTTCTAAAGCTATAGGTTCATAAGAATAGACATTTTTTGTTACTGTTTTATAGGAAACTTTAGATTTACCTCCTGGAATTTTTAAAACCTTTCCATCTCTAATAAAATCACTTTTTAGACCATTTGCCTGTTTAAGTTGTTTTATGGAAATATTGTATTTGTTTGCTATACTTCCTAATACTTCTCCAGGTTTTACTTTGTGCGAAGAAGTCACCGCTGTTTTAACCGCTACTTTTTCTTGAACACTGCTTCCCTTTTTGGCAAAAGACACTTGGAATATCGATTGATTTTGTGGTGAAATTAATTTTAATACTGTAAAATCATATTGTGCATCTTTAATTAAAAGATCGATATGAAAATTCTTTTGTTTGGGTTCTAATGCAATACCACTAATACCAACCGGTCTTGAAACATCAGCGAATAAATTACGAGCAGAGGAAAAGCCACCCGATCCTGTAAAACGTAGGGGCGCACTGTTATTTGTATTTGCTAAACTGTAAGGAAAAGTAAATCCAAAACCACCATTACCAAACACTTGTTGGAAACGCAAACGCATAACAGCAGTGAATAAATCGGCTTGTATATGTGAGTCTCCAATATGTACAATTCGAACTTTTCCTTGTTTGGTTTGTTCCAATTGATATAATTTTTCAAATATTTGTTTTAAAGCCTTATCATTTTGAATTACATTATGATAGGGTTCAAAATTGGAAATATCTAAGGGCGTTTCAATACTATCCGGATGAATAGCAACAGAATCAATCACCACACGAATACTATCTGAAGTAGAAAGAGAATCGCTTTGTGCTTGAACAAATAGAGTCCAAAAAAATGTAATTATGACTGCTAATTTATTCATGAATAGTATCTTTAATCACAGGAACATTGCTATCGTTTGCTGTTTGAACCTTAGGTTTTCTTTTTTTTGAAGCAATTGCTCTTAAAACTTTGTATTCTTCATAACCATCTATCAATTGCTTATAAACTAAACCTGCAATTTGCTTTGCGCCTCTATGATTAAAATGGGTATAATCTTTATTGGCTTTTGCTGGTACTTCTTCCACCCATTTCACCATGGAACCATCACCTCCCATTAGAGTATATAAATTGATAAAACCCGATTCTGCCTGAACAGCATACCTCTTTTGAGCGGAAGCTAATGGAACCACTGCAGAGTCTGTTTTCATGGTTAAGTCATATTTAGTTGATTTATCTGCTGTTGAAATGATAAGAATTGCAGCACCCGGAAAACATTCTTTCAAATGAGCTACTACATTTTTCATTTTTTTCTCGTACCAACCATAATTCAACGAACCGTAATTTAACACATTAGTTCCAAATTGAAGAATTATTAAATCATAACCCAACTTTTGTTGGAAAGCATTCATTAACTCTTTATTTAAATTACTCAATGGTAAACCTGAATTTCCTCTTGATGAAAAATTATCAACATGTACCCCTTTTCCATCGTCAAAATTCATTCCATAAAAAGGAATAGAATCTGAATTAATAAAATTCAACTTCAGATTTTTTGTTGTGGTTGCTACTGTTGTTGCATTCAAAATAGAAGAAGGATTCAAACCTTTATAAATAGTATCTTTTCCAAGAATATATCTTAATTTGGCTCCTTTTTTTGAAGACTTGCCGTAGAATAGCGTTGGATTATTTAAAGATGTAGCATGTCTAGTTTTGAATGCTTTATATTTTACCCATGTTGGATTAATGGTATCTTTTACAAAGAAAACAGCTCCATTAACACCAAATGAACGACTTGGACTTTTCACTTTTAAATAGGATTGTGCCTTCCAATTTGGAGAATACTCATGCACAATAGAACCACGTGAAGCAGCTGATTCTGAAGTAATATTTACAAAACCAACACCTTCTCCACCAAACTTATCTTGAAATAATGAGCGAACATCTTGTACAATTAAATCTCCATCCGTCATGGAATCACCAAAGTAAGCAATACGCGCTTTTCCTTGCTTTTTTGTTTCCAACTGATATAATTTTTCAAAAAATGGAATTAAATATTGATACCCTTTGTATTGTTCATATTTCTCATCTGGAAACTGAATTCCCAAGGGATTAGAATTAAACTTAATTGTGGTATTAGTTAAGGTATCTTTTTCTTGCGTTTTATCACCATTTGCAATAGCATCTAACAATAAACTATCAACTACCACATTTTTTCCATCAACAGTAGAATCTGGAAATAATTTTTTTGGTAAAAAAGACTTAAATCCAATAAATGAAACAATAGCAATCAATACGATGGCCCAAGATTGAAAGAAATAAGATTTTATATTATTCATTATTATTGATTGTATCCAAAAATTGAATTTCGAAATAGATGTTAATTACTTAATCAATTACATTCGCTCTGGCACATTTATACCTAATAAACTAAATGCATTTTTAATAGTATTACCCACTAAATAAGACAGTTGTACACGGAATATTTTCTTATTTACATCTTCTTCCCCTAAAATAGAAACATTTTGGTAAAAAGAATTAAATTCTTTAACCAAATCATAGGTGTAATTTGCTACTAAAGCTGGACTATGGTTTTCGGCAGCTTGCTGAATTACTTCAGGGAACAATTGTATTTGTTTGATTAATTCTTTCTCCTTTTCGTGTAAGTCAATAGTCTCAACAACAACCGCTTTATATTCAAAATCTGCTTTACGTAAAATAGATTGAATACGTGCATAAGTATATTGAATGAATGGCCCTGTATTTCCATTAAAATCAACAGATTCCTCTGGATTAAACATCATGGTTTTCTTAGGATCTACTTTTAACATATAGTATTTCAAGGCTCCTAAACCAATTGTTTTGTATAGAACTGCTTTTTCCTCTTCTGAATATCCGTCTAATTTACCTAATTCTTCAGAAATAGATTGAGCCGTAGTTGTCATTTCATGCATTAAATCATCTGCGTCAACCACTGTCCCTTCACGTGATTTCATTTTACCTGAAGGCAATTCTACCATACCATAAGACAAATGGAATAAATGTTGTGCCCAATCAAATCCCAATTTTTTAAGAATTAAGAACAACACCTTAAAATGATAATCTTGTTCGTTTCCTACCGTATACACCATTCCTCCAACATCTGGAAAATCTTTTACACGTTGAATAGCTGTACCAATATCCTGCGTCATGTAAACCGAAGTACCGTCTGAACGTAAAACTAGTTTTTCATCCAACCCTTCAGCTGTTAAATCAATCCAAACAGAGCCGTCTGGTTTTTTAAAAAACACACCTTTCGCTAATCCTTCTTCCACTACATCTTTCCCTAACAAATAGGTATTACTTTCGTAGTAGTAAGAATCAAAATCAACCCCTAAATTCTTGTAAGTAACCGCAAATCCATCATACACCCATTGATTCATCGTTTTCCAAAGCGTTACTACTTCTTCATCACCCGCCTCCCATTTACGTAGCATTTCTTGGGCTTCTAACATCAAAGGTGCTTGTTTTTTAGCTTCCTCTTCCGTTTTTCCTTGAGCAATTAATCCCTTAATTTCTGACTTATAGGCTTTATCAAATTCTACATAAAAATTTCCAACCAACTTATCCCCTTTCAAACCCGTTGTTTCAGGAGTTTGTCCGTTTCCAAATTTTTGCCAAGCCAACATGGATTTACAAATATGAATTCCACGATCGTTAATGATTTGTGTTTTATATACTTTTTTACCTGATGCTTTTATGATTTCAGCCACCGAATAACCCAATAAATTATTGCGGATATGCCCTAAATGCAAAGGTTTATTCGTGTTTGGTGACGAATATTCCACCATTACAGCTTTCTCGTTTGCATTTGCATTGACAAAACCAAAAGTTTCATTTGATTTTATACTATTAAAATAGTTTGCATAAAAAGCATCTGAAATTACGATATTTAAAAAACCCGCAACTACATTGAATTTTTCTACTTCAACAACCTGTTCAACTAAGTAATTCCCAATTTTTGTTCCTATTTCAACTGGGTTGCCTTTTAACACTTTTACTAAGGGAAAAACTACCATAGTAATATCTCCTTCAAACTCTTTTCTTGTTGCTTGAAATTCAACTTTTTCAATAGAAATAGCAAACAGTTCGTTGACCGCTTTTTGAATTTGTCCCGTAAGAATTTGTTGTAATGACATAGTGTTATTTTTTAGGTGTGCAAAGATACGTTTTTTAGTAATTCGATAAATTAATTTGTAACAAAAAAGATAAACCGTTGACTAACGCTTGTAAACAAAACAAAATGCATATTTAAAATCATCATCAATCATGAAAATCAAAATTACTTTATTTTCGTTTTTTATCTTTATTTCCAGCTTAATAGCTCAGGAAAAGAACGGAAGTATTACAGGAAAAATTATTGATAGTCAATCCAAAGAAGGAATTGGTTATTCGACTGTTTTAGTGAAGGAAAACGGCAAAGTTGTGGCTTCTGCGGCAACAAAAGAAGACGGAAGTTTTACGTTTTCTAATTTAGCAAATAAAAATTTACTTTTAGAAGTTAACTTTGTAGGTTATAAAAAACATAGTCAAGAAGTTAATTTATCTACTTCAAACTCAGTAAATGTAGGAACTATTTCAATTGCTAGTGAGTCCAAGGAAATCGAGACCGTAACAGTGGTAAAAGAGCGTTCTACTATTGAACAAAAAGCAGACCGAAAAGTAGTTAATGTAGGTAAAGATTTAATTGCTTCAGGAACAACTGCCTCTGAAATTTTCAATAACATTCCAACTGTTAGTATTGACCCTCAAACGAAGGAATTAAGTTTAAGAGGAAATTCAAATGTTCGTGTCTTAATCGACGGTAAACCAACAAATATTGATGCAACTCAATTATTACAACAAATTCCATCTGCTTCAATAAAACAAGTGGAGTTAATTACTAATCCATCCGCAAAATACAACCCTGAGGGAAACAGTGGTATCATTAACATCATTTTGCATAAAAATACCAAAGGAGGCTTTAATGGTTCTATTACTTCAGGTGTTACTTTTGGTGTTACTCCAAAAACCAATCAATCGTTGAACTTGAATTACAAAGTAGGGAAAGTAAATTTTTATACCAATTATGGCTTCAACCATGGAAAAAACAGAAACTTTGGATTTGTAGACAGTGAGCGTGTTGGTTTTGAAAATTCACAAGATTTTAAATTTTCGAATGTTAATACTTCTCATTTATTAAAAATAGGTGCTGACTATTACATAAACGACAACAATACCTTATCTTTTTTTACGAACTGGAATTTCTTTGATGGTAAAGGAAAATCTAGAACTATTTCTGATTATTTAACTTTAGCAGATGCAGTTCAAGACAATTGGAATAATAGTGGTAATACAACTCAAACTTATGATTTAGCCTATAAACACAATTTTGCTAAAAAAGGAGAGACTATTGATTTCCAAATTAATCATTCAATAACAGATAATGATGATATCTCTAATTTTTTAAACAACAACATTTATAGTTTAAATGATATTTCTGGAAAATCCACGTATTCACAATTTAATATTGATTATGTGAATCCACTTTCAGAATCGGCAAAATTAGAAGTAGGATATGAAACTCGTTTACAAGGTGGGAAAAATCTTTTCAACGATTTTCAAGCAACAGCAACCACAACAAATAAATTTGACTACAATAGAAATATACATGCGTTATATGCTAATTATAGTAAATCATTTGGAAAATTCAGTGCTCAGGTTGGTGCTAGAGCAGAGTTGTATAACTTGTATGCTCATCCTAAAAAAGAATCGACCGATGCAAGTTTAAATTCTGATGCAACTATTACTGATGAAATTTTTACAATTTACCCATCTGCTTATTTGTCTTATAAACCTAACGACAACAACACGTTTAATATTAATTACACAAGAAGGGTGGATCGTCCAAGTAATGGTCAGATTAATCCAATTAGAGAATGGAGAACTGTAAACATGGAATCAAGAGGAAATCCTGCATTAGAGCCTCAATTTACCAATTCATTTGAATTGAATTACACTAGAATTACTAAAATTGGTTCTATTACATCAGCTGTATTTTATAGATTAATTCAGGATGAGATTTCAAGAGTTACTTTTACAGACCCTAACGATACCAACTTTTACATTATGTCATTTAGTAATTTTAAGAATAACCGATCTATGGGAGCTGAAATTAATGCTAATTTAAAGTTAACTAAATGGTGGTCAACAAATGCTAGTGCTGATATTTATTTTAAAACAGTCAGAGGAACCGTTTCTAATTTAGACACTGGTTTAATGGAAAATGCTGAAGTAGATGTAACTACATTTAACACTCGTTTAAACAACACGTTTTCTGCAACTAAGAATTTGAAATTCAATTTATTCGGTATGTACAGAGGTAGAGACCTAAGTTTACAATTTGCAAGAAAAGCAATGTATAAAATGGATTTAGGAGCCAACTATTCAGTATTACAAGGAAAAGGAACAATTTCAGCGCGTTTAAACGACGTTTTCAACATGATGCACTTCGCTTTTGAAGGAAATATTCCTTACCGCAGTGTGGGTGAATTCCACTGGGAAAGCAGAACATTCTATTTAGGATTTAACTATAACTTTGGTGGTGGAAAAAACCGTGAACTGCAAAGAAAACAAAGAGACAAACAAGAAACTCAAGGTGGCGGTGGAATGTTTTAATCATTAAAATATTTATTAAAAAAAGCGTTCAGAAAAAATCTGAACGCTTTTTTTATTGTCTTTTATAAAAAACATAATCCGTTATTAAAGGTTGTAATCCTATATTTTTTAATTCCGAATTAATTTGAGCTCGATGATAAGAAGAATGATTGACAACATGAAATAAAATTTCATTCAATACATTTGAAAACGATTCTCCAGAAGAAGTAACATAATTTACACGCTCATTCAAATCTTTCTCCTCTAAAATTCTTTTAGTTAAATAAAAATTTTCTTTATTTATATTAATCAAGCTAGCATAATTGTGCAATTGCCATACTCCATATTGGGTTGTAATTTTCAAAATTCTAGTCATCCAAATTTCATGAGCATTTAAAGTATGAGAAATCAAAACCCGGATTTTATCATTTAACTTTGATTCATTTTGAATGAGATAAGCAATCATTTCATGATTTTTATCAAAAGTATATTGAAATTTATCTAGAAAAAAGTCATTCATAGTTTACCAACGAATTATAGCACTTCCCCAAGTAAATCCAGAGCCAAAAGCTGCTAAAACAACCAAATCGCCTTCTTTAATTTTCCCTTGTTCCCACGCCTCTGTTAACGCAATAGGAATAGAAGCTGCTGTTGTATTACCATATTTTTGTATATTGTTATACACTTGATCATCTGTCAACTTAAATTTCTGCTGAATGAATTGAGAAATTCTCAAATTGGCCTGATGCGGAATCAACATATTGATGTCTGAAACCTTTAAATTATTAGTTTGTAAACCTTCCATAATTACTTCACTAAAACGTACCACTGCATTTTTAAACACAAATTGACCATTCATGTGTGGATAATAACTTTCATCATTAGGGTCGTTATCTTTAATAATATCGGTAACCCAACGTTTTCCCATTCCAGGTGCAATTAAAGATAACTCTTCTGCATGTTGCCCTTCTGCATGCAAATGAGTAGACAAAATACCTTTTGTAGTATCCTCTGTTCTTGAAAGCACAGCTGCTCCTGCTCCGTCTCCAAAAATAACAGAAACCCCACGACCTCTAGTAGTCATGTCCAATCCTCTTGAATGCACTTCTGAACCAATGACTAAAACATTCTTATACATTCCTGTTTTTATAAATTGATCAGCTACCGAAAGGCCATAAACAAAACCAGAACATTGATTTCTGATATCTAAAGCACCAACCGTTTTTAGTCCTAAATCTCTTTGTACCATAACTCCTGGTCCTGGAAAATAATAATCAGGACTTAACGTGGCAAAAACAACAAAATCGATATCTTCTGTAGTTAAGCCAGAACGTTCAATAGCCATTCTTGCTGCTTTAACTCCCATAGAAGTGGTTGTATCGTCTGCATTACTTACATGACGTCTTTCTTTAATACCTGTTCGTTCTTGAATCCACTCATCATTAGTGTCCATTATTTTAGACAAATCATCATTAGTTACTACATTTTCAGGCACGTAATAACCTAAACCCGTTATTTTTGAATGATACATAAATTGAAATTTAAATAGTGGGCAAATTTACTATTTTTTATCTTTTGTAAACTAACTCGTCTTTACAAATAAATACTTCTTGTCATTAGACATTCTATTTTTGTAATGTTCACTATAACTCTAACTATATATCTCTTAGCTACTTCTATCTTTCAAAAGGTTAAATTTTAACGAAATTTTGTAACAAAGCATTTTGAGAACACACTAATTTTATAATAATATAATAAACTCAACCATTAAACATAAAAATATGAAGCTAAAGTTCCTTGCCCTTGCAACGATAGTCAGTTTGAATTGGTCTATTGCCCAAGAAAATGTAACGTTTCAAAAACCATCAAAATCTATTTTAGATTTAGCTGATTACCAAAGAGCACCATCAGTAAGCATGGATAACAAAAAAGAATACATGCTATTAACTTATCGTAATACTTACAAAACATTAGATGATCTTAATCAAGAAGAATTACGACTTGGTGGTTTGAGAATTAATCCTATAACTAATATTTCTAGTACCGTTACTTATATTAATAATTTGAAAATCAGAAAAATTAGTGATAAAAACGAATTGCAAGTAAAAGGAATTCCTGAAAATGCCAAAATTACAAATGTGAGTTGGTCTCCAAACGAGAACAAAATTGCATTTACAAATACAACTACAAAAGGAGTAGAATTGTGGATAATTGATGTTCCAAATCAAATCGCTCGAAAAATTACAGAGGACAATTTAAATGCTAATTTGGGTAGTCCATACACTTGGCATAATAACAATGAACTTTTAATAAAAGTATTACCTAAAAATAGACCTGCTTTAATTGACACTAAAAAAGATTTACCTACGGGACCAACTGTTTCTACTAGTGATGGCTCTAAATCTCAAAACAGAACTTATCAAGATTTATTGAAAAACAAAACTGATGAGACCAATTTTGATATCATTACCACTTCTGAATTGTATTTAATAACTACCTCAGGGGAGAAAAAACTTTTTAAAAGTGCTGCTATTTATGCGGGTGAAAGCTTTTCCCCAGATGGAAACTATATTATGTTAACCACTATCCAAAAACCATATTCTTACATTGTACCAATGAGTCGTTTTCCACAAAAATCAATTGTGTATGATTTAAATGGTAAAGAAATAAAAGTAGTGAATGAAGTTCCTTTAACAGAAATTATGCCTAAAGGTTTTTCTTCTGTAAGAGCTGGAAAAAGAAATATGGCGTGGAGACCTGATGTAGCTGCTACATTATTTTTTGTTGAAGCATTAGACGGTGGTGATCAAGCTAAACAAGTAGAATTTAGAGATGAAGTTTATACATGGCAAGCCCCTTTTAACCAAAGTCCTGTTTCTCTTTTGAAAACCAAACAACGTTTTAGCGGAATGACTTGGGGTAATGAAAACTATGCTATTGTTTATGATAGTTGGTACGACACAAGAAATGCGAAAACGTATTTAATTAACCCTTCAAATCCTAATCAAGCGCCTCAAATTATCTTTGATAGAAATTCGCAAGACATTTATTCCGATCCGGGGAATTTTGAAACCAGAAAAAACCAATTCAATAGATTCGTTTTAGCCATTGAAAATGACAAAGGCTACTTAATTGGCGATGGATTTACTAAACAAGGACAATTCCCTTTTATTACTGAATTCAATTTAAAAACATTTGAAAATAAAAAAATCTATACCTCCACTTATAAGGACAAAAAAGAAGATTTAATTTCTATTGAAGATTTAAAAAAAGGAGATGTTTTAGTAATGATTCAATCAAAAAATGAATACCCTAATTACTATATACGCAATATTAAATCTAAAAACAAATTAATTCCTATTACTTCGTTTACAAACCCATTTGAAAGTATCAAAAACGTATATAAAGAAGTTATCAAATATAAAAGGAAAGATGGTGTGGAATTATCTGGAACACTCTATCTGCCTTCAGGATATGACAAAACAACCAAGAAAGAAAAGCTTCCTTTATTAATTTGGGCATATCCTGAAGAATTCAAAGATAAAAATTCGGCAGGTCAGGTAAATAAAAATCCCAATGAATTTACATTTCCAAATTATGGCTCTTTTGTATATTGGGTAACTAAAGGTTATGCCGTTTTAGATGATGCCTCATTCCCCATTATTGGAGAAGGAAAAACTGAGCCAAATGACACTTTCATCTCACAGTTGGTTGACAATGCCGAGGCAGCCATCAATGCAGTTGATCAATTGGGTTACATCAATAGAAATAAAGTTGGCATTGGAGGACATTCCTATGGTGCTTTTATGACCGCTAACTTATTAACTCATTCTAAATTATTTGCTTGTGGAATTGCTAGAAGTGGTGCTTACAACAGAACGTTAACACCATTTGGTTTCCAGAGTGAACAAAGAAATTATTGGGATATTCCTGCAATATATAATGAAATGTCTCCTTTTATGAATGCTGACAAAATGAAAACACCTTTGTTACTAGTTCATGGTGATGCAGATAATAATCCAGGAACTTTTACATTACAATCAGAACGCTACTTCCAAGCATTAAAAGGACTAGGGGCACCTGTTAGGTTAGTTTTATTACCAAAAGAGAGTCACGGATATGCTGCTAAAGACAACATCTTACATTTATTGTGGGAACAAGAACAATTCTTAGATAAATATCTTAAAAATTAATAAAAAGCCCTTATTTTATAAGGGCTTTTTGTATTCTAAATAAACTTTTTGACCTGTCCAATTCAACTCGGACTCAAAAAAAGCAACACCTTCTTCATAAATAGCTTCATTTAAAAAATAAGCGCCTTTAAAGTAAGCTGCTTTCACCTCTACTAAAAAAGAAGACAAATCTACTACTTCCAACTGATTTGGATATACAATTAATGTTTTTGAAGATGCATTAAGATAACAACCTTTAACTTCATTTACGTCTCCAAAAAGTGATGCAGTGTAGATATGCTTAGGCCTTTGATAAATTTGAATAGTAGTACCTGAATCAATAATCTTGCCTTGCTTTAAAACTACTACCTCATCAGAAAAAGACAACACATCATTCACATCATGCGTTGCAATAATAGTAGTAATACTTTTCTCTTTTAAGTACTTAAATATCTTTCTTCTAAGTGTATTTTTTCTGAAATTATCAATATGACTAAATGGCTCATCTAGCAATAAAACTTCGGGCTCTTGAGCTAAAACTCGGGCTAAAGCGACACGTTGCATTTGACCGCCACTTAAGAATTTTGCTTTGACCTGCTTATATTCCGACATTTCAACTAGTTCTAATAGTTCATCTATACGTCGTTGTTTTTCTTCTGGATAAAAATTTGACAAAAACTTACCCACATTTTCACCAACAGTAATAAAAGGCATCAAATCAAAATCTTGAGCCAAATATTTCATGAATGGCATGCCTGGTACTAAATGATATTTTGGACCTAAAATTTGATTCTCTTTCCAAAATAATACTCCCTCATCACAATCAAATAAACCATAAATGATTTTCAACAAAGTACTTTTACCACATCCACTTTCACCTATTAAGGCTAAGTTTGTTCCTTCCCGAATTGAAAAATCAATATCTTCAAGGTTTTTTTTATCTAAATAAGAAAACGCATTTATCTTTACTTGGAGCATTTATCTATTTTTTAATGCTATTTTTTAAAAAAGCAATTATCTACCTGCTTCTCTTTGGGCATCATCAATCATCTTTTGATTCGCCACAATAGCAAATTCTACACGTCTATTTTCACTTCTCCCCGCATCAGTATCATTAGAAGCAATAGGATCTAACTCCCCCATACCGACAATTTGAAAACGTGAAGCAACAAGCCCCTTACTAGCAAGGTATATTTTTACTGAATTAGCTCTTTGTTCAGACAAATTCATATTATATTCATCAGAACCTACACTGTCAGTATAGCCATATATTTTTATATCTGTATCGGCATATTCTTTAAAAACAGGGACTAATTTATCTAAATTAAGTTTAGCTGCTGAAGTTAACGTAGCTTTGTTAAATTCAAATTTTACTGCATTTTCTCCCAAAACTAATTTGATTCCCTCACCCACACGTTCTACTTTAGCGCCAGGAAGTTGTTCCTGAATTTGACGAGCTTGTTTATCCATTTTATTACCAATTAGGCCTCCTGCTACTCCACCAACTACTCCACCAATCACTGCTCCTAAAGCACCTTTACCGCCTTTACCAATATTATTACCTAAAACACCACCAATAACCGCTCCTGAAACCGCACCAATAGCTGCTCCTCTTTGCGTTCTGTTTGTATTCTTAACTGCTTCACAACTTGAAATCAATATAGTAGAAGCTAAAATTACAGTTCCTAATGTTCCTTTATTTACTTTCATATCGGCTCTTTTTACATTCGTGAAAATTGATATACTACTTCGGTTGGTTTATTACCCACATTTATTTCATCAATAAGTTGAAAACTATTTGCTGTACTATTCGCAACTTTTAAAACATATCCACTCACAGTATGTTTTGCTTTAATTCCCTCACTTAAGAATTTCATAACCACATTTCCTTCTTTGTTGATAAACCAAGTAATTTTACTATCAAAAGAAGTACAACTACTATTATTAAGCTTCATTTCTCCAGTATTATTATTAGATACAAATTTCCATTGACTGCCAACAAAACACTGTGAATCTGCAATATCAAAAGAAGTTACCTTTATATAATCTGAACCAGGATAAAACACCTTAGTTACAGTCCAATTTCCTTTTAAGGCTATTTCTGATTTCATATCCAATTTTGTTGCTGGATTGGATTTACAACCCACTAAAAAGGTAGTTACCAAAATTAAAAAAATAATTTTCTTCATGATTAAACAATTTACTTCTACAAAATTACCAAATGTTTACTGAAAATCATTTACACAATAAAAAGAATCTGTTACAAAATTTAAAATCCGACATTTTGTCACATGTAAAAG
>NZ_JAGKWP010000050.1 GCF_021151785.1 Flavobacterium sp.
ATTATATTTTTGTAAAAAAACTGAAATTATGGCGATAGAAGATAAATTATTAGAAATTGCAGCTTATACGATTCCTGCTTTAATTACTGGAGGGGTTGCATTTGTGATGTCGCAACGCTTTTTTACAGCAGAAGAAAACCGAAGAAAATTTGAACTCTTACGTGAAAATCAAAAACAAGCTTTGCCCATTCGTTTGCAGGCTTATGAAAGAATGGTTTTATTTTTAGAGCGAATCAATCCGGTTAATTTAATGATGCGTGTAGAACCAGGAACACTAGACGCTCCAAGTTATGCCACTTTATTAATTCATAATATTCAAACTGAATACGAACATAATTTAACGCAACAAATTTACTTAACAGGTGAATGTTGGGAAGTAATTATGAAAACTAAAAATAGTATTGTAGCCCAATTAAGAACGGTATCTATCGGTGGTGAAGTACAAACAGGAGAAGAATTAAGAAACAAATTTCTGTTAGATGCCTCACAGTCGGAGTCATTAAGTGCAATTGCAATAAGTTTTATAAAAGAAGAATTGAAACGTGTATTCTAGTTAAAAACCTGTCGAATTAAAAACGACAGGTTTTTTCTATTCATTCAAAAACTTCTCATAAGTCACTTTTAAAGAGTCTTTAGATTTTACTGCTATTTCTTCTACTTTTTGACGGAAAATAGGGTCTTTCAATAATTTTCGAATGGTATTTCGCGCAAACATTGTAAACTGCCATTTGTGATGTTGAGAAGCTAAAAACAATGCTTCAATTACCTTTTCATTATGAGGGTCTAAATCGAGTAGTGCTTCTAACGCATTTTGACGGACAGCACTTTCAAAATTTACATGAGTAAAAGCGATTAATTGTGTAATAATATCATTTCTCTCAAATTGTGCATTATTTCCATTAAGATAGTATAATTTTAGCCATGTTATTTTAAAACTAAAATCATTATTTCCAATAATATTCTTAGTTTGCTCTAAGTAGGAATTGGCATTATCTGGAAAATTTTCACATAAATTAATTAAGGCTATTTCCTTGGTTTTATAAGACGCGTCTTTCAATAAAGATTCGTATTGTGATTTAAATTCAAGTGGAATTTTCTCAACAGTCTCAGCAATAGCTTGACGAATGTACAAGTTCTGTTTCATTCCCAATTCGATTAACTCTTTTTTCTTTTCAAAAGGAACTGCTGCCATTCGATAAAACAAATATTGCTTGACAGGAAAATAAGTTTCAGTAGTCAAAATTTCTTTGTAAGTGGCCATATCAGCCTTTTTCTTAACTAATGAAAGATAGGTAGAGACAGCCTTATTCTTTGTTAAATAAATTTCGGCCGTTTTCATATCAAAACCAGGGGTTTCTAACCATTCTTTTTGAAAGGTTACAACATCAAAAGAAGGAACTATCTTCTTTACTTCAGCTAAAAAATCAGCCGTAGAAACATTTTTAAATTGGTACTTTCTAAGATAATTTTTTACTATTTTTTGAAAAGCCTTTGCTCCTACTTGTTCTCGCATAACATGCAATGCCCAAGCTCCTTTTTTATAAAAAGACAACGAACTCGCTTTTTCATTAAGTACGGGTATCGTATCTGTTTTAGCAGCCTTACTCAATTGCAAAGCATAATCATACAATTCATTATAAAAATAATCGTCACCAAAAATATGTTGTTCAGCTAATAAAGCATAATACGTTGCAAATCCTTCTTGTAACCAATGATGTTTACTAGACGTAGCCGTTACCACATCACCAAACCATTGATGAGCCAATTCATGTGCATTAACATTGATGTAATTTCGATCATTAAAACCTATTGAATCCACTACAAAATCTTGAGCAAAAATAGTAGATGTTGTATTTTCCATGCCCGCATATAAAAAATCGCGAACCGGTACTTGACGGTAAATTTGCCAAGGATATTTAAATTGAATTTCTTGTTCTAAATAATCAAAAATTTCTTTAGAATAGCGATAGGTGGGCTCAAACTTAGCTTCGTCTCTTATATCATACCATAACTCAATTGGTGTGCCTGATTTACTCTTAAAATCCTTTTTAGTAAATTGACCAATGGCCAACATTACTAAATAAGATGACATTGGCTTTTTCATTTTAAACTTGTAAACAGCATTAGTTGGTTCATTAATAAATGAATCTCTAAATTTTATTCTTCTCTTTTTTTCAGAAACAGCTTTTCCGTTTGAAAATCCAGTGTAAAAAGCTAATTTATAATCAATTTCAAATGAAATATTAAAAATAACTTTTTCATTTACATCATCAAAACTAGGTAACCAATAACTGGTGTATCGACCTTGTCCTTGTGTCCAAATTTGAAAATCATCGGTTGAACCAACGAAATAAAGGGTTTGCTTAGGTTTACATTCATAAGTAAATTCTAATTTATTACTTCCTTTAGTGTAACCTTCAAATAAAACAATTTCTTTGTTGTTATATTTGTAACCTACTCGCTTTCCGTTGATTTTAATATCACTATTTATGAACATATTTTTGGCATCAATTCGTATAGAATCAATCTTATTCAAAACTTTAAATTGATAGCTAATTTCTCCAGAAATTGATTTTGATTCAAAATCAGGCAGTACCTTGGCAGTACATTTTATAAAATCTACCGATAAGGTTTGTTGAGAATACGAAAAAATAGATAAAAGGAATAATATATAACGCATCGCTTTTTGTTTCAAACAAAAGTACAAACTTGTTTATGCAATTTGTATTTTTACCACAAATAATTACCATGAAAAAAGCATTCATCAATTGGAGTAGCGGAAAAGATGCTGCATTAGCACTATATTACACCCAAAAAAACAAAACCTTTGAAGTAACGCATTTATTTACAAGTATCAATAGTGTTTTCAACAGAGTTTCTATGCATGGTGTTAGAACTGAATTGGTTGAATTGCAAGCCGAAAGCATCGGTATTCCATTAATAAAAGTAACTTTTCCTGAAACACCAAGCATGGAAGATTATGAAACAATAATGCGTTCCAATCTTCAATACTTTATACATAAAAATTGTATGAATTCCATTTTTGGGGATATTTTTTTAGAAGATTTGCGTGAATATAGAGAGCATCAATTAGATCAGCTATCATTTAAAGCCCATTTTCCCTTGTGGAAAAAAGGCACACTTCAACTAGCTAAAGAATTAATAAGTTTAGGGTTTAAGGCCATTGTGGTTTGTGTTAACGATGCCTATTTAGGAAAAGAGTTTGTGGGACGCCTCTTTGATGAGTCATTTTTAAATGACCTGCCAACAGAAGTAGACCCATGTGGAGAAAACGGAGAATTTCATACCTTTATTTTTGATGGTCCTCTTTTCAAAACACCTATTGCCTTTGAAACAGGAACCATTGTACACCGAACCTATCCAAAACCAAAAACTGTGGAAGAAGAAAATCTTTGTTCCGAAAATATAGTTAATAACGGATTTTATTTTTGCGATTTAATTCCGAAATAGTTTTAACGTTCAGCACATAAATAATTTGCATTTTGATTTTTTATTGTTGAAATTTGGGCTAGCATTTCATTAGCACATCTCGTTTTGAATTTACTTGAAACTTCTATCGAATTTTTAAAAGGTGTAGGACCCCAACGAGGAGACCTCCTGCGTAAAGAATTAAATATACATCAATATGGCGATTTATTGAATTTATATCCAAATCGTTATATAGACAGAACGCGCTATTACAAAATTAATGAATTACAAAACAGTAATTCTGAAGTTCAAATAATTGGAAAAGTAATCCACCTTAAAACTGTTGAACAAGGCAAAGGTCGTTCCCGATTAGTGGCCACTTTTGTTGATGATACGGGTCAAATGGAATTAGTTTGGTTCCAAGGCCAAAAATGGATTAAAGAAAGTTTACAATTAAACACTGTCTATGTCATTTTCGGAAAAGTGACCTCATTCAATGGAACGTTTAATATGGCGCACCCTGAATTAGAAACATTAGAAACTCACAAAGCTAGTTTAAGAAGTGCCATGCAACCTGTTTATCCTAGTACTGAAAAATTAAATAACAAAGGGATTAACAGCAAAGTAATTTCAAAGCTAATGCAACAGTTGTTTATCGAAACTCAAGCTTTATTTACCGAAACCTTGCCAGATTCAATTATCAATGAATTGCATTTGGTACCCAAAAATATAGCCTTGTTCAATATTCATTTCCCTAAAAGTCAGGAATTACTTGCTAAAGCTCAATTTCGTCTTAAATTTGAAGAGTTATTCTTCATTCAACTACAATTGATTACTAAAAATTTAATTCGCAAACATAAAATAAAAGGACAACCCTTTGAACATGTAGGCACTTATTTTAACACCTTTTACAAAAATCATCTTCCTTTTGATTTGACCCAAGCTCAAAAAAGAGTATTAAAAGAAATACGTAATGATTTAGGTAGTCATGCCCAAATGAATCGGTTGTTACAAGGAGATGTGGGGTCAGGCAAAACAATCGTAGCATTAATGTGTATGCTACTTGCAAAAGATAACGGATTTCAGAGTTGTTTGATGGCACCAACAGAGATTTTAGCCAACCAACATTTCATGGGGATAAGTGAATTAGCCCAACCATTACAATTAAATATAAAACTACTGACTGGTTCAACTAAACCTGCGGAAAGAAAAATTATATATCAAGAATTAGAAGAAGGTACATTGGATATTTTAATTGGTACACATGCCTTATTAGAAGACAAAGTTCAATTTAACAATCTTGGTTTAGCCATTATAGATGAACAACATCGATTTGGAGTAGAACAACGAAGCAGACTATGGAAAAAAGCTACCATACCTCCTCACATTTTAGTCATGACAGCTACCCCCATACCAAGAACGCTAGCTATGAGTTTATATGGTGATTTGGATATTTCTGTGATTGACGAATTACCTCCTGGAAGAAAACCCATCCAAACCGTTCATCGATATGATGCGCATCGTTTAAAAGTTTGGAAATTTTTAAAAGATGAGATTGCTAAAGGCCGTCAAGTATATATTGTGTATCCGTTAATTCAAGAATCTGAAAAAATGGATTATAAAGATTTAATGGACGGCTATGAAAGTATTTCAAGAGATTTCCCGCTACCACATTATTCTATATCGATTGTTCATGGTAAAATGAAACCTACAGACAAAGACGAAGAAATGAAACGATTTGTGGAAGGAAAAACCAATATTATGATTGCTACAACTGTAATTGAAGTAGGGGTTAATGTTCCAAATGCTTCTGTAATGGTTATTGAAAGTGCAGAACGCTTTGGATTATCTCAATTGCATCAGTTGCGAGGGCGAGTAGGACGTGGAGCAGAGCAAAGTTACTGTATTCTTATGACTGGATTTAAATTGAGTGAGGACAGTAAAACGAGGATGGAAACTATGGTTCGTACCAATGATGGCTTTGAAATTGCAGAAGTTGATTTAAAACTTAGAGGTCCTGGAGACATAATGGGAACTCAGCAAAGTGGTATCTTAAATCTTCAAATTGCTGATTTGGTAAAAGATAGAGACATTTTACAAGTAGCACGACACTTAGCCGTACGCTTACTTAAAGAAGATCCAAGTTTGAGTAATCCTATCCATGCTAAATTAAAAGAAGTATTTTTAGCTTTAAGCAAAAAGAAAAACATCTGGAATTATATCAGTTAAAAACCTAATAATGTTATAACTCTTTCGTTTAAGTGAAACAAACGTGATATTTGTAACTACAAATGTTAAATAATTTTTAACACTACCCCCTATTCTAAATAGATAAAGTACTTTTGAAAAAAATTAAATTCAAAAGTTACTAGATAATGCAAGCAAAGAAAATAATTATCACGTTAGTAGTTATATCTTTAGGTGGATTAATCACCTACCGAATTGTTAAAAACAAAGCTCAAAATGAAAAAGGAGGAAAAGAAGATAAAAAACCACCAATTGAAGTTAAGGCGAAAATTCTAACTCCAGAAAATTTCAACAACACCATTAATATAGCTGGTTCTATTGAAGCAAGTGAAGAAATCGACTTGAGAAGTGAAATTTCTGGCATTGTGAAATCAATTCTTTTCAAAGAAGGAAGTTTTGTTACCAAAGGACAAGTGCTTTTTAAAATAGATGACTTAGAATTAAGAGCTCAACTTGCACAAGCAAAAACCAAGCAAAATTTAGCCAGTGAAAATGCACGTAGAGCAAAATTGCTTTTAGAAAAAGATGCTATTAGTCAGGAAGAATTTGATATAGCAACAGCCGATTTTAGAAGTGCACAAGCACAAACCCAACTCATTCAGGCCCAACTTGCAAAGACAACAGTAAAAGCTCCATTTTCTGGAAAAATTGGTTTAAGATATATATCCCCAGGCACTTATGTGACTCCAAGCACACAAATTGCAAAGTTAGTGAGTAACAATGAAGTAAAAATTACTTTTTCAATCCCTGAAAAATATGCCTCTGATATTCAAAAAGATAAAGAAGTAACTTTCACTATCCCGAATGTATCGCAAGTCTTTAAAGCTAAAATATATGCCTTAGAACCAAGTATAGAGACCAATACAAGAACACTCAAGATTAGAGCTTTAGCTAACAATAGTTCAAATAAATTAATACCTGGAACTTTTGCACAAGTGGCGCTTCCATTGAAAAATATAGAAAATGCCTTTATCGTACCATCTGAATGTGTAATCCCAATTCAAGACGGTAAAAAAGTATTTATCGCCAATGGATTAAAAGCAAAAGAGGTTAAAGTTGAAACCTTAACTAGAACTGATAAAGATGTTATTGTTACCTCTGGGTTAGAAAAAGGAGACACCTTATTACTAACAGGAATTATGGCGTTAAAGAATGAAGCAGACATTAAAGTTAAATTGAAATAAGGAGCATCTAAGTATGAGTTTATCCACTTTAAGTATCAAAAGACCTGTTTTTACCATAGTTGTAAATCTAACTATCATTCTTTTTGGAATTATAGGATACAGTTATTTGGGCGTAAGAGAATTTCCTTCTATTGATCCCGCTCAAATTTCGGTTCGTACAAATTACACAGGAGCAAATGCAGATATCATTGAATCCCAAATTACAGAACCATTAGAGAAAGCAATCAATTCAATTGATGGTATTCGAAATATTACTTCATCAAGTAATCAAGGTTCTAGTAACATCACTATCGAATTTAAATTAGAAAAAAACTTAGAGGAAGCCGCCAATGATGTTCGTGATAAAGTATCGCAAGCCGTTCGAAATTTACCTCAAGATATTGATGCACCACCAGTTGTTTCTAAAGCAGATGCTGATTCAGACCCTATTATCACTATGACCGTTCAAAGTGATACTAAAGATCAATTAGCTATTAGTGATTATGCAGAAAATGTAATTGCAGAACGACTTCAAACCATTCCTGGTGTGAGTAGTGTACAAATTTGGGGTCAAAAAAGATATGCAATGCGCTTATGGATTGACCCTATTAAACTCACTTCCTATGGTGTAACTGTAGCCGATGTTAGAAACGCCTTGCAGAAACAAAATGTTGAATTACCCTCAGGAAAATTAACAGGAAACGCGACCGAATTAACGGTTAAAACAATTGGTAATTTACAATCAGAAAAAGAATTTAATGATATCATTATACTTGCCGAAGGTGAAAAAATAGTACGTTTAAGTGATGTAGGGAATGCCTCTCTTGAAGCCGAGAACTTAGAAACTCGATTTAGTGCAGATGGACAATCAATGGTAGGTTTAGCTTTAGTACCAAGACCTGGAACCAATTACCTTGACATTGCTAAAGAGTTTTACAAGCAATATGATTTATTAAAAAAAGATTTACCAAAAGACATTAAATTAAATATTGCCCTAGACAACACTCTATTTATCAAAAAATCAGTAGTTGAAGTAGCTGAAACTTTATTAATTTCTATCATATTGGTAATACTTATTATCTTTTTATTTTTTAGAGATTGGTCCATTGCTTTTCGCCCGTTAATTGATATTCCTGTATCCTTAATTGCTACCTTTTTCATTATGTATCTATGTGGCTTTTCAGTAAATGTTCTTACCTTACTTGCTATTGTTTTAGCCACTGGTTTAGTTGTTGACGATGGAATTGTAGTAACCGAAAACATATTTAAAAAAGTTGAGGAAGGTATGTCGCCCATTGAAGCGGCAATTAAAGGAGCTAATGAAATCTTTTTTGCAGTAATTTCAATATCAATCACCTTAGCAGCTGTATTCTTACCCATTATCTTTCTTGAAGGGTTTGTGGGACGACTTTTTAGGGAATTTGGTGTTGTTATTGGTGCAGCCGTATTGATTTCTGCTTTTGTGTCCTTAACCTTAACCCCAATGTTGAATGCTTATTTAATGAAAGAAGGGGGGCATAAACGTACCAAATTTTATGAATTTACAGAGCCTTATTTTGTAAGTCTTAATGAAGGTTATGCAACTTCTTTGAAAAATTTCATGAAACGCAAGTGGATCAGTTATCCAATTGTAGCATTATGTATTGGCTTAATTGTTTTGTTCTTTACAATTCTTCCGAAAGAAACAGCACCGTATGAGGATCGAGATTTAGTAGTTGCAAGTGTAACCGCGCCAGAAGGTGCTTCCTACGAGTATACTGATCGATTTATGCAAGAACTGAGTCAATTAATAACTGATTCAATACCTGAGAAAAAAATTGCACTAGTCATTACGGCTCCTGGATTCCTTACTTCATCTGTTAATACCGGAAGAGTTCGATTGGCACTAAAAGGAACTGAAGAACGCGAAAAGAAACAAAAAGAAATTGCTGAAAGCTTAACAAAATGGACTAAGAAATATACAGATGCAAAAGTAGCCATTTCTGAACAACCAACTATTGCTGTTAATCGTAGAGGTGGAATGCCAATTCAATACATTATTCAAGCACCTAACTTTGAAAAATTACGAGAAAAGATTCCTCAGTTTATGGAACAAGCCAATAAAAATGAAACTTTTTCAAATGTAGATGTTAACTTGAAATTTAACAAACCTGAAATTAATGTTACTATTGATAGAGAAAAAGCAGAAAGTTTAGGTATTTCGGTTCTAGATATAGCTCAAACTTTACAACTTTCATTGAGCGGTCAACGTTTTGGATACTTTATGAAAGATGGTAAACAATACCAAGTTATAGGACAATTTGAAGATATTGACCGTGCAGACCCATTAGATTTAACATCTATGTTTGTAAAAAATAATAAAGGAGAACTGATTCAAATGGATAATGTAGTAAAAGTAGATGAACAAAGTAATCCTCCTCAATTATTCCATAACAATCGTTACATGTCTGCTACCGTATCTGCTGCCTTGGCACCTGGTAAAAGTATCAGTGATGGTATTCAAGCCATGGATGAGATAAAAGCTAAAGTATTAGACGACACATTTACTACCGATTTAGGAGGGGAATCTAGAGATTTTGTAGAAAGTAGTTCCAATACTTCTTTTGCATTTGGTTTAGCTTTGTTACTAATTTACTTAATATTATCGGCACAATTTGAAAGTTTTATTGATCCATTAATTATTATTTTAACAGTACCTATGGCTGTAGCTGGTGCTTTGTTCTCTTTATGGCTATTTGGACAATCTTGGAATATTTTTAGTCAAATTGGAACTGTAATGTTAATCGGATTGGTAACTAAAAATGGTATTTTGATCGTAGAATTTGCTAATCAACTTCGGGAACAAGGCAAATCTAAATACGATGCCATAATTGAAGCTTCTGAAGCAAGATTACGTCCTATTTTAATGACTAGCTTAGCTATTGCACTGGGAGCATTACCCATTGCATTATCTTTAGGAGCGGCTTCTACGAGTAGAATAGGAATGGGAGTAGTCATTGTTGGAGGAACAATTTTCTCACTAATTTTAACTTTATTTGTGATTCCTGCTTTCTACATGATGTGGTCTAAAGCACGAAAACATAAACCCGAATTTGATAATATTGACGCTTTAGAAAAATAAAAGCCTATAAGTATATTTATGATATCCATGAAAAAAAATACAATACTACACTTGCTACTACTTTTACTTGGCTTTGGAGCAAAAAGTCAAGAATTGTTAACACTCGAAAATGCAGTGAAGATTGCATTAGAAAACAATTATGAAATTACCATAGCTAAAAATGAAGTAAAAATTGCCGATTACAACAACAGCATTGGAAACGCAGGAATGTTACCCAATGTAAGTGCTAATGTGGTCAACAACAATTCTATTTTAGATACCAAACAAACACAAGGAGATGGAACTGTTCGACAATTGAAGGGAGCTAAAAACATGAATTTAACTTATGGAGTTGGTTTAGATTGGACGGTATTTGATGGATTAAAAATGTTTACTCGCAAAGAGCGTTTCGAAACCTTAAAACAACAAGGAGAAGCCAATTTAAAACGAACCATTAGTACAAAAATAAGTGATGTATACGCTACTTATTTTGATTTAGTTCAACAACAACAGCAACTACAAGCTATTGATACAGCACTTTTGATCTCTAATCAGCGTTTGACTACCGCTAAAAATAGATATAGTATAGGAAAAGCGGCTAAATTGGAAGTTTTAAATGCTGAGGTGGATTTAAATGCTGATATTAGCAATCGATTGAAAGCTTTAGAAATGTATCAAATGTCGAAAATTAAATTGAATGAGATATTAGCTCGTGACATCATGACCGATTTTATTGTTGAAAAAGATATTAACATTGATGCCACCTTAACTCTACAACCCCTCAAAGAGGCCGCTGAACAACAAAATCCAGAACTGCAAGCTCAGATTTTAAATAAAAAAATCGCAGAATTACAACTGAAAGAAACCAAAGGAAATCGCTATCCTACAGTTCGAATCAATTCTGGCTACAACTTTACAAGAAGTGAAGCTTCATTAGGCTTTGTAACTCAATCTAACGGAAATGGTTTTGTCTATGGAATCTCAGCTTCTGTGCCAATTTTTAATGGAATGAGTCAAAATAGAAATGAAAAAATAGCCAAAATTGGAATTGAAAATGCTACTACACAGATTAGTTTGTTTAAACAGAGCTTGCATGCTCAACTTGCTAGTTCTTATGCAAGTTATCAATCAAATTTAAATTTGATACAAGTTGAAGATAGAAATGCCGCAATTGCCAAACAAAATCTAGACATTACATTAGCAAAATTTAAAATCGGTACAATTACTACTATCGAATTTAGAACTGCTCAAGAAAATTATGTAACTGCTTTAGTTCGATTAAGCAATGCCAAATACCTTACTAAATTAGCAGAAATTAGTTTAAAAGAATTAGCGGGTACACTGAACTTAAATTAATTCTATGGTACAATACAACCCAAAAGATTGGATTACATTTATATTTAAATTTCATAAATCAGATACATTTAGAAAACTGTTACCCATGATGTTTCTTATTGGAATATATTCAGGGACAATTTGCTATTTCGAGATTCACTACTTCAAACTTAGTGAGAATAGTCATGTAAAAAACATTTCTATAATGCATACCACTGTTGGTTTTGTATTGTCGTTACTTTTAGCATATCGTACGAATACTGCTTATGATCGATGGTGGGAAGGAAGAAAATTATGGGGTAATCTCGTTAATAATAGTAGAAATTTAGCTTTAAAATTATCTTGCATTTTAGAGCATGAAAACGATAAATATTATTTTAAAAAATTGATTCCAAGTTATGCTTCTATTTTAGCCAAACACTTAACTAATGAAGAAGTGAGTAAAATGTTATTTGAAGGATTCGATCTTGAAATTGATCATACCAAACACAAGCCAAATCAAGTAGCCAAAATGCTATTTTCAAAAATTAATGATTTATATAAATCTAACCGTATAACTGGAGACCAACTCATTATAATTAACAGTGAGTTACGTGCTTTTACTGAAGTTTGTGGAGCTTGTGAACGTATTAAAAACACGCCCATTCCCTATTCCTACAGTGCGTTCATTAAAAAATTCATTTTCTTTTATATTATGACTTTACCTTTTAGCTTTGTTTTTAGCTTGGGGTACTATGTTATACCTGTTGTAATATTTATTTTCTATGTATTAGCTAGTTTAGAGTTAATTGCTGAAGAAATTGAAGACCCTTTTGGTGGAGATGAAAATGATTTACCTATTGCAAAAATAGCCACAAACATAAAAAAACACGTGGAAGAAATTTTGTAACTTACCCTAAAAATAAAACTCATGAAAAAAATAGTTGCATTTTTGCTTCTTGCAATGAACTTATGGAGTTGTAAGAAAGAGGAAGGCTCCTCAAACCTAGTGCGCGAATATTATGCACAATCAACAGATAGTATTCAAAATGGAGGAATTAAAAAAATTCCCATACAAACCTCTAAAGGCATTTTTAATGTTTGGACTAAACGCATTGGAAACAACCCTAAAATAAAAGTTTTGCTCTTAAATGGTGGACCAGGAGCCACTCATGAATATTTTGAATGTTTCGAAAATTATTTTCCAGCTGAAGGAATTGAATTTATATATTATGACCAATTAGGCTGTGGCAATTCTGACAATCCAAAAGATACAACTATGTGGGATTTGTCTCGATATGTAGAAGAAGTTGAACAAGTACGAAAAGCATTGGGTTTAGATGCTTCCAATTTTTATTTGTTAGGACATTCGTGGGGTGGAATTTTAGCTATGGAATATTCGTTAAAATACCAAAACAATATGAAAGGTTTAATCATCTCCAATATGATGGCCAGTTGTCCAGAATACGGTAAATATGCAGAGAAAGTTCTTGCCCCTCAATTTGAACCAAAAATATTGGATGAAATAAGACGTATTGAAGCTAATAAAGACTTTTCAAATCCAAGATATATGGAACTATTAACACCCCATTTTTATGAAAAACATGTCTTACGTTTGCCTTCAAAGGATTGGCCAGAACCCGTAACACGATCATTCAGTAAGATGAATCAATCACTATATGTTACGATGCAAGGTCCCAGTGAATTTGGGATTTCTGGAAAATTAGAAAAATGGGATCGTAAAAAGGACTTAAAGCATATTAAAATCCCTACTTTAAGCATTGGTGCCAAATATGACACTATGGACCCTAAGCACATGGAAGAAATTGCTAAATTAGTACAAAAGGGAACTTTTTTATATTGCCCTAAGGGCAGTCACATGGCCTTTTATGACGACCAAAAAACCTATTTCAAAGGACTGATTTCTTTCTTAAAAAAATAAATTGAAAGCAACTATTCTTAGTTGCTTTTTTTGTATATTGCTTTTACAAAGGAACTACTTATGCCAAATAAAGCTTTATTATTTACACCACAATTAACACATGAAAAATCGTTAAAAACACTAGTTGAAAACCGGACGATTTTTTCATTAAATCATTGTGAATTAAATATTTTTGAAACCTATCAAGAATCTGAGTTGGTTCCATTAAAATTTAATGATTTAGTTGTCACTAGCATGCTACGTGGAAAAAAAGTAATGCATTTATTTGAAGACCCAAGTTTTGAATACTTACCTGGAGAAACCGTAATTGTGCCTCAAAATGTTGAAATGAAGATTGATTTTCCTGAAGCTAGTAAAGATAACCCAACTCAATGTATTGCTTTAGCAATTGATCATAAAATCATTTTAGATACTTTAGATTATTTAAACGAAAAATATCCTAAAGAGGGCAAAAACAACAGTTGGAAATTAGATCATGAAAACTATTTTTTTTATAACAATGTAGAACTAGCAGCTACCATCAATAAATTAATCAAAGAATGCATGGGTTCTTCAATTACCAAAGATGTAATTGCTGATTTAACCTTACAAGAACTTATTATCCGAATCATACAAACACAAACAGTAAAACGATTTGATAATACTACCTTATTAGACTCAAATAGCCCTATATCTCCTAGTATAGATTACATCCGAAAAAATATTAGAGAATCAATACAATTGAAAGACTTAAGCGATCAAGCATGTATGAGTACTACCTCATTTTACCGATACTTTAAAAGAGAAATGGGAATGAGTCCTATTGAATATATTTTAAATGAGAAAATTAAATATGCAAAAAAATTATTAAGTAATCCAAACATGCAAATCAATGAAGTTTCTTACGCTTCTGGTTTTGAAGACTGCAATTACTTTATTAGAATTTTCAAAAAATATGAAGGGGTAACTCCTAAACAATATCAATTGATGAATTACAATAGCTGATTTATTCCCAACGAATTACTTCGGGTAATGCATTTATTTCCTCATCAGTAAATAAGCGATAATTTACTTTAAATGTTTTTCCAAAAGGTGTTTCTAGTGAAAATCCACCAGGACCAAACCCATCGGTTACATCCAATTCAAAATGTGAATATTGCCAATATTCAAATAAATCTTTATCAATCCAGAATTTATATTCTTTAATTTCACCTATACAAACATCTCCTGTTCTCAAATAGAAACCTCCTTCTTCAAAACATTGGGGTTGTGTTCCTTCACAACATCCACCTGCTTGATAAAACATTAAATTACCAAACTTTTCTTCTAGCAATTGAATAACTTCCATTGCTTTTGGTGTTACGCTTAATCGTTTCATTTACCTCTAAATTTAATTAAACATAAACCGCAAATTCTCAATTTAATGAAAATCTGCGGTTAAAACTATCCTCTAAATGAACATTTTAAAAGAATCCCAATTTATTTTTATCATATGAAATCAACATATTTTTAGTTTGACGGTAATGATCTAACATCATTTTATGATTTTCTCTACCAATTCCCGATTGTTTATACCCTCCAAAAGGCGCACCCGCAGGATATGCATGATATTGATTTACCCATACTCTACCTGCTTTAATAGCTCTAGGAACTTGATACAACTCGTGTGCATCACGTGTCCAAACACCAGCTCCTAATCCATACATAGTATCATTAGCAATAGCTATTGCTTCTTCAGTAGTTTTGAATGAAGTTACGGCTAACACAGGTCCAAAAATTTCTTCTTGGAAAATACGCATTTTGTTATGTCCTTTGAATACTGTAGGCTGAATGTAATATCCTCCTTCTAATTCTCCTCCTAAATGATTTACATCACCTCCACAAAGTAATTCAGCCCCCTCTTCTTTTCCTAATTTGATATAAGATAATATTTTATCTTTTTGAATTTGAGATGCTTGAGCTCCCATCATAACAGTTGGATCAAAAGGATTTCCTGTTTTAATTGATTTAATACGCTGAATAGCACGCTCCATGAAGGCATCAAAAATAGATTCATGTACTAATAATCGTGAAGGACAAGTACATACTTCACCTTGATTTAGTGCAAATAAAGCCACCCCTTCAAGTGCTTTGTCAAAAAATTCATCGTCAGCATCCATTACTGAAGGGAAAAAGATATTTGGCGATTTACCTCCCAATTCTAATGTTACTGGAATAATATTTTCTGTAGCATATTGCATCACCATTCTTCCAGTAGCAGTAGAACCTGTAAAAGCTGCTTTTGCTACTTTTGGATTCGTTACCAAAGTGCGTCCTAACTCGGCACCAAAACCGTTCACCACATTAATTACCCCTGCTGGAATTAAATCTTGAATAAGTTCCATCAAAACCATAACTGAAATAGGTGTACTTTCTGCAGGCTTTAACACCACACAATTTCCTGCTGCTAAAGCTGGAGCTAATTTCCAAACAGCCATTAATATTGGGAAATTCCAAGGAATAATTTGGGCTACTACACCAATAGGTTCGTGCACAATAATGGACACTGTATTTTTATCTAATTCGCTAATGGAACCCTCCTCTGCACGAATCACACTAGCAAAATATCTAAAATGATCAATAGCTAAAGGAATATCAGCTGCCATGGTTTCTCTGATTGCCTTCCCATTATCTAGCGTTTCTACAGCTGCAATATATTCTAAATTTGCTTCAATACGGTCTGCAATTTTATTTAGAATAATACTTCTTTCTGTTTTGGAAGTTTGACTCCAAGTTTGAAATGCATCATAGGCTGCATCTACCGCCATCTCAATATCTAATTTAGCTGAATGGGCAGCCTTTGCCATTAATTTACCATCTACTGGAGAAAGTACCTCAAAATATTGACCTGTAGAAGGAGCTGTCCAAGCTCCATTGATAAAATTATCATACTTATCTTTTAATTGTGGTCGTTGAATTAAATTGCTCATAATTATACGTTTATTTGTTTATTTCAAATGTAAAATTCATTTCTATTAATAA
>NZ_JAGKWP010000051.1 GCF_021151785.1 Flavobacterium sp.
TATTAAAATATCCATTTATAATGTGAATTTTTGAAAACTTCAAAAACATAATCACCTTCAACTAAGATGATAAAACATAAATAAAGAATCAAAAAAACTAATGGTGCAACTATAGACCATCTTAAACTTTTTGTTTCCCCTTCTAAGTGCATGAAAGCCCACATGATATAATAAGCTTTAACAACTGTTAGAATAATGAAAATCCAGTTCAACAAACTCATACTTAAAAAAGTACCATGATGTAAAACATGAGGTTTTATAATACCTAAAGCAACTTCAAATGTTGTAATTACAGACAGTATTCCAAATACAGTCCAAATTCTTTTAGTGTTTGACTCGTGTGCGTGTCCCATAATATCGTTCTTTTTTCTAAGATTAAACTAAATAGAAGAAGGTAAATACAAACACCCAAACTAAGTCTACAAAGTGCCAATATAATCCAACTTTCTCAACCATTTCATAACTTCCTCTTTTCTCATATGTCCCTATAATAACATTAAAGAAAATTAAAATGTTAAGGATAACCCCAGAGAATACGTGAAATCCATGGAAACCAGTTATAAAGAAAAAGAAATCAGCAAATAATTTATGACCATATTCATTGTGTTTAAGATTTGCACCTTCAACAACTAAAACTGCATCTTGCTCTAATTTTTTCAAAGACTCTTCTCTTGATAAAGTAGTTTTATGTTTAGTCTCTTTATTGATAACTTCAGTTCTTATTAAAAGGTTAGGATTTGCTTTGAAACCAGCAATAACTTCTGCAACAGAATGCTCAGAAATTGACGATTCTTTTTCAAACCAAAAACCTTTATCTCTAGTTAATTGTTCTCTTTCTTCAGGTAAATTAGCTGCAAAATCAGCTAGAGCAACCCTTTTACCTTCTTTATCAACAAACTGTAAAATAGATCCTCCTCTAGTTTCCACAGCTCCATATTCTCCTTTAATGAAATTCTTCCATTCCCAAGCCTGTGAACCTAAGAAGATGAATCCACCAATAATAGTTAAGAACATGTAGAAAGCTACTTTAGATTTTTTCATTTGATGACCAGCATCAACTGCTAATACCATAGTAACTGATGAGAAAATCAAGATAAATGTCATCAAAGCTACATAATACATTGGAGCGGTAACTCCGTGTAAGAAAGGGAAGTGAGTAAACACTTCATCGGCAATTGGCCAAGTTTCAATAAATTTAAATCTTGAAAATCCGTAAGCTGCAATAAACCCTGAGAATGTTAAAGCATCTGATACGATGAAGAACCACATCATCATTTTACCATAGGTTGCACCCATTGGCCCTGGTCCTCCGTCTAATAAAGCGTGTTCATGTGTAACTGTAGCACCCATAAATTGTTTTTTGTTAAAAAGTTCCCAAATTTATTATTTTTTTTCTATTTGAAAAAATAGAAAAATAAAAACAAGTAAATCCATATAAAATCCATAAAGTGCCAATAATATGCACTTAGCTCAATACCAAGGTATTGCACGGGATTGTATTTTTGTTTAAAATGATTATAAATTACAATTAAAAGCGAAATAATACCTCCAAATAAGTGAACAATGTGCACAAGCACTACGATATACAAGAATGAAGTAGTAACATTACTATTACTTCCTGTAAAAAAATAACCTTGCTCTATTACCTGATCAAAACCTTTAAATTGTAAAAAAACAAACAATATCCCTAACACTAAAGTAGACAATAAAAATATCGTTGTTTTCTTAATTTCTCCTTTTTTTATAGTTTTTAACGCCATATGAAAAGTTAAACTACCTAACAAAATAGATAGAGTACTCCAAATAAAAGCTGAAGGTAGAACAAAATCTTTTAGCCAGTCAGGTCTTGATTTACTGACTACGTAAGCACTTGTAAATCCAGCAAAAATCATCAAGATGCTTACCATTCCAAAAAGCAACAAAAGCTTGTACGACTTTGCTTTTCTCTCGTATTGTTCTTGAGCGGTTAATTCCATTTTAAATAAATTTATCAATTACATAGACAATTTGCAACAAAGTTATATAAGTTACACTAACTAACATTAATTTTTTTGCAGAAATTGCATCTCTATTTTTATATAATTTAAAGGCAAAATATAGCATCCACAAACCAAGTAAGGTTACTACTACAGTACCCACAATTGACAAAGTCAAAGCACCAGTAAAACCAAAAACTGGCAACACAGAAGCAACTATCAACCAAAAAGTATATAAAATAATTTGTATTGCTGTTTTAGCATCACGCTTACCTGTAGGTAACATGAAGAAACCAGCTTTTTCATAATCTTCAAACAAAAACCAACCTATAGCCCAAAAATGGGGAAACTGCCAAAAGAACTGAATCAAAAACAAAGTCCCTGCTTCAATTCCAAAGTTACCTGTTGCAGCCACCCAGCCCAACATAAAAGGTATAGCACCAGGAAAAGCCCCCACAAATACAGACAAAGGAGTTAACGTCTTTAGCGGCGTATACATACTTACATACATAAATATAGATATAGCACCAAACATAGCCGTTTTAGGGTTGATAAAATACAAAATAATCAGACCTGCTAACGTTAAAGCAAACCCTAACAATAATGCATTTTGAGATGAGACTCTACCAGAGGGGAGTGGTCTATTTTTTGTACGATCCATTTTAGCATCCAAATCTTTCTCAATCACTTGATTAAAAACATTTGAAGCTCCAACCATGAAATAGCCACCAATAGCCAACAAAAAAAGAGTAAACCAGTTGAACGGATGCTCATCAGAGTAGCCCAAAAGATAACCCACTAAAGAAGAAAAAACAACACTAATAGCTAAACCAGCTTTAGTAATCTCTTTAAAATCTATCAAGAATGATGTATTATTTGTTGTTGTTTCCAAAGGCTTCATTAATTGGCCACAAAGATATAAATAAGATTTCTTTAAATAAACCCAATTTTGAGTTTTTTACATTTTATAGTAACACTTGAAGAAATTAATAATCACTCTTATTTTCTTTCCCTTCAACGATAGCTTTTGCCGAAGATGTTCCAATTCGTTTAACACCTAATTTAATCATTTCAATGGCATCGTCTTGAGTTTTTACTCCACCCGAAGCCTTAACTGGAAGTGGAAATGCATTTTCTAACATTGCCTTTACGGCTGGAATAGTAGCACCATTAGGCAATCCATTTTCCGTTTTATAGAAACCTGTTGAAGATTTTACAAAAACTTTATCATAATCTGTTTCTTTAAAATGAGCAATAACCACATTTTTTATTAAAGAAGATAACTGAATAATTTGCGAGCCATCTAATGCCGCTGTTTCAATGATCCACTTAACAACTCTATGATGGCTTAATCCAAATTTTGTACCTAATAAAACTTCATTTTTTACAAGATCAATAATCCCGTCTTTGAAAGCTTGAAAATTAACCACATAATCTAATTCATCAACACCATCTTGAACAGCTTGCTCAGCTTCATTCAATTTTTCTTCAATTGTAGTAGTCCCTTCATGAAAACCAATCACAGTACCCACTAAAACCTCCGATTTTTGCTCGGTTATCATTTGTTTCGCTAATTTCACAAATTGCGGCCGAATCATAATCAATTTAAATCGCTCATTAATAGCCTCTTGTATACAAGCTGCTACTATTTTTTCATTCTCTTGTTCAGAAATACCGGCTTGTTCAGCAGTTTTTAAATATGTTGAATCTAAATATTGTTTAATATCCATGCTTTAAGTGTAAATTAAAAAATCTCACTTCAGTGAGATTTTATTTTTTGTTTTGAAAATAAAAAGTAATTGACGACAAAAAATCCAACTGCCGCTCCAATAGCATTTGAAAGAACATCAAACCAATCGAACGATCTAGATTTAGTATACATTTCTTGCATAAATTCTATCAACAACCCAAGGAGAATAGCAAAAATCAAAATTCTTCTTAGAAAAATTGTTTTCCTTTTTTTTAAACTGATAGCAAAAAGCAAAACAAAAATAAAATAAAAGAAAAAATGAACTATTTTATCTTTGAGTGGAAAAGCAATTTTTGGCAAGTTTGAGGATTCTGCTAAACAGAGATAAAAAATTATCCCTGTCCAAGCAATCGATAAAAAAAAGAAGAAATTACGCCCCAATAAGTGCTTTGTACGCATCACTAGACAATAATGAATCTACTTCTGACGTATCAGACACTTTAACTTTGATCATCCATCCTGCGCCATATGGATCAGAATTAACACTCTCTGGAGAAGATTCTAATTCTTCATTAAATTCAATAATTTCACCTGAAAGAGGTAAAAATAAATCAGATACTGTTTTAACCGCTTCTACTGTACCAAAAACCTCATCTTTTGCAAGAGTTTGATCTAAAGTCTCTACTTCAACATAAACAATATCGCCTAATTCTTTTTGCGCGAAATCAGTAATCCCTACTGTTGCTACATCACCTTCTAATAAAACCCATTCATGATCTTTAGTGTACTTTAAATTTGCTGGAATATTCATATTTTAATAAAATTAATTTTGATAGTGCAAACATCAATAGTTAGCAACAATCATTATATTACTTGTTGTTAGAGAACAAATTTAAAAGTTATTCTGAAATTTATGCTTATTTTTTTATTTATTTTTTAGTTACCAAAATTATATCTAACCGTTATACCAGAACGTATGTTAGTTATTGGAAAAGCAGTAGATATAATTGCCTTTGAAAACTGATGATCGTAAAAGAAAATAGCCGTTAAATTTCTACTAAAGGAATAATCAGCTGTTAGCTTAACTGACCAAATATTTTGTCCTCCACCTAGTTGATTGTTATCATAATCTAAATAACGAACAATCGTCATATTTCTTCTTAAAGTAAAATCTGCTTTTAAATTCACATCACTTTTAATCAACCCTGTAGCATTGTCTGCTAATTTTGAATTAATTGTAACATCCTTAATTCTATAACCCAAACCAATTGTGTAGTCATGCCCTTGTACTTCGGTCAACAAATTGTTGTCAAAACTCATATTCATAGTTCTATCTTTCTTAACACCAACCTTAAAATTAAAAGAATTTTTCATCTCAAAATCAATCATTACTAATGGATTAAACTGTTCGGTTAAGTTAACATTAGAAGTAATAACATCAGGATAAAAGTTTCCGTTTGAATCAATAGGATTAGGATTTAAATTAGAACGGAACGCATTTACACTATAACTTGAACGGTATCCGTGTTGCAATGAAAAACGTTTAAAGTTATCTTTAAACCAATCTATTTTCATTAAACCAGTATACTTAATCGTCCAGTTAGGAAGTGGAAAATTTCTAAACAAACCTGTATTAACTGATGATGTTTTAATTCCTGAATAAGCAGAAACAAAAGCGGGCAATAAAACCCTTTGTGAATTTTTACCAAATCCGACTGGGTAACCTTCTAAATCTACCGGATAACCACCACCTCCATAATACTCCTCTGCTAACCTAGTTGCGATGGCATATCTATTTTTCCTAAAACGATCAAAAATTTCAGATTCATTTTCATTACTTGTTTTAAATGCTGTTTTAATTAAAATAGTAGAAATATTAAAATTACCCGTATTGTAAGGTGAACGTGAATTATACATTCCGTCTGGAGAAACATCATATTGCTCAGAATAATTTTCAGAATAATTACGCTCGGCTATTAAATCAATCTTTAAATCGGAAATAGGTTCAACTTGAGCAGTATAATCAAATCGTTTAGTTTTAATTTGAGTAAAGTTCTGATTAAACTCTGGATAATTAGTAAGGTATCCATATTTTGCTGCTTCATATCGAATGTCTGACTGATCTCCAAAAACAAAACCAAGTGATGGTTTGGATGTACCAAAGAATCCTAAGCCAGGTAAATATCCAGGAAGCATCGTTCCTCCACTCTCAGTATAGTTCAATTGGATGTTTTTAACACTAGTAACTAACCCTATTAAAAATTTGCTCAATTGACCTCTATCCTCAGAAATTGTTTTAGTTGCAGTTGGTGCTAATTTTTCTCCCGGTTTAGGTGGTGTCTTTTTAACATTTGAAGTTACTTTATTATTCTTCTTAGTTGTTAATCCAATGTATTTATAAAACATATCCATATTCAAGTTCATATTAAACTTGTGAGAACCTGAATTTTGAATTGTATTTCCCAACTGATATAGCGTACCATCTCCGGCTAAAAATGTTGAAAAGGCATCAGAAGAACGCTGCCAACTAAAATCACTCGTATAAATGTAAGATGATTTAGTAATAAACCCTAGAGCTGGTATTTTGTTTAATGGCAAATCATAATTAACTGTCAATTGTTGATTGTGCGTATTTGGTGTACCAATATTCCAATAGTCATGCCAAATATCTAGTCCATCAATTGGATTTTTATTATCATCAAAGTAATTTCTAACAATATTGTTATTAGCAACTGTATAATTTACTTTCAACGCCTTGGTCAATGGGAAATTGAAACCATATTGGTAATTAAAAAAGTAATTTCTTCTATACATTGGATCAATACCAATACCTTGTACATCAATCAATCTAAATTGTTGTCTGTTAAATTGACGCATAATATTAGAGCTAAATGAAATATTACTTGGTAATAAGTTGAAATTTAAGTCACTTAACATTTTATAGTATCCACTTTTCTTAAAGAATTTATTCTTCTTAAAAGGCTCAACTGTTACGGGTTTAAAGGCATAAGCATAATCTACTGCTGTTTTCTGCTGCTGATCTACTAAACTTTCTATTTGAAAATCATGATGTTGCATTTCATTAAACGAATAAGACAAAATAAGATTTTCTACATCATAAAAATGAGATTTCTGATTTTCGCCCTTTTCTTTTTTAACACCAATGAAGTTAACACTAGTTCTTTTTGTGTAATCAATAGCTCTATTTTTGATTTCACTTCTTCTAGAGGCATCAGAAGTAGCGTCAAGAATCTGATTTAATTCAATATCTTGATAAAGTGGATCATACTTAGGCGTAATAAATTGCTCTCCAACAGCATAATTAAATGGCAAATTAACTTTCCATTTTTTAGGCAACATTTTACCTAAATTAAGATTAGTAACAATATCATATTGTTTTACATTTTCTCTACTTCTCTCATTTGGCCCTTGCTCAATACCACCAAAACCAATTGTACTCATTCTACCAGTAGCTGAAATATTTGCAAAATCCGCTAAATTCGAATCTAAATTAGCAACGGCTGCATAACCTCCTTTGTTATCCATATCAGACATACGAAGTTCATTAAACCAAACTTCACCTCGTATTGGATCATTAGATGTTTTATTTTTAACCCCTACCATTAAAGTTCGTACCAAACCAAAGTTAGGATTACCTTTAATTCCGACATTAATTCTATCGTTAGCGGAACCCAATACCCTTTCATTCAAATAAGCAACCCCATTAGCATCTGGAACAATTAAAGGATCATTCGCTAATTTTAAGCTTTTCAATTGTGTTAATAAAGCCAAAGGCAATTCTATTTCGTTTTCGGCTGGCCAAACTGAACTTGGTGAATTATCTCCAAAAGTACTAACTTTTAAAGGCATTTCTACTTCATAGAAGTTATCTGTAAAATCATTACCAAAACGAATAAAGGCAGTCATTTGGTCATTCTGTAATGGTTGTGTTTCCGTTGGTGGTTGCAAAGCTTCAGCATGCAAGAACATACGCATTTTTTTATATTGACGCATATCTACACTAACATTTTTAAACACGGCTCTAGCATCTCCTTTTTCTAATCCACCTAAATCAGGAGAGGAAGCGTCTTTTTTGTAAACTCGCAATGATAACGATTGCTCATTTTGATTAATTACGCTATTATTATTATACAACTGTTCTCTATCTACCCCAGGAGGTGTTACATAATTAATAGGTGTTCTATTCGCATTTTCTTGAATATTAACTGCAACCACATCAAAACCTGTATTATCGTCAGCCAACGTTGGATCAGTAACATCTAATGAAGAATTATATCTTCTCCATTCACCACGAACCAAGTCTAATGTCCCAAATCTAAGAGTAATATCTTCATTAAATCCTGTTAAAAACATTCTCATAAAACGAATGGTTCTAAAATCTGAAATAGCCCCTTCAATATTTGCAGCTGTAGCTTCTTGAATAGGAATTTTATATTGTACCCAACGCGATATAGTAGTTTGACCATTTGCCATGGTTTGAGTCGTTTCTCTAATATCAGATACGTAATTTTGACCAATTTGTGGATTAGGTGCAATATTCACATTAAATTTAAAATATGCATTAATGGTATTCATTGTATTATCTCTGTTCAAATCTTCTACATCGGGTAAAGTTGTACTTCCACGATTTGTATCTGTAACAGTTACTGGCGAATTTCCTTCTAAACCATTATAATTCTTGTAACGCTCTAATACATTTCCAGAAGCGTTGAGATAAAAATTATAGTTATCAGCAGAGGGATCTGGATAAATGGCAAAAGCAGGATGTTTTGCAGCTTCTTCGGCATCAGCCAATCCATTTAAACCTAAATCTTGAACCTGACGATTAGCCTCATTCGTATCAAAAGCATAAATCAAAGACTGTGACGCTGGAACTTTACCCCAATTTGAAGGAATAGTAGACTGAGCTCCACCATTTTCAGGCAAACCGTTTTCATATAACTTTCTACCATCTTTTAATATATCTTCACTAATTTCTCCTAAATTAAAAGTCAGCGTACCTGTATTTGTATTATTAGAGGTATCACCAGGATTTCCATAATATGGATCCATTACCCAAAATTGAATGTACTCAACGTTTGCTTGTTCAAAATTAGTAGTATTGATAGCACGCATGATTCCACCCCAATTATTAGGTGCATCTGCAGCTGAAAAACCATTAGTTGCTGCGGCAATTGGATTGTAATTATAAGGACCTCGTTCTCTAGGATAATAGGTTAAATCTAAGGTACTAATTACATTGGTTTGTCCTTGAGCAATATCAACATTAGGAAATAACTCTTGACTAAAAATTCTTCTGGTTTTATTTGAAGACAAATCATTATTATCAATTCCAGAAGGAGCTTGTGTATAGAAAACAGGATCAATAGTATACCAAGATATTTTTGATCTTTTATATCCATAATTCAAAATATCTTCACCAAATTCACCACCAAAACCAATCGGTGCACTAGCCAAAGCCCATGATTGAGGAGATTTCAAATCTATATTGGATTGAGAACCTTCAAAATCATCTATATAAGAAGTAGGTTCACCATTAAAATTAGCAGTCTTTGGAGCGTTTGGCAATAAATAAGCAAACTCACCTCGGAAAGACAAATTGGAAGGCACATCTGTTTTTACATTAGGTAGCTTATTTACTAAACGGGTTAAAAATGGTAATTCTGTTGAAAAATTAGTATTAAAACCTACAATGGTATTATTTACAGATTCTTGGTTATAATCTGATTTTTGTGTAAAAGGTCTTTCGGATAACTTTAAGAAAGTAGCCCCTATAAAAAATTTATCATTAAATTTATGTTCTACATTAACTCCATAAAACCTTCTGGTTTGTTGCCCAAAAACAGCATTATTTTCCAATGAAACTTGTATTGGTGTATTAGAAGCTGTCAAAGCAGGATCTAAAATTTGAACTCTACCCGCTTGATAATTAACGGTATAATCTACACCTTCTACCAATGTTCTTCCACCAGCTGTTACAACTACACTCCCTTGAGGCACGTTGAATGCACCTAGCGCAATTCCATCTCCGCCAGAAGATTTAAAACTACCTTTTAATTTAAACTTGTTTTTTGCACTTTCTTGCAATGCAGCAGCTTGTGTAGCTTTATAAAGAGTTCTGAATACGTATTTTGATTGATTAGAGTTGTAAGTTAAGTTAGCATCATAATTTTCACTTGGATTTAGACTCAATTTTTTAAACAAATACGACCCAAACGGCTCAACGGTTGTAAAAATGATTCTACCATATTGTGGATCAACAGTTAAACCAGGATAGTAATCAAAAAAACCATCTCCATTAGGTTGAGGATCATTTGTAAAATTCAATTTATCTAAGTTTAATACTTTTAACAAAGTGGTGTTTTGTACATCTGCTGGTAATGGATCTAAACCTGATTGAGAAATATAATTCAATGGTGAAGGATCTTGATATAAAATATTGAATTTAAAATCTTCTTTATTCAATTGAGATCCACCAGGAATTTGATAAATATTTTTCATCATCAAGTCCCAAGTTGGTTCGTTTACCGCCACCAAGCTTCCTTTTAACATTTTCAAGATTAAAGCTTGTGTAGTTGGAACTCCTGTATTACTAACCTGAGTTGATTCAACTCCATCTGTTGCAAATTCACCCACTTGATACACTTCATCTCCTATCGTATATTGATAAGCCACCGCTAATACCTCATCATTTTGTAACCTCTGATTCAAGGAAATATAACCTAACTGTGGATGAAATGAATACTCTGATGGAGACAACTTTCTTGCATTTTCTAATTTTGAATAGTCCTGCCCTTCATTCATTCCTGTAACAGTCGAGAAACCATTACTTGCTGTGGCTATTTCTCTAATATTACTATTCAAATAGTTTGACCCTATTTGTCCAGGATCAAATTTATTATTTTTATTGTCAGTAGGAGAATCAGGAGCTACATTGATAAAAGCGGGATAAAGACCTAAATCGACTCCTATTACTTCATTATCAGCAATACCATTTAATCTAGATTCTCCTAAATCTTGTAAAGCAATAATATTTCTTAAATTGTTATCTGTGTTTGTAACTCTATTTTGCTTATTGGTTACCCAAACTTCAATTCTTTTGATTTGTACTCGTGAATCAATTATAGGATAACTTCTCAACGCTTGGTCATATTTATTTCTAAAATATTGAGATAAAAAGTAGTGTTTATCAGCATCATAATCCAAAGCAAAAAAATCAAACTCTTGAATGGTTCCTCCTCCTTGAGACATTACTGATTTTGTTTGGGACTTTTGTTCGGAAAAGACGCCCGTTACAGTTGTTTTACCAAATTTAAATTGGGCTTTTACCCCAAATAAGCTTTGGGCTCCGCGGATTAAAGAATTTGACAATGGGAAATTAACATTTCCTACTTCAATTTTCTGAAGAATATCATCTTCTGTTGGAGAATAATCTAACTTAATTAAATTTTGAAAAGCAAACGTAGACTGTGTATCATAATTAATGTTTACATTCATTCTAGTACCGACTTTCCCTTGTAAACCTACAGAAATTCTTTGGTTAAAATCAAAAGCAGTTGTCCTTCTATTTCTTGGAGAAAAGGAAGGATTATCTTGCTTTGTGAAACGAATACCTAAATCAACTTCTACTGTACCTGTAGGCTTGACGTCTATGGTGTTTCCGCCAAAAATAGCTTCAAAAAATTTAGAGTTTACATAGTATTTTGGCAATAAATTTCGCTTCGCCTGATCGGTTCCTTTTTTATCATCGGCTGCCAATCCTTTTTCATAAAAGTGTTTACGAATAGCTTCTTTAGTGGCTAACTTTTCATACTCTTCAGGAGTTAAAATTAACGGATAATTAATATTAAATCCATCAACTGTAGCTGTATAAATGTAACGATCTGTTTGTGGATCATAAGTATACCCTTCTAATATGCTCGTTGGATTAGGTAAATCAATTTGTCCAATGCTATAACCCGTTTTAACACTATCTTGTGTGATTGTAGGTGTGTCTTGAGCCATTGCATCTATCCCAAACAACATCAATAAGGAAAAAATGCTTTTACCTGAACATATTTTTGTTAACCAATTTTTCAAATCTATAATAGTTTTAAAGCTTGTTTTATTAAATCTTCTACTGACGCATTAGGAGTATTGGTAATAATTTTTTCCAATATTTTTTCTGCATTCTTCCTTACATAACCTAAAACTTCTAATGCAGATAACGCTTCTTCTTTATTTGTATTGTATGAAGAACCAGAAACTTCTTCAATTTGATATAATTTTAGAATCTTGTCTTTTAGATCAAGAATTACACGTTGAGCCGTTTTTGCACCAATCCCTTTAATAGATTGAATGGTACCGACATCATTAGAAGCAATGGCTTGAATTATTTGTTCTGGCGCTAATGAAGATAACATAGTTCTTGCTGTACTAGCTCCTACACCAGAAACCGAAAGTAATAATTTAAACAATTCGCGTTCTTTTTTTTCTGCAAAACCATAGAGATTGTGAGCATCTTCTTTAATTTGCAAATATGTATATAGCTTAATATTCTCAGCATCTGGTATTTGAGAAAAGGTATGCAATGAAATATGTATTTGGTATCCTACCCCATGACAATCAATCACTACATCTGTAGGTGTTTTTTCTACCAATCGCCCTTGAATATGTGCTATCATTTATTATTTTTCTTTCTATTTTGTGTCCATTTTTTACTTTTCTCTTGTGCATCTACCACAGCAACAGCAGCCATATTAACCATTTCCTCTACACTTGCTCCTAATTGAAAAATATGTACTGGTTTGTCTAATCCAAGCATTATTGGACCGATAGAAACTACTTTATCCAATTCCTTTAACATCTTGTATGTAATATTTGCCGCATCCAAGTTAGGAAAAATTAATGTATTTACTTTTTTATTTACTAATTTAGAGAACGGAAACTTACTTTTTAACATTTCTGGATTCAATGCAAAATCAGTTTGTACCTCTCCATCAACGATTAATTCAGGGTGATTGTCATGTAAAAACTTAACTGCTTGTCTAACTTTTACAGCACTTTCATCAGAAGAAGAACCAAAATTAGAAAATGAAATCATAGCAATCACAGGTTCAATTCCAAACATACGAACTGTTTTAGCTGTCATTAAAGCAATCTTAGCTAAATCTTCGGCGGAAGGATTAGGATTAATAGCGGTATCTGACAAAAACAAAGGTCCGCGTTTAGTATTCATGATATTCGTAGTGGCAATTCGCGATACCCCTTGTTGTTTATCAATCAATTGCATCACTGGTTTGACTACCGATGGATAACTTCTAGAGTAACCTGTTACTAAAGCATCAGCATCACCAGTATTAATCATCATTGAGGCAAAATAATTTCGCTCACGCATCCATTTTTGGGCATCTAATAAAGAAATACCTCTTCTTTGGCGGGTTTCCCAAAAATATTGGGCATATTTTTCTCTACGTTTATCCTCTTCTTTGGATTTTGGATCGATAATAGGCACTTCCGCTTCAAAACCAATCTCTTCTTTTAATTCCTGAATAATTTCATTATTTCCTAATAAAATAGGTTGACCAATCCCTTCTTCATAAACAATTTGAGCTGCTTTGAGAACATCTAAATGATCAGCTTCGGCAAATACAATTCGCTTAGGATCGGTTTTAGCTCTGTTGGTTAACAATTTAACCAATTTATTATCGGAACCTAGACGTTCTTGTAATTCATCTGCGTATTTATCCCAATCTTGAATTTCTTGTTGCGCCACACCTGATTCAATAGCCGCTTTAGCTACCGCTGGTGAAACAGTAGATATTAGTCTAGGATCAAATGGCTTAGGAATAATATAATCGCGACCAAAAACCAATTTTTTCTCTCCATAAGCAATATTCACTTGCTCTGGAACCGGTGTTTTAGCTAATTTTGCCAAGGCTCGAACCGCAGCCATTTTCATCGCTTCATTGATTTTTTTAGCTCGAACATCTAATGCCCCTCTAAAAATATAGGGGAAACCTAGTACATTATTAACTTGATTCGGATAATCGGAACGTCCAGTAGCCATAATAATATCTTCACGAGTATTGATAGCAACATTATAATCAATTTCTGGAACTGGGTTAGCCATAGCAAAAACAATAGGATCATTAGCCATGGTCAATAACATATCTGGTGTTAAAATATTACCAACCGAAAGTCCAAGAAACACATCAGCACCTTTAATCATTTCGCTTAATGGTGCAGGATCACATGTTTTAGCATATTTTTTTTGCAATTCAGATAAATCATCACGACAAACCGTTAGCAAACCATTTACATCAAACATGTACACATTTTCTGGTTTTACGCCTAACGCCACGTATAAATTGGCACAAGCTAAAGCCGCAGAGCCTGCGCCTGAAACCACCACTTTGACTTGGCTAATTTCCTTACCTGCAAGTTCTAACGCGTTTAATAATGCTGCAGAGGAAATAATCGCCGTTCCGTGCTGGTCGTCGTGCATAATTGGAATATCCAATTCTTCAACTAAACGTCTTTCAATTTCAAAAGATTCCGGGGCTTTTATATCTTCTAAGTTGATACCTCCAAAAGTAGGGGCTATATTCTTAACGGTTTCAATAAAAGCATCTACATCTTTAGTATCTACTTCAATATCGAAAACATCAATATCTGAAAATATTTTAAACAAAAGTCCTTTACCTTCCATCACAGGTTTTGAAGCCTCAGGACCAATATCTCCTAAGCCTAAAACAGCAGTTCCATTTGAAATAACTGCTACTAAATTTCCTTTAGCTGTATATTTATAAACGTTGTTTACATCTTTTGCGATTTCCAAACAAGGCTCTGCTACTCCGGGTGAGTAAGCCAATGACAAATCACGTTGTGTAGCATATTTTTTTGTAGGCACCACCTGAATTTTACCAGGTGTAGGTTTTGCGTGATACAATAATGCTTCTCTTCTTTTATTATTCTTTTGCATAAAATTCCGTTTCTATCAACTTACAAAGATAAAAGTTGCAGTGAAATAACCATAAAGTTTAAGAGAAAAGTTGAAAAGAGAAATTAAGTATTATCAACAAACAAGAACATTTTTATAAAATTATATCTATCTTAATTTTAAATTTTACGGGTTTACCATAAAAAAATATAAAAAAACGCTACCTTTTTTATCACTTATTCAAATAATTGAGAACAAAAAATCACGGGACGGATTTTAAATCCATACTATCAGTTTTTCGTATATTTAAATTGTAATTCAGATCTTTATAATCCATTTTATTATATTTTATCTCAAAGTCTCCACTTTTAAAATTTAACTTATTTAAAGCTATCCTTTTATGCATTAAATGGTACTTCTGAATATCATATTCATACATATTCCCAGTAAATAAGTTTTGCAAAAAAAGTAAGCCTATTTCTTCGTTAATAAATAGATATTTATCAAACTTGAAGTTTTTCTCATCTTCATAGTAACATTTTGAAATAGAATAATATTTACCATTAACATATATATCTTCCGAGTCAATTTTTTTTAATTTTTGATTATTAAAATAAATATTTTCACCAAAGAGCTTAAGAGTATCTTTATGCTTGTCAAAATCATAAACAAAATAATGAATATTGTTTTTTATTTCAATTTTTTTAGAATTAAAAATCTCATAATTGTTAGTAACAAAATTAAAAACTCTAATTTTAATTATACTAGAAGAAACCTCTGTTGCTCTTTTATTACAAGAAATAAAAATTAAAAAAATCGCTATAACGTTTATTAAAGATTTCATTTTATTAAAATTTTAATTAATTTGTTAATTTAGTAAATGCTCTCTGCGATCCTGGTAAATAAAGTTTTGACCCAGGTTGATAAAAAGAAAAACCATATCTATCTTGAAATCCATAAGCAAATACTTCATCACATGCTATAGCCTTATTCCAATTGTTATACCTTTTATAATAGTTAGCAAAATAACTTCTATTTCGAGAAATAGCATGACCAAATTCGTGAATCAATATTCCCGCTGTTTCCCTATATGAAGAAAATGCACTTCTATAAATACTTATAAAACCATTATTTGAACCTATATATAATTCTCCTTTACTTTCTATAAGGGTCATAAATTGCGCAGAAGCACCATCTTCTGACCAAGAAGAATCAACAAAATTTACATCATCTTTTCCGCCGGCTGCTTTATTTAAGGTCCTAAATGTTCTCAGTTTCATTAGTCTATTTAGTGAATTTTGATTCTCAGGAGCTTTGTCATTCCCTCCTTTACCAAACTCATTTTCTAAATCTTCATTTAACATTTTAACTCTCTTAGCATCCGGATTACTATGCAATCCATGATTCAATCTACTAACAATTAAACCATTAACCTTTCCTTGCCAAAAGTTACTTAGTTGTTTGTTTTTCATTTTCTTGAGCTTGGCTCATAGTCATTGTAACTAAAAATGCTACGGATAAAATTAGTTTTTTCATTTTTGTTATTTTTTATAATTTAAAT
>NZ_JAGKWP010000191.1 GCF_021151785.1 Flavobacterium sp.
AAGCGTTATTACTTATAAGACAAGTTCAGGCTGTATCAAAACAGCAACGGTAACCGTAAATGCAACTCCGACCATTACCGGTACATTAAATGTATGCGTTGGTTTAACAACAACTCTAACCGGTTCAGGCACACCGGATGCAACCATACCATGGTCATCAGCAACACCGGCTGTAGCAACAGTAAGTTCTACAGGTGTGGTAACAGGTGTTTCTGCCGGAACAAGTGTGATCACTTATAAAACAAGTTCAGGTTGTACAAAAACAGCCACAGTAACTGTAAATGCGAACCCAACGATCACCGGTACATTAACGGTTTGCGTTGGTTCAACAACTACCTTAACCGGTTCAGGCACACCTGATGCAACCACACCATGGTCATCTGCAACACCAGCAGTAGCAACGGTGAGCAACACCGGTGTAGTAACAGGTGTTTCAGCCGGAACAAGCGTTATTACTTATAAAACAAGCGCCGGCTGTGTGATCACAGCAACGGTAACGGTAAATGCGACCCCAACCATTACGGGTACATTAACGGTGTGTGCCGGCTCAACCACACAGCTGACCGGTTCAGTTACACCAGATGCAACCACACCATGGTCATCAGCAACTACTTCCGTAGCTACGGTAAGCAGCACAGGTCTTGTAACAGGCGTTGCCGCAGGAACAAGTGTCATTACTTATAAAAACAGCAACGGCTGTACCATTACAGCAACAGTAACAGTAAGTGCGATCCCAACGATCACAGGAACGCTAACGGTTTGCCAGGGCTTAACAACAACCTTAACAGGTTCAGGCACACCTGATGGAACCGCACCATGGACATCGGCAACACCAGCAGTAGCAACGGTGAGTAACACCGGTGTAGTAACAGGTGTTTCGGGCGGAACCAGCGTTATTACTTATAAAACAAGTGCTGGCTGTACTAAAACAGCAACGGTGACGGTAAATCCATCGTTACCGGTAAGCGTAACCATTGCGACACCGGCAACGACCATCTGTGCAGGTACAAGCGTAACGTTTACATCTACACCAACGAATCCGGGAACAACTCCGACGTATCAGTGGAAGAAAAACGGAACGGATATTTCAGGAGCAACGAACGCCACTTATACAACAACGACAGCTGCGAACAACGATAGCTATACATTGGTAATGACCAGCAATGCAACCTGTCCTACAGGCAACCCTGCTACGTCAAATGCGGTTGTGATCACAGTAACAACAGTTGTTGCGCCAGCAGTTAGCATTATAGCAGCACCAGGCAACACCATCTGCGCAGGAACGAGTGTAACCTTTACAGCAAACCCTGGCAACGGAGGATTAACACCGACTTATGAGTGGTTTGTGAATGGCCTATCTCAGGGAGCAGCAAGCTCAGCCATTGGCGCAGATAAATTTACAAGGACTACGTTGGTCAATGGCGATAAAGTTCATGTCAGAATGATAAGCAGTTCAGGCTGTGCAAACCCGACAGATGCGACTTCTTCAGACATCACGATGACTGTTAACCCGATTCCGGCACCGGCAGTCAGTGCGGCAGCAGATAAAACAAGTATCTGTCCAAGCGACAACGTAACATTCACAGCCACACCGACAGCAGGCGGAGCAGCACCAACGTACCAGTGGAAAAACAACGGTGTAGACATTTCCGGT
>NZ_JAGKWP010000052.1 GCF_021151785.1 Flavobacterium sp.
ATCTTTATAATTACTCAATACCTGTTAACTATTTCTTAACGTATAAAAACAAAAAAAGTCCCGAAAATTCGGGACTTTTTAGTTTGTTAAAACTATTTTTAAATAAATAATTTAGTAATGTAATAAAACAAAGCTGCAATTACGGCAGAAACTGGAATTGTTAATACCCAAGCCCAAAGTAAATTGATGGTTACTCCCCATCTAACAGCACTTAATCTATGTGTTGCTCCTACTCCAATAATAGACCCTGTAATGGTATGTGTAGTAGAAACAGGTACACCCATTTGAGAAACAGTAAACAAAGTTAAAGCTCCAGCCGTTTCAGAACAAACACCTTCTAATGGAGTCACTTTAGTAATTTTAGAACCCATTGTTTTCACAATTTTCCATCCTCCCATCAAAGTTCCTAAACCAATCATTAAATAGCATCCAAAAGCTATCCAAGTAGGCATCGTATGATGAGTCACTTTTGTTTCAATTTTATGTTTTTTCAACAACTCTCCTTTTTCATCAACATACTTTTTAAATATTTTAGCATATCGATAATGTGGATTAATGGCTTTGTCATTAAAAATAATTTCATTAGTTACAACATCTTTAACCATTTTCTTATCAGAATAGACTTCCAGTGTTGTTAATTCGTCAGCAACATTATCAAACTCGCTTATATTAACTCCTTCTTTTGCTAAATGTTGTACAAAAGGATTAGTCTTAGCTATTGAAACATTCAATTTTTCATCCTCAAAAATCTTAGCTCCAGTGGTAACATCAATAATGTTTTTACCATCTAAATAAACAGTATCATTAGCATACACACCAACTGCTGGTTTAAACTTCTTAATTTTACCTTCGTCATTGGTATACTTAATTTGGAGTATTTCTGTAACTGTTAAATAATCTTTGACTACTTCAGGAGTCTCTGTGTCATTCCCAATTCTATGTGTGTTGGCATAAACAATACATGCTGCACAAATAATACCCATAACCTTTTGCGAATCGGCACCACCATGTCCTAAAGAAAAAGCTGCTGAAGAAAGAAGCTGTAATTTTTTATACATATTTCCTTCTTTAGTTCTTGATGGCTTTTTACCGTTTACAATTTGGAAGATAATATAAACCAAAATAAACAAAGCCAATAAAACACCTATAATCCAAATCATTATTGGTTTGATATCAAGTGTATCTTTTAGCTTATAAGTAACATAAACCGTAACTACAGAAGCTAATAAAGAAATGATTATTTTTTTATAAAAATCTCTTTGAATAGTAACCATAGCTATGAAGAAAGAGATAATACCACCAATAACAGGCGCTAAAAAAATAAACATAACCGTTTTTATTATCTCTTCTGAATTTAACACACCAAAGCCCGCATGAGCAACAGCTGCCCCTCCAAAACCACCTATTAATGTATGAGAAGAAGACGACGGAATTCCTAACCACCAAGTTAGTAAATTCCATGCTGTAGCAGCCAATAATCCCGCTAAAATAACCCATAGGTTAATAACCGAACTGTCTACTGTTTTGGCTACTGTGTTTCCTACACTCATATCAAAAACCCAATAGGCTACAAAATTGAAAAAAGCAGCCCAAATAACTGCTTGCGTAGGAGACAATACTTTAGTAGAAACCACTGTTGCAATTGAATTGGCAGCATCATGAAAACCATTTACCAAATCAAACAAAAGGGCTATTACAATAATTACAACTAATAATGTAAACATAATTTCGTATTAAAATCAATTAAGAATGTTTCACTGCAACAGCTTCCAAAACTCTGGCTACGGACTTGCACTTGTCTGATACTTTGTCTAGAGATGCCAATACATCTTTGTAACGAATAATATTTTTAGCATCTGTTTCATTTTCAAAAATATCTGTTACTGCTTTTTCAAATACAGCATCTGACTTTCTATCTAACTTATTGATTTTCTTTACTGAATCAAATACACTTTTAAAATTTTTCATCTCTTTCAACTCTTTTACTGATCTTGAAATATGATGACAAGCTTCTAAATTAATTTCCGTTAATTTTCTTATTGATTTGGTAATTTTCTCAACTTGATACATTCTAATCCTATTAGATGCTTCTTGTAAATTTCCAGAAACATCTTCAATAGTTGTCATTAACGCATGAATATCTTCTCTATCTAAAGGAGTGATAAAGTTTTTACTCAACTCAATATTCATCTTGTGAGATATATTTTCTATAGCCTCAGCTAATTCATCCACTTTTTTATAATAAGCTTCTCTTTCATCTTTTGGTGCATTTAAAGCATCATGTAAATTTTCTGAAAGTTTTGTCAATTTATTTGTCGCTTGTTCAAACAAAGGAAAAAAGGTTTTATCCTTCGGAGTGAAAAAATTTAAAATGTTTTTTAAAGCCATTTTTGTAGTTGTTAAAATTTCGCGTCAAAAGTAGACTACCAATGTTAAGTTAATGTTAAGCAAACAACAAAAGAAAATTAATTGTTAAAGAATTATTAACATAATGTGAAGAAAAAAATGCAGACCTGTAAGCCGGATTCTGTACCTCGCCTTTATCAGACAAGACCCTTATCATTTATCTAGTCGCGTTGTTACCAACGAAATCTATCTGCCTACCCCTCAGCAACGAACGAGTAGCTCTTAACTGCTGATATACATGGCATTTCACCGCATAGAGTTTACCTGATTTCACTACAGCATTACCTGTACATCCTTTCTGTTGCACTTGTCCTCTCCCGTAAAACGAGATGACGGGCGTTACCCGCTATGCTACTCTTTGGTGTCCGGACTTTCCTCTCTAATTACTTAAAGCGATAAGGCGGTCTGCGGTGCAAAAATAGGCAATTTCAATGAATTAAAATTTACTTTTGAAAACTTTTGACTTTTAACTTTTAACCTCTATATTTGCTATCAAGAATTTGCTATGGAACAATTTATTGTATCAGCTCGTAAGTATAGACCCCAAACATTTAAAGATGTAATTGGGCAACAAGCTATTACAAATACTTTATTAAACGCCATAGAAAATAATCACTTGGCACAAGCTCTTTTATTTACAGGTCCTAGAGGAGTTGGCAAAACAACTTGTGCACGTATTTTGGCTCGAAAAATTAATCAAGAAGGATATGATGATCCAAATGAAGATTTTTCGTTTAATGTTTTTGAGTTAGATGCGGCTTCAAACAATGGTGTTGATGATATTAGAAATATTATAGATCAAGTTAGAATACCTCCGCAAACGGGAAAATACAAAGTTTACATTATTGATGAGGTACATATGCTTTCTCAAGCGGCTTTTAATGCTTTTTTGAAAACATTAGAAGAACCACCTAGGCATGCTATTTTTATTCTGGCTACTACTGAAAAACATAAAATATTACCAACCATTCTATCTAGATGTCAAATATTTGATTTTAAAAGAATTACAGTAAATGACACGAAAGAATATTTAATGGACATTGCCCAAAACCAAGGGGTTCAATTTGAAGAAGAAGCACTACGTATTATTGCGCAAAAAGCAGACGGTGCTATGCGAGATGCCTTGTCAATCTTTGATCGAGTGGTTTCTTTTTGTGGTAATCAATTAACACGGCATGCAGTTGCAGAAAATTTGAATGTGCTTGACTATGATTACTATATTAAAGTAACTGATTTAATTTTAGAAAATAAAATTCCAGAATTGTTATTGGCTTACAACGATATATTAGCTAAAGGTTTTGATGGACACCATTTTATTGCTGGATTGGCCTCTCACTTCAGGGATTTGTTGGTATGTAAAAATCCATCTACATTGAGTTTGCTAGAAGTTAGTGAACAAGTCCAAGATTTATTCAAAAATCAAGCCGTAAAAGCAACTCAAGAATTTTTATTGCAAGGGATTGAAATTGCAAATGAATGTGATTTAAAATTCAAAGTAAGTCAGAACCAACGTTTGTTTGTTGAATTGACACTTATGCAATTGGCTTCATTAACACATGAGGCTGAAAAAAAAAAGCTAAATTCTTTATAATCCCATCAGTTATATTTAACAATACAGCATCAGAGTTAACTAAAACAATTCTTTCTGAACCATTACTAATTCAACCTACATCTTCTACTTCAGCAGTTGAAATTATTGAAAAAAAGACTGAACAAGTCACTCAAAGCGCAGCAATTCCTATTGATAAAAGAAGAATATCACCTTTATCTATTTCTGGATTGAAGTCTATCAAACAAATTGAAATTCAACAAAAAGCGAAAGAAGAAGAAATTGGTGAACACCCTACAGATGAATTTTCACAAGAAGATCTTGAACTTCATTGGAATAACTATGTGAATTATTTGGATCAAAAAGGAAAAAAAATCTTGATGTCTTATATGACATTGAGCAAACCTATCAAAATGGGAAATCATATCTTGCTTGAATTTCCTAACCAAGGCTCAAAAGAAGATTTCGAGAGCAAATACGCTGAAGTATTGTCCTATTTAAAAACAAAGCTTCGCAATTTTGATATAAAAATTAAAATTACTGTAATAGAGACATATAAACCTAAAGTACACTATACCAATGAAGATAAGTTCAATCATTTTAAAGAAATTAACCCTGTAATTGAACAATTTAGAACCATTTTCGAATTAGATATATAATCAAACAAACAACTATGGATATTAACTTTAATAAAAACGAAGATCACAATAAGCTTTTAGTTTCAGACATGCTGCAAAAGTTAGCCAAAGTGAAACTTGGAGGAGGACAAAAAAGGATTGATAAATTACATGCAGAAGGGAAAATGACTGCCCGTGAACGTATTGATTACTTACTTGATGACAAAGCCAAAAATATTGAAATAGGAGCTTTTGTTGGTGAAGGAATGTATGAAGAACATGGAGGCTGTCCTTCTGGAGGTGTAGTAGTTAAAATTGGATATATTAAAGGAAAACAATGCATAGTTGTTGCAAATGATGCTACTGTTAAAGCTGGAGCATGGTTTCCTATTACGGGTAAAAAGAACCTTAGAGCACAAGAAATTGCTATTGAAAATAGATTACCAATTATATACTTAGTGGATTCAGCAGGGGTTTACCTCCCTATGCAAGATGAAATTTTCCCAGACAAAGAACATTTTGGTAGAATTTTCAGAAACAATGCCATTATGAGTAGCATGGGAATTACTCAAATTGCTGCTGTTATGGGAAGTTGCGTTGCTGGTGGAGCCTACTTACCCATCATGAGTGATGAAGCATTAATTGTTGATAAAACAGGAAGTATATTTTTAGCAGGAAGTTATTTAGTAAAAGCTGCCATTGGAGAAAATATTGACAATGAAACCCTTGGTGGGGCAACAACTCACTGTGAAATTTCAGGAGTAACAGATTTCAAAGCTAAGGATGATAAAGATGCTTTAGATAGAATAAAAAATATCGTGAGTAAAATGGGAGATTTTGAAAAAGCTGGCTTTAATCGTGAAAAGTCTATCAAACCAGCATTGGAACAAAAGGATATCTACGGTATTTTACCTAAATCAAGATCAGAGCAATACAACATGATGGAAATCATCAAACGCTTAGTAGACAACTCTGATTTTGATGAATATAAGGCAGGATATGGACAATCCATTATTACAGGATATGCACGAATAGATGGTTGGGCAGTAGGGATTGTTGCTAACCAACGATTAGTTTCTAAAACAAAGAAAGGTGAAATTCAATTTGGTGGTGTAATCTATTCTGATTCTGCAGATAAAGCTACTCGATTTATTGCAAATTGCAATCAAAAGAAAATTCCATTGGTCTTTTTACAAGACGTTACTGGATTTATGGTAGGAAGTAAATCGGAACACGGAGGAATTATCAAAGATGGCGCAAAAATGGTAAATGCTGTTTCCAATTCTGTAGTGCCTAAATTCACCGTTGTTATCGGTAATTCTTATGGCGCTGGAAATTATGCTATGTGTGGAAAAGCTTATGATCCTAGATTAATTTTTGCATGGCCAAGTGCTGAGTTAGCCGTAATGGGTGGTGCACAAGCCGCTAAAGTATTGATGCAAATTGAAGCTGCTTCATTAAAAGCAAAAGGAGAAATGATAGATGAAGCTAAAGAGACAGAACTATTCAACAAAATTAAAGCTAAATATGACGCACAAGTTTCCCCTTATTATGCTGCTTCACGTCTATGGACAGATGCAATAATCGATCCTCTAGAAACGAGAACATGGATTTCAATGGGAATAGAAGCCGCAAATCACGCACCAATTGAAAAAAAATTTAATTTAGGTGTTATACAGGTTTAAAAACTAAACGTAACAAAAACATAAAATCTACTACTTATTAGTAGATTTTTTTATTTCAACAACTATGAAACATATACTTTTATCTTCTTTACTTCTAGTCAATTTACATTATTTAAATGCGCAAAGTACCTCTAAAAGAGACAGCCTTCAAGGTGGTTTACGTGAAGAACGCACCTGTTATGATGTAATGCGATACAATCTAGATATTATTATTAATCCTTCCGATAAAAGTATCAAAGGATCCAATGAAATCGTATTTAAAGTAGATGATGAAACAACAAGAATCCAAGTAGATTTATTTGAAAATATGCAAATTGAATCCATCATTTGGAACAATAAAAAATTAAAATTTCAAAGGGAATATGATGCCATATTCATTCTTTTTCCAAAGAAATTAAAAAAAGGAAGTCTAGAGAAAATTTTGGTAAACTATTGGGGTAATCCTTTAGTGGCTAAAAATGCACCATGGGACGGCGGATTCGTCTTCAATAAGGACACTAAGGGAAATCCATGGATTGGTGTGGCGGTTCAAGGCACAGGTGCAAGTTTATGGTATCCATGTAAAGATTCTCAAACGGATGAACCAGATCAAGGTGCCTCTATTAAAGTAGCTGTTCCAAATGGTTTAATGAATGTTTCCAATGGAAGATTTAAAGGCTCAACAGATTTAAAAAACGGATACACTCGATGGGACTGGGAAGTTAAAAATCCTATTAATAATTATGACATTACCGTAAATATTGCCGATTACATTCATATCCATGACAATCACCAAGGTTTAGATTTAGACTTTTATGTGTTGAGAGAGAACGAAGAAAAAGCTAAAAAGCATTTTGAGCAAGATGTTAAACCTATGATGGATTGTTTTCAATCAAAGTTTGGGAAATATCCTTTTTGGGAAGATGGATATAAATTAGTAGAAACCCCTTATTTAGGTATGGAACACCAAAGTGCCGTTGCTTATGGAAATAAATACAAAAAAGGATATATGGGATATGATATTTCTGGAACAGGGGCTGGACTGTTTTTTGATTATATAACCATCCATGAAACAGGACACGAATGGTTCGGAAATAGCATCACAAGTAAGGATATTGCTGATATGTGGATACATGAAGGTTTTACAACTTACACAGAATCTGTATTCATTGAATGCTTAAAAGGCTATGAAGAAGCTCAAAAATATATCAATGGACAATCTAGAAGCGTAAGAAATGATAGGCCCGTGATAGGTCAATTTGGTGTAAATAAAGAAGGTAGTGGCGATATGTATTACAAAGGAGCATTAATGTTAAACACCATAAGACATATCATTAATGATGATACACTTTGGTGGAAACTACTATATACTTATGCTGAAACATACAAAAAACAAATAATTGATACTCCTACTGTTTTGGCTTTTTTCAATAAAGAAACAGGTTTGGATTTTACAAAAGTATTTGAACAGTATCTTACAACCACTAAAATTCCTAAACTCGTATTAGATAAACAAGGAAAAACTTTAAAATTCTACTGGGAAAATTGTGTAGACCAATTTAATATGCCTGTAGCTATAATGATTAAAGGGAAAGAAATAAGGTTACAACCCACAACAAATAGCCAAGAGTTAACAATAGATGAAAACACTTCTTGGAATGATATTGAAGTAGCTACCAAACGTTTTTTTGTAAAAGTCAAAAAGTTAAATGAATAACAGATTAACTTCTTTTATATAAACTATCCTAAATAGAATAAAGTAGAAGTCGTTCTGAAATTAAATTATCAAAAAAGGCACAGTTGTAGCTCATATTTAGTTTCAGAATGACTTTATCTTTTAAGTAATGCTTTTGTTAATGCTCTATTGATTTTTTTTGTTGGAGTTTCGACAAAATCCGAAATAAAATAAATTTTTTTAGGAAGTTGAAATTTCGAAAACTTAGCAAAAAATGAGGCAGGAACTTCAAAAGCATCTCCTTCAATTATTAATATTAATTGTTCGCCTAATATAGCGTTGGGCTCAGACGTAAAAAAGAATCTTCTACTAATAAAGGCACTCAATTGTTCTTCCAAAGCCTCTGGATAAATTTTGATTCCGCCAGAATTTATTATATTGTCAACTCTTCCTTTTAATTTAAATTGATTAGCACTCACTAAATCCACAATATCATTGGTAACAATTGGTTCTGTATGTAAACTAGGAGCATGAATTACTAAACAACCTCTATTATCTAAACTAATTTCTATTGAAGGTAATAATGTAAAATAAGGCTCTCCTAACCTTTTCAATGCTATGTGTGAAACCGTTTCTGTCATTCCATAAGTTTCATAAATAGCCGTTGAAACATCTTCAAGTTGTTGAATCAGTTGAACATTCAATTTAGCACCACCAATGATTAAATACTTAATTCGATTCAAAAAGGGAATTGAAGCTGCCACTTGTAAAGGAACCAAAGCTAAAAAATCGTAATTAGAAGTATTCCCATCTAATGGATTACTATTAGGTTCAACATAATCTAAGGATAACCCTAAAACCATTGCCCGTACTAACATCATCTTTCCAGCAATGTACTCAGCAGAAAGACATAATAATGCAGTATTTCCAGGTTTCAAATTGAAAAATTCCCCAGTAGCCTTTGCAGAAGCTTCCATAGCACTTTTTGAAACATATATTTTTTTAGGTATTCCAGTAGAACCAGATGTTTGTAAAAAAATATTTTCCTCGTCATTCAACCATTCTAATAAAAAATGGCCAATTCCCTTTTCAAAAAAAGTTCCCTGCTTTACTAAATAATTAGCTTCACCTATAAGTTCAACGGTTGAGAATGACTTCCCATTTAGTTTAAAATCTGAATGAATAGAAATCTTCATTACGAGGTAGTAAGAGGTTGAACTTTACCAAACAACTTTGCTTTCCAATTAGACCATTGGTACTTTTTTGCAAATACATAAATTAAAATTGGATACACAATAAAAATAGGCCCTATAATTTGAAGAGCTACTGAAGGTTCCGACACATCTTTTAAAATTGAATATGTTTGAAAGGCGGACCAATCTGAGGTAACTAACAAAGCTCCAATTAAATTATTCGCTGCATGAAAACCTAAAGCCAGTTCTAATCCCTCATCCATCAAAGTCAACAAGCCCAAAAAAAGCCCCGTACCAATGTAATAAACCATAACTATTGGACCTAATTTATCCACTTCAGGATTACCTAAATGCATGATACCAAATAAAAAAGATGTCACTAAAAAAGGAACCCATTTGGTTTTAGTAGCTAGGCCTAACCCTTGTAACAAATGCCCTCTAAACAAGTACTCTTCAAAAGAGGTTTGCAAAGGAATTAGTAAAACAGCTAAAAACAGAAAGGGTAAAAATTGGCTCCAATTTAAATTCCAAATAAAATCTTTAGGCGATAATAAATAAGCTAATATTGTAGTCCCAACAGAAATACTTCCCCACAGAAAAAAGGAAAATAAAATTCTTTTCCAGTCAATTTTAGCTCTTGAAGTTGTCAACAATCGTAAAGAATTATTTTGAAAATATCGATTATACAATAAGACAATAAAAAGCAATAAGGATAACGGTAAAACCAATGCCACAAACGTCATATTTACCCCTAACTTTTTAATGTATTGCTTAATCAAAACCTCAGAATCAACACCTTGCATAGAAGACCAATTATAGATCATCAATAAACCAAATAGAAAAGGAAGCGGAAAATAACTCCAAGGATTAATTTTATACTTCTGTAATTGTTCAATATACATAACCAATTTTTTAAAAGACTAAGGTACAATTATTATTTTTGTAAAAAAATAAGATATTATGCTAACCATTTATCACAATAATCGTTGTTCCAAATCTAGAGAAGGAGTTTGTTTTTTAGAAAATTTAAATCAACCTTTTGAAATTGTTCATTATTTAGAAACCCCTTTTGATTTTAACAAACTTTCACAATTAATTAACATCTTGGATATTAAACCAATTGAACTAGTTCGAGTCAAAGAAAAAGATTGGATTGAAAATTTTAAAGAAAAACAATTAACCGATGCACAAATTATTCAAGCTATGGTTGATTTTCCAAAACTGATTGAAAGACCAATCGTAGTAAATGGTACCAAAGCAGTTATTGCCAGACCTGCAGAACGAATTAACGAAATACGCTAATTCTTTAACATTCTTTTGGCAAATTATTGTTAAAGGTAGAAATACTTTTGCATCGTAAATTAAATATGTATATGTCACTCAAAAATTCATTAAGTTTTATTGCATTGTTGTTTTGCACAACGTTCTTTGCTCAAACAGCCTTAAAAAAAGTAAATGTTACGGGAAAAGTTATTGATAAAATCACTTCCCAACCTATGGAATATGTTACGGTTACTTTCATCAAATCCGATAACAATAAAATTGTAAATGGAAGTACTACAGACAAAAATGGTAATTTCAATGTAGAATTAAATAGTGGTATTTATGCTATTAAATTTGAGTTCATGGGTTACAAAAATGTAGTGCTTACTCAACAAAATTTAACATCTGACACCAATCTTGGAAACATACAAATGGAAGAAGATGCTAAAGAAATTGAAACGGTTGTAGTCAGAGCTGAAAAAACAACGGTTGACATTAAATTAGATAAAAAAGTATACAATCTTGGGAAAGATTTATTAGTCAAAGGAGGAACGGTTAGCGATGTATTAGATAACATTCCTTCAGTAACGGTAGATCAAGAAGGTAATATCAGTCTAAGAGGAAATGATAATGTAAAAGTTTTAATTGATGGAAAACCTTCAAATGCGGTTAGTGTTAATGATGCTTTAAAAATGCTTCCTGCAGACGCTGTAGATAAAGTAGAAGTAATTACCAACCCTTCTGCAAGATATGATGCTGAAGGTGGTGCAGGTATTTTGAATATCATTTTGAAAAAAGGAAAAACAAATGGTTTCAATGGAACTTTAATGGGTACTACAGGAAATCCAGACAATCACGGTATAAATGGAACTTTAAATTATAAAACGAATCAATTCAATTTATTCACTACTCAAGGTTATAATTACAGAAGTAATCCAGGATATACTCAAGTAAATACGCGTTATTTGAACAATGATAACTCAACTAATAGTTTTATAGACGAGCACAGAGATAATCAAAGAATTAATAAAGGTTATAATGGTGGTTTTGGTTTTGATTGGTATTTAGACAAATCAACTACTTGGACAAATAGTGTAAATTACAGAAGAAATATAGGTAATAATGAAGAGAATGTGGATTTTAACAATTTCAATGCTAACAGAGATTTTACATTCTACAGAAATCGTTTAAACCAGGAAAACCAAAAAGAAGAAAACATTGAATTCAATTCTAATTTAGTTAAGAATTTCAAAACTTCTGGTCATAAATTAACTATCGATGCCTCTTTCTCGGATAGTAAAAACTTTAGTAATGCAACTATTTTTGACAATTCAACATTACATCCGTCTACAGGAATTGACTTAACCAAAAATAACCAAGAGCAAAGAAGAAGTTTAATCCAAGCTGATTATGTATTACCAATTGGTAACAAGTATCAATTCGAAGCTGGATATCGTGGTAACTTTGTAAATGCATTAACTGATTATGCGGTTTTAAACAATGGTATTGTAAACACCTCTTTCACTAATGTATTAGAATATGTTGAAAACGTAAATGCTTTATATACTCAATTTGGTATTAAGATGAATAAATTAAGTATGTTATATGGTTTGCGTTTCGAGGATTCTGATATTGAAGTAAATCAATTGACTAGTTCTATATATAAAAATAAAAAATACAATAACTTTTTCCCGAGTGCCTTCTTTACTTATGAAGTTACTGATAATACAAACTTATCATTGAATTATAGTAGACGAATAAATCGTCCAAGAGGAAGACAACTTAATCCATTTAGTACTTATTCGAGTAATATTAACCTTTTCAGAGGAAATCCTGATTTAAATCCAACATTGACAGATGCTATTGATTTAGGTTTTCTTACTAAATTAGGGAAATTAACTCTTAGCTCATCAGCTTATTACAATTACACCAAAAATTCGTTCCAAATGGTTCGTTTTGTTGAAGGATTAAATCCAGATGGTGTACCAATCACAACTTCTAGTTTTGTAAATATTGGGCAAGAAAATAGAACTGGTTTTGAATTTACATTAAACTACACTCCATATAAATGGTGGAAGTTAAACTCTAATTTTAATGCGTTTAGAGTTCAAACAAAAGGTGACTTCTTTTACTCATATTATGATGCTTCAAACAATTTGATTGAAAAAACACAAAACTTTGATAACACTGCTACTAGTTGGTTTGCTAGAGTAAATTCAAAAATTACATTACCATCAAAAATTGACTGGCAAACTAATGTAACTTACAATGGACCACAAAACAACGCTCAAGGTAGAGTAAAAGGAATTTTTGCAATGAATCTTGGATTCAGTAAAGATGTCTTAAAAGATAAGGCTACCATTGCTTTAAATGTAAATGATGTATTCAATTCAAGAATTAGAAGAATGGAAACCTATATTCCAGGTCAAATTGATTCAAATTCTGAAATGCAATGGAGAAAACGTCAAATTACACTTTCATTCACTTATCGTTTCAATAAACAGAAAAACGAAAAAGAAAAACAGCCAAAACGTGAATCAGACGATAATGGTGGTGAATTCTAAAAATAAAAAATCCCGATGAGTACTCATCGGGATTTTTTTTACAACTAAAGAAGTTTATTTTTCTTCTTCAGCTAATCTCTTCTCTCTTTTCTCTTTTAACAATTCCATGATTGCTCCTCCAACCCAATATTGAACAAAACCAACCAAGAAAATCATTAACCAAAAACCAATAGTTAAAATGGTTAAGAAAAGTAAGAATCCTAAATACTGTTGAAATTCAAACATGTTTTCCGGAAATTATTTGTGAATTCTGTTCAAAGATAAGGCTATTATTTATTTTAACAATACCTAAACTCATTTTTTTTAAAGATAACCATAACCCACTTTTTTTCACATAAGTTATTCGTTTTTAAAATTTTAGTACGTATTTTTGTTAAATAAATCTTAAAAAAATGGTGAAGAAAATAATTTTAGCTATCTCATTTTTGAGTTTACAAGCTGTTGCACAAGAGCATTACACGGGAATCAGCACTTCTAAAAGAGGTGGTTTAGTCAATGGATATCTAAATCCGGCTGAACTAGTTAACATGAATATGAAATTTGATATTAATTTATTTAATACTAGTATCAATTTCTCTAACAACAAACTTACTTTCAGCGATTTAACCAAAGGAGATAATCTTGAAAATAAATTTTTCTCAGGATCAGAGGCCACAAACGTTAGAATTGATGGACTAATACTTGGACCAGGATTAGCTTTCAAGAATGGAAATTGGGCGTATGCACTATCAACCGCAGCTAATTTTAAAGCAAATTTAGTAAATGTAGATGTAGCTTTAGGAAATGCCATTCAAAATGGAAATAGTAGCAGTCTTTTTTCAATAACAAATTTAAACACAACTGAAAACCAAAGATTAAATGCTACAACTTGGGGGGAAATTGATTTATCTGTAGCCAGAAAACTTGCTGAAATAGGAAGACACAAAGTAAGTGCTGGAGCAACTTTAAAGTTATTGTTCCCAGGTGCTTATGCCAATTTTTCAGTAAATAAACTAAACGGAACTTTAGTCAATAACTTTGGAAATCTGGGTTTAACCAATGCTTCTGCTAGTGTAAATCTTTCTTATTCTGGAGTCTTAGGTAAAGATTTTAATGATAGCGGCAATTTTAGCGATTTCTTTTCTCAAGGGATAAACGGGGTAGCTGCAGATATTGGTTTTACTTACACCTACAAAGAAGCAGATTCAAACAACTATATTTTAAATGCTGGATTGTCAATAAAGAATATAGGAAGCATGAAATTTAAATCTGATTCGAACACCTCAATAGATTACAATTTAAATGTAAACGGTTCACAAGTCTTAGATATGAATCAATTTGAAAATGTTTCTAGTTTATCACAATTAGAAGAAATTTTAATGCAACCTCAAAATGCCCCTTACTTTCAAAAAACAAAGTCTACACAATCGTTTACCGTTAAATTACCAACAACAATTAACCTTTATGCTGATTTAAAACTAGCAAAAAAATGGTTTGTTACAGGATCATTACTTCAAAAAGTAGTAGATGATTCGAAATATAACCTTGTGACTGCTCAAAATACCTACACCTTAATTCCTAGATTTTCAGGAAAATTGGTTGAATTATTTGCCCCTCTAACAATCAATGAAATTTCAGGGTTCACTAGTGGATTTGGTTTTAGAATAGCTGGATTCTACTTAGGTTCAAGTTCAGTCATTTCAGCTGTAGCAAATAATTCTAAACAAGCTGATATTTATTTAGGATTTAGAGTAGGTTTTTAATAAAGAAAACACACAAACAAAAAAGAATCCGATGTTACTGTAGCAAGTACATCGGATTTTTTATTTTAAATAACTTGATCTAAATATTTAGCGATTGCCTCAGGTTTTGTAATGGGAGAAAACCTTTTTAAAGGCTTTCCATTTTTATCAACAACAAATTTGGTAAAGTTCCATTTAATTCTGCTCCCAAAAAGGCCGCCTAACTTACTTTTTAAGAATTTAAAAACAGGATGCGCCCCACTCCCATTTACCTCAATTTTTGCAAACATCGGAAAAGTAACACCATAATTCAGTAAACAACCTGAAGCGATTTCTGTTTCACTTCCCGGCTCCTGGTTTCCAAACTGATTACATGGAAAACCTAAAACAACTACATTTTTATCTCTATACTGCTTGTACAATTGCTCTAAACCTTCATATTGAGGAGTTAAACCACATTTACTAGCTGTATTGACAATCACTAAAGTCTTACCCTTAAAATGTTCCATAGACAACTCTTTACCTTGTAAAGTAGTTGCTTTCAAAGCATAAAAATCTTCACTCATTTTTAACGTTTACTTATTGAATTAAAAGTATATTTACTGATGTAAAAATAAATAAAATGAAACGAACAATTGCATGTTTAACATTTGTTTTGGCCTTGTCTAGTTGTGCTGAAATGCAACAAGTGATCGATCAATTACCTCAAAGTACAGGTATATTAAGTCAGGCTGAAATAGGAAATGGTTTAAAAGAAGCCTTAACCAATGGCATCAATAAACAAGTTAATAAATTAACGGTTACTGATGGTTTCTTTAAAAATGAAATGGTGAAAATTTTACTTCCAGAGGAAGTTCAAAAAGTAGATGCAAAATTAAGACAACTAGGCATGAGCAAATTAGCGGATGAAGGATTAAAAATAATCAATAGAGCAGCTGAAGAAGCCGTAAAAGAAGCTACCCCTATTTTTATTGATGCTGTTAAACAAATGACTTTTTCAGATGCTAAAACTATTTTAATGGGAAATGAACATGCTGCTACCTCTTATTTACAAAATACTACTTCTACTGCTTTATACGCCAAATTTAATCCTGTCATTAAAAAATCATTTACTAAAGTAGGTGCTGATAAAGTTTGGAATCAAATCTTTTCGAAATACAACAGCCTTCCTCTTGTTAAAAAAGTAAACCCTGATTTAACAGATTACACTACTAATAAGGCGATGGAAGGTGTTTTTAAAATGATTGCCCTAGAAGAAAAAGATATACGAACAAACATACAATCGAGAACATCAGAAACGTTAAAAAAAGTTTTTGCCTTACAAGACAAAAAATAAACCTAATTTTTTAATAATCAACAACATAATATAACAA
>NZ_JAGKWP010000192.1 GCF_021151785.1 Flavobacterium sp.
AAGCGTTATTACTTATAAGACAAGTTCAGGCTGTATCAAAACAGCAACGGTAACCGTAAATGCAACTCCGACCATTACCGGTACATTAAATGTATGCGTAGGTTTAACAACAACTCTAACCGGTTCAGGCACTCCGGATGCAACAACTCCATGGGCATCTGCAACACCAGCAGTAGCAACAGTAAGTTCTACAGGTGTAGTAACAGGTGTTTCAGCTGGAACCAGTGTTATCACTTATAAAACAAGTTCAGGTTGTACAAAAACAGCAACGGTAACCGTAAATGCGAACCCAACGATCACCGGTACATTAACGGTTTGCGTTGGCTCAACAACAACGTTAACGGGTTCAGGAACTCCTGACGCTGCAACACCATGGTCATCTGCAACACCAGCAGTAGCTACAGTGAGCAGCACCGGTGTAGTAACAGGTGTTTCAGCGGGAACCAGTGTTATTACATATAAAACAAGCGCCGGCTGTATCATTACAGCAACGGTAACGGTAAATGCGAACCCAACCATTACGGGTACATTAACGGTGTGTGCCGGCTCAACCACACAGCTGACAGGCTCAGGTACAGCAGATGCAACCACACCATGGTCATCAGCAACTACTTCCGTAGCTACGGTAAGTTCTACAGGCCTAGTAACAGGTGTTGCCGCAGGAACAAGTGTCATTACTTATAAAAACAGCAACGGTTGTACAATTACAGCAACGGTAACAGTAAGTGCGATCCCAACAATCACAGGAACGCTAACGGTTTGCCAGGGCTTAACAACAACCTTAACCGGTTCAGGCACTCCTGATGCAACCGCCCCATGGACATCGGCAACACCAGCAGTAGCAACGGTGAGCAACACCGGTGTAGTAACAGGAGTTTCTGGCGGAACCAGCGTTATTACTTATAAAACAAGTGCTGGCTGTACTAAAACAGCAACCGTGACGGTAAATCCATCGTTACCGGTAAGCGTAACCATTGCGACACCGTCAACGACCATCTGTGCAGGTACAAGCGTAACATTTACATCTACGCCAACGAATCCGGGAACTACTCCGACGTATCAGTGGAAGAAAAACGGAACGGATATTTCAGGAGCAACGAACGCTACTTATACAACAACGACAGCTGCGAACAACGATAGCTATACATTGGTAATGACCAGCAACGCAACCTGTCCTACAGGCAACCCTGCTACGTCAAATGCGGTTGTGATCACAGTAACAACAGTTGTTGCGCCAGCAGTTAGCATTACAGCAGCACCAGGCAACACCATCTGCGCAGGAACGAGTGTAACCTTTACAGCAAACCCTGGCAACGGAGGATTAACACCGACTTACCAATGGAAGAAGGGTGGCACAGCAATCAGCGGCGAGACCAATGCAACGTATACGAGCTCCACACTTGCTACAGGCGATGCAATCAGCGTAGACATGGTAAGTAGCTCAGGCTGCGCGAGCCCGCCGAATGCAAATTCGAACGTGATCACGATGACGGTTAACCCGATTCCGGCACCGGCAGTCAGTGCGGCAGCAGATAAAACGAGCATCTGTCCAAGCGACAACGTAACATTCACAGCCACACCGACAGCAGGCGGAGCAGCACCAACGTACCAGTGGAAAAACAACGGTGTAGACATTTCCGGT
>NZ_JAGKWP010000053.1 GCF_021151785.1 Flavobacterium sp.
ATTTATTATTGCATTAATGTAAAATAAAAATGCATTTTAAATTTTCATTAATGTGAGTCTACAGATCATAAGTGTATAAATAGATTACATTGACTACTTTTGGGCAGTATGGATGAAAGGATTAATAAAATAAAGGAAGTTTTAGTCCGCAAAGGGATTAGTCAAAAAGATCTGGCTGAAAAATTGGGTAAGAATGAACACACAATTTCAAATTGGTGCATCAATAAATCTCAGCCACATTTAAAAGAGCTACAACGCATCGCAGAAATTCTGGATGTTGATATATGTGAGTTGCTTGTATCCAGAAAAGATAAATGAGTAGATCTTTTTAAAATCCTATCAATATTTGACTGAATTCAATACAGTCAAATATTGATTTGGTATGTTGTTTATTTTTAGATAGAAATTATTACATTGCTCATACAAACTATTCTTTTATATGCCTGATAAGCTTATGCATTTTGGTATAAATAGAGTTGTGATAGTTAATAGAAGAAATTTTTAGCTTGAGTTATGTTTTTAATTTAAGCTTTTGAATAGCTATCTTTTATTTAATTGTCTTTGTAAATATTTTATAAAACTAGCATTGAGTCCCCTGTCAGGACTAGCCTTATAACTTTATGAAAATTCTCCATACTGCTGACTGGCATATTGGACAGCTATTCAATATATTAAGATATGACTAAACAATCTAAAACATATAAACAAAAATTTGAAGAGTCGGAGCATAGGGCGCATTATCAAAATATAGCAACAAAGATTCTTAGAGATATGAATGATTTGCGTTCCAAAGCACAAGATTCGGCAACTGTTCCAAGGCGATGGATATGGGAACTAATACAAAATGCTAAGGATGTTCATTATGATAATGGTGTTAGAATACGAATTGACTTTGAAGATTATTTGCTTCCAAAGGTTATTTTCAGACATACTGGCAAGCCTTTTACGGCTGATAATATTCGTTTTTTAATTGAACAAATTTCAACAAAAGACAGGACAAAAGACGATGAGGGTAAACGGAAGACAACTGGAAGATTTGGGACAGGTTTCTTGACGACTCATCTTTTGTCTGAAGTTGTAATAGTAAATGGAGTTGCAAAAGAGCCAGAGTTACCATATAGGAAATTCGAATTAACATTAGACAGAAGTGGATATGAACTTGAGGATATTACCACGGCTGTTCAAAATGCGAAGGATTCTGTTGTTAATCTGGATGATCTTGAAGCATACGAATCATATAATAAAGATGATTACAATACGTCATTTTCTTATCCATTGCCTGACAAACTTAGTATTCAAATAGCAAAGTCTGGATTTGAAGATTTACAAGATTGTTTACCTTTTGCTTTATTATTTGTAAATGAAATAAAATCTGTAGAAGTTTTTCATCTCAATCAATCTTATTTTTATTACACAAATAAAAATAAGATTGAGAATTCATTTGAATATCACTCTGTATTTATAAAAAAAGGTGATGAAAACGTTACCGAAAAATCGACTTATGTAAAGCTAACGAGAGGTTTTACAAGTATTGTTGTTCCCGTTAAATACAATGGTAATGAAATAGAAATACTTCCTATTCATAAAGATACGCCAAAGCTATTCTGTGATTTTCCACTTATTGGAACAGAAGTTTTTCCTTTTCCGGTTATTATCAACAATCCAAACTTTAATCCAACTGACCCTAGAGATGGCGTATTTCTTAATAGTACTCAACAAAGATCTAATCCATTAGTTGAGGATAATAAAAATATAATACACGAAGCGATTGAATTATATTTTTTTCTTTTGGATCATGCTATAGAAAAGAAATGGAAGAATTTACATTTATTAGCAAATATCACATCTCTCAAACAATCTTACTATTGGATTAATGATACTTGGTTTAACGATTCAGTTTTAAAACCTTTGAAATCGAAAATTTTACGATCAAAAATAGTTAATACAGCAGACGGGAATCTTGCTTCAATTTTAGGGGATGATAATAAAGCATATATCTGGTTTCCATATTCCAATAAAAAAGAAATTCGTGAAAAAATGTGGGAATTGGCAAAAGAATGGTTTCCGCATCAGCTCCCTGCAAAAGATCATGTTGAATTATGGTACCGTCTATCATGGAATGAATGTGGTAAACTAACTCTCGATCAGTTTTCTGCTTTTGTAGAACATAAAAAAAAGATAAGTGACTTAAAAAAAGTTTTGGCAGATCAATCTGCGATCGAATGGCTTAATGATTTCTATTCATTATTAAAGCTAGATGAAAAAGAATTCCATTCCTTAATGGAGAGCAGAGTCTTGATTCCTGACCAGAACGGTGATTTCTGGAAAAAATCACAATTAAGCCTTGACAAAGGAGATATTGAGGATACGTTTAAAGATATCTTAAAAGAATTTGGAAATGATATAAGATCAAAACTCGCAAATAATCAAATATATATTGAGTTTGGTGATAAAATAATTGATCAAAACTATATTATAAAAGACATTACTTCCGAAGTAAATTCAAAAACAATTGACAGGGAAATTGCAAAAGGTTTCCGCAATGCATTGAACCAACTTTTACTATACTTTCGAAAATATCCGGAAAAATCAAAGCAACTATTTCCAACAATATATCAACGTAAACATTTGTTATATGATGATGATGAAATTCTTGAAAATATTGACAAAGCTGAGCAATTGGATGATTTATTAAAAGAGTTTAACGTGAATTCTGCGGACGATTTAAAGGCTTTGCTAAGTGAAAATTCTAAGAATGAAAACAAACTATTACCTATAACTCAAGAGCTTTTAGTTAGCATGGGGATTTCCAATATAGAACAGTGGGAAAAAGCTTTAGCAGATAAGGATTTGAAATCTCTGTTTGCACATAATTCTATTCCTACTACTGATATGTTTGTCCTAGCACAGTCATTAATTGCAAAGGCTAAACAAAGAGTAATCGACTATTTAGAAACTTTAGATGAATATGATTTATCATTAATGGATGATCAGACGGCTTCTACAGTCTTAGCAGGAATCTATAAAAATAATCAATCTATAAGCGTTGTATTTCGTCCCGCTTACAATGGAGAGGTTATTATTTATTATGGTTCAGAACGAGATACTTTAGATTATGAATCCTCAGAGTTATGGGTTGACGACGGTACTGACGTCAAGCAAATTACCTTAGGACATATTTTAAAATCAGCGCAAATAAGAAAATTTCCTATTTAATGAAAGAAATGATATCAGATATTTTTAATGTAATTGGAAAACCAGAAGGAGACCAATTAGAATATAAATCTGTTTTGCCTCCCGCGAGAACTTTAGGACAAATTATTTGTGCATTTGCAAATTCTAGCGGAGGAATAATAATATTAGGAGTGACAGATCGAAATGGACAGATTATTGTGCATGGTCTAAGTGAGGATTTTCGTGCAAATTCAATACTTCACAAGGCTCTGGATTTGCTTTCCCCGAAACCAAGTATTACCTACGATTACTACCTACATCAAGACAAAAGAGTTTATGTTATTCAGATAGAAGCTTCATCTGAGTCGATTTCTATAGAAGGTAAAATTTACCAACGAAAAGGTTCAGTAAATGTTCTTAATAATCCCGAAGAAATTAATAGCACTAATACTTACATTGAAATTAATAATTTATTCATTGAGCTTGACAGTTATCAAAATAATTCTTCCGGTTCAATGTCTAAATTTATAGATCACTATAAAAGTCTATTAAATATTGTTTCAGATCTAGGGCAAATTCTTTACCCAGAACAACCTTCGATTGCTACTACAAATAATGAAGGAAGAATTCTAATGCGAATACTATTTTCATCTTGTGCCGACAACTTTGAAACTTATTTGTCGGATTTATTATATGAAATATATCTAGCTAAGCCTGATACTCTCAAGTCAGACCAACAGGTTTCTATAAAAGAGGTTTTAAATTGTAGCGATATTCAGGAGTTTATTGATTACATCGCTAAGAAAAAACTGAGTAAGCTTCAGAGAGGCAGTGTTAAAGGTTTCATTTCTGATAATAATCAAATAAAGGATCTTAAAGCTATAACCGAGCAGGAACAACATGAAATAGAAAAGATACTACAGATTCGACATTTATATGCTCATAAAAATGGAATTGTCGATGAAAAGTTTCTTCAATATTTTCAGGATGAGTTTTCCATTAATCAGCAGCATCAACTTTCGTTAGATGATTTTTTAAGATATTTAAAGCTCTTGTTAAGTATGGTATCTAAGTTAGATAACTCTGCAATTAATAAGTATCAACTAGCAACTGTATAGAATCATCATAAATGTAAAATATAAAACAAGAATAAATGAAAATCAATTCTATCCATATACAAAATTTTAGAAAGTTACAATCCTGTAAAATAGATTTTTCAGAAAAGGAGACAATTTTTGTAGGGGCAAATAACAGTGGTAAAACGACTGCAATGGATGCCTTGATGATTTTTCTTAAAACTAAAAGTTTCAAAACTCAAGATTTTACCCTTTGTCATTGGAAAAGTTTAAACGAAGTTGGAGAAAACTGGATTAAAGCAGATGAGTTGAAGGAAGAAGATAAGATTGTAAAATTATTTGAACAATATTTACCCATATTAGATTTATGGGTTGAAGTTGAAAATGCGGAACTTCATTATGTGAGTCATATAATTCCTACCTTGGATTGGAAGGGAGGTTTATTAGGAATAAGGTTACGATTTGAACCTAAAGACGTGAATGAATTGATAAAAGAATTCATAACTCTTTATAATAAGTCAAACAAGCTTTCACAAGAAAAGGAAAAAGACTTTAAACTATGGCCAAAAACGTTTTGGGATTTTTGTGAACGTAAACTTAATGCACATTTTACAATCAAAACTTATTTGCTTGATCCTGATAAATACGATGAAAAGCAAGAATTGGCAGACAATAATATTGCATTAGAAGGAGATGTTTTAAAGGGGCTAATAAAAATAGATATTATTAATGCTCAACGAGGATTCAGTGATGCAAATTCAGAAACTCCAGAAAGTAATAATAACAGAAATCTGTCTTCTCAATTAAGAGCTTATTATGACAAGCACCTTAATCCGACATTAGAACCAACCGAAAAGGATATAGATGCACTAGAATCAATAAATAATGCCCAAAATGATTTTGATAAAAATCTAAAAGAAAGCTTTAAGAAATCTCTTTCAGAACTTGAAGGGTTAAACTATCCAGGATTTGGGAATCCTCAAATTCAGTTATCTACTAAAGTTTCAACAGCAGATGGTCTCCAACATGATTCGGCAGTAAAATATTATCTCGACAAAGACTTATCGTTACCCGAAAAGTATAATGGTTTAGGATATCAAAACCTTATATCGATTATCTTTAAATTAATACGGTTTAGGGATGAATGGATGAGGCTTGGCAAAAATGTAATGACAGACGATGAAATTATTGAACCTTTACATCTAGTCTTAATTGAAGAACCTGAGGCGCATTTACATGCACAAGTTCAACAGGTTTTCATTAAGAAGGCTTATGATGTATTGCGAAACAATAAAAATTTAGGTAGTGAAAAAGATTTTACAACACAATTAGTTATCAGTACACATTCCAGCTATATCGCTCATCAAAAATTTGAAAGTTTACGATATTTTAAAAGAAATAATTCTTTAGCTCTTCCTACATCAGAAGTAATTAATCTGAAATCAGTTTTTGGTGCAAAAGAAAAAGAGACTGAGAAGTTTGTAATTCGATACTTAAATACAACACATAACGATTTATTTTTTGCTGATGCTGTTATCTTAGTAGAAGGGCCTGCTGAAAGAATTCTAGTACCACATTTTATAAAAAATGAAAATAGTTTATTAGAAAGTTGTTATGTAACAATTCTAGAAATTGGCGGAAGTCATGCACATAGATTAAAGCCTCTCATTGAAACATTAGGATTGATCTGTTTGGTTATTACTGATATTGATTCTGTTAATCCAAATGATAATGGTAAGAAATGCCAGCCTGAATTAGGAAAGAATTATAAAACAAATAATGATACATTAAAAGGCTGGCATCCGCAAAAAGAACTCTTAGATGAATTGTTGAATTTAAACTCGGATGATAAAATAAAGAAAGGTTTACCGATTAGAGTAGCTTATCAAAAGGCAATCGAATTTGACAATAGTGGCAGCAAAATCATTGTTTATCCATACACATTTGAAGATGCATTGGTAATTGAGAACAAGGATAGCTTTAAAGTTATTGTTGATGCCACAGGTCTTTTGAAAAAAATGGTAGATGCTTCTAAGAAAGATGAGTTGAAAGAACTAGTAAAAGAAACATATACAATCATTAATGATAAACAAGCAAAAAAAGCAGAATTTGCTTTGGATATATTATATTTTGAAGATCCCCAAAAGATCAAAACTCCTGCATATATAAAAGAAGGATTAGATTGGATTGAAGAACAATTAAAAAGTAACAAACAAGGATTAATTAACTAAACATGAATCTAATGACTGAATATACTAATGAAATAGATGCTTCAGTTGATGATGTGATATATGAAAGTCTTAAACCGTCATCTCCCCAAAGCTTTTTCCTTTTTGCAGGTGCAGGTTCTGGGAAAACAAGGACACTTGTAAATGTGCTGGCCCGCTTTAAAAAGGAGTTTGGACAGGAATATAAATTAAGAAATAAAAGAATTGCAATCATTACATATACTAACGCAGCTGCAGATGAAATTACTCATAGATTAGAGTATAGTTCAATATTTAGTATTAGCACAATTCATAGTTTTTGTTGGGAATTAATAAAGAACTTCACTCCCGATATAAAAAGCTGGCTAAAGGATAGCCTAAGTGCAGAAATAGTGGAATTACAAGAACAACAATCTAAGAGTAAAGATTTAACTAACAAAACATCCATTGGTAGAGCAAAAAAAATAGAATCAAAAAATAAAAGGCTTGCATCGCTTGAAACCATTCAAAAGTTCATTTATAATCCTAATGGAGATAATTTAACTAAAGATTCTTTAAATCATACAGAGGTAATTTCGATTACTGCTGATTTTATTAAATCGAAAGATTTATTCAAGCAAATATTAATAAATAGATACCCAGTTATTTTTATAGATGAAAGTCAGGATACTAAAAAAGAGTTAATCGATGCATTATTTGAACTTCAAAGTCAATATGAAGAAAGACTTTCGTTGGGATTATTTGGAGATACAATGCAAAGGATTTATACAGATGGCAAGGAAAATTTAGGCGTAGGATTACCCGACAAATGGGTTAAGCCTGCAAAAAAAATGAATCATCGTTCAAAATCAAGAATAATTGACTTAATAAATAAAATTAGAAAAGACATAGATGGTCAGGAACAATTTTCACGCATTGAAAATAAAGGTGGAGTCGTTAGATTCTTTGCTGTTTCTCGTGCAAAGGATAAATTTGAGACAGAAGAACAGATTCGTCAGAAAATGCAAACAGAAACAAAAGACGATAAGTGGTCTGGAGATAATGCTGAGGTTATGACTTTGACATTGGAGCATCATATGGCTGCAAGAAGAATGGGCTTTTCCAATTTCTTTACACCTCTTTATACTGTTGATAGGCTAAAAACAGGTTTGTTAGACGGTACTTCTTCTTCTATTAATTTATTTTCGAAAACAATTTTGCCTTTATATAGGGCCTATATCAAGGCAAATAAATTCGAGATTGCGAATATTATAAAACAACATTCATATTTAATAGATAAGGAGACATTACAAAATAATGTCAACAAATTAGAAGTTTTACATACTACAAATAATAAGGTTAACGAATTATTGGCTTTATGGAACGAAGATAGTAATCCTAGATTAATTGAGATACTCAAGAAAATACAACAAACTAATTTATTTAAAATTTCGTCTGTATTAAAATTTGTTTTACAAAGAGGAGACATTGATAATACTAATATTGAAGATGATGAAAAAACGGAAGACGATGAAGTTCTTGTAGCTTGGGAAGAAGCATTGAAAGCCAATTTTTCTGAGATTGTAAAGTATAACGAATATATCAACGAAGAGTCAAAATTTGGAACGCATCAAGGTGTTAAAGGACTTGAATTCGATCGGGTAATGGTTATTATTGATGATGAAGAATCAAAAGGTTTTATGTTTAGCTATGATAAGTTATTTGGCTTAAAGCCTCTCAGCGCCAACGATAATAAAAATATAGATGAAGGTAAAGAAACAGGAATAGATAGGACAATACGATTGTTTTATGTTGCATGTAGTAGAGCTAAAGATAGTTTAGCATTGGTTTCTTACACAGACTTACCAGAAGAACTAAAAAAGAATGTCATTAGTAATGGGTGGTTTAGTGAAGATGAAGTGGAAGTGATTGTATAAGAGTATCCTTTTATGGATGATGATTCCACTTCAACATTGAACACACTAAACACTATCAGTGTGCAACTGTTATTTAATTACATAAATAACTTTTCTTATTTCATCTATGTTCACAATAGCCTCCATAAAAGAATTAATTCAAATACTTCAATGGTCGAAAGATTTGTTGATTCAGATGTTTGAGAAAAGAAAAGACATTTTATATAAATATGAATATGCTTTAGAAATTCTCGATGCTGAACGAATTGATTCTTTAATAGAGAAGGGCATAATACGTGTTAATGGAATCTATTTAGAATTGGATGATTCTTTTTTAGATTTTTTTGAACAGGTGCTGGATGTAAACGAAGAAATCAATACCGCGTACATTCATGAAAATATTGAACAAATAAAGGAAACAATACTGTATTATCTTCAGGAAAATAATGAAAGCAGAAAATATGGGTATCTACGTACAATCAAATCTTCAATCCGTAAAACAGGCAGGATCATTCTGCGAAATATTTTTGATCTGAATCGGAACATTGATAATGCTTTCAAGACAGAGCCAAACTATAAGATCAAAATCACCAAGCTTCAACATTACGATCGCAAAAGAGAAAATATTATTACGTTAATTGAGCAAATTGCAAAACTCATCAACGAGGAAGAATTGACCTTTTTCAGAGTTGCGCTGGATGAAGAGCTGAAGACAATTACCATTTTACTCCGCCATCAATTAAATGAATCGAGGCATAATTTAGTAGAATTACAAACTCAGATTATAGAGTATCTGAACCGAATAAAATATCAGACAGAAATTATTGAAAAGATAAGACAGGTCAAGTATTTGAAAGATCAGTTTGAATTAAAAACTAAAACCAACTTTTTGGAGGTACTATCTAAAAATATTTCTTTGTTGTTTGAGCCTAAACCTTCGTATTCGTTAAAACTTTCATTAGAACAACTGAAGCAGGATTCGATATATGATTTACTTTTAAAAGTAAATCAGAAAAATAAAAGTGGAATCAAACCTACCATGCCCGTTGCGGGAGCAATGTCTAATGAGTATCTGAATGTTGAAACTGAAGAAGAAATAATTATTAATCTTGATGAACTGAAACAGAATTTCATAGCATCGGGTACGGATTTGTTTCAGTTTATCCTGTATTGTTCATATCCAAGAGAAGTTTCTTTCGAAGAAAAGGTAACTATCTATTGTCAGATGGTTTCGTTCTACGAAAAAGAGTTCAATGTTACAGAAACATTTAATTCGCATAAAGAAATTGAATATGCCATGGTTTTCCCTAAATAAGCATTATGACAGACCTACCTAAACAAACGGGCGAAATCTTTGAACTGCTGAGTAAAGGCCAGTTCATATGTTCGGATAGTGCACAACTGGATATCCGGAAACTATATTCCGTGTTAGAAGATAATCCACAGCTGGCAGATTATTTTCAGGCCATTAACTTTAAATTGGAAAGTGGCGGAGAGTATTATTATTTTTCCAGGATAGAAAATCGCGTTGATATAGAACGAAAGATTGAAACGGCATTTCGCTGGATTGATATTGTAGATTTTTTCAAAGCGTTTGAAAATACGTTTGGTCCAGGGTATCACTTTACACCATTTGATATTCTTGTAAAGTTGAATGTAGATGCGCTTTTGAAAAACAAGTTGGAGGGGTTGCGTAAATATTCAAAGGAAGATACATTTGATGCAAGCCTACAAAAAATATTGGATATGTTGGTAAAAGACAACTTTATAGAGCTTCAGAATGAAATTACAAAATCATATAAAGTATTGTCGTCTTTTAAGTTTCTTGAAGAATTAATTTTAACTATTAATATTCCTGATGAGATAAAAAATGAGATACCTGAGTAAAATTGTTTTTATAAATAGTGCCGCAATCAAGTATGCTGAAATTAATCTTGATGGCAATATACATTTGATCGGTACACAGGGTGTAGGTAAAAGTACCTTACTAAGAGCCATATTATATTTTTACAATGCAGATAGCCTCAAACTAGGAATACCTTCGGGTAAAAAGAGTTTTGCAGAGCACTATTTTTCATACGCCAATTCGTTCATTATTTATGAAGTTACCCGTGAGACGGGTGTATACACAATTCTTGCTTTTAAATCGCAGGGCCGTGTTAATTTCAGGTTTATAGATACTGCATATTCACGAGAGCATTATATTGATGGAGATGGCAAGGCATTTGATGGCTGGGAAAAAATACGTGCGAAACTGGGTACGATTCTTTCTTCAAAAAAAGTAGATCGTTATGAAGAATACAGAGATATACTGTATGGAAATACTGAATCAAAAAAAGAATTCAAAAAATTTTCTTTGCTGGAGAGTAAGCAGTATCAAAATATACCTCGTACCATTCAGAATGTTTTTCTCAGTTCGAAACTTGAAGCAGAATTTATTAAGCAAACGATTATAAAATCACTCAATGAAGATGATGTGATAATTAATCTGGAGACGTATAGCCATCATTTAAGAGATTTTGAAAATCAACTGAATGATATAAACAAGTTTCGATCTCCGAATATAATCAAACAAGTTGAAGGGGTATCAGCCTTGTATGTGGATGTTAAAAGGCTTGATGCGGATAAAAAACAGTTGGCAGGCCAGCTTGCATGGGCGCGTGAAAGAAATAAACAAACGGAACCTGTTTTACGAAATCAGTTGAAACACCAGGAATCGGAGCAGAAAGTATTTATAGAAAAGCGCGCATTACTTGATTCGGAATTCGGAGAGATAAAACAAAAAATAAAGAATTCAATCTCTCAACTGGAAAAAGATTTGGGCACGATTGAGAAAAAGAAAACGTATTACAAGAATCTTGACATAGGAAAAATTATTGAGCGTGTTTCTAAAAAAGAGACACTAGAGGCTGGCCAATCTGCCCTTATAAAGGAAAAGACTGTATTGACCACACAGTTTTCTGAGATTACAACGAAGTATGAAACGCTGCTAACTGAAGCAAAAAATGCATTTAATACTTTTGAAAACATACAACAATCTAATATTTTAAAAACAAAAGAACAGCTTCAGCAAAATAAAACAGCGATTTTGCTTTCGTACGAAAAGCTCGTTTCAGAAATTAGGGCTGCCAAAGAAGTAGAGCTGAATGAAGCCAAAGAATATGTAGAACAGCAAAAGGATCAGTTAAAAACGTGGCAATTAAAAGACGCAGAGAACAAACATAAACGTTTTTTTGAAAAGGAAATAGAATCGTTGAAGAAATCGAAAAATGATTATGAAACATTAATCCTTCGTTTTCAAAATGAAAAAAATCTTTTAAACGAACAGATAAAATCCTTTCAGCAGCAATGGGAGCTTGAAGAGGCCCGTCAACAGGTAAATACAGAGAACAAAAAAGAAAGGCTGGATGCAAAAATCCAACTATTAACTCAAGACATAACATCCATTCAACTCAATATTGATAACAGTAAAGGTTCGCTGTATGGTTGGCTGAATGAACATGTAAACGGTTGGGAAGATACAATTGGTAAAGTAATCGATGAGAAAATACTTTTCATGGAGGGATTGGAACCGAAACTTGGTCAACGTAATGATACGTTATTTGGTGTAACGATTCGATTGGGTGAGATTGATAAAAAAGTAAAAACGCTTTCGGATTACATACAGGAAAAGGAAGCGAAAGAAAATGAGCGAACTGAAGTTATTCAGCATATAAGTCAATTGCAAGAGAATTCACTTTTAGAATTAAGTAAAATAAGGAAAAAGTTTCAGCCTAAAATTAAAGAAGTTAAAGAGCGGTTACTTGAAATTGATTATGAAATAGATAGTAAAACCAAACTTGCGAAGGAGGCTGAAGTAGGCATATCTGATTGGATTGTAAAAGCACAGGCAGAAAAGGAGCGGATAACTGTTTCGATATTGGAAGAGATTAAGCGTGCTGAAGAAAGTCTTGCTATAGCAAAAAAGGGAGAAGAAAAGATACGGTTATCTATATCAAGTAATATTGCAGACGCAAATAAAGAACGTGATACAAAGATTCAAGAACAAGAACGTATTCAGTCAACTCTACAATCTAAGATTGAAAAGGATTTAAAAGACAAGAAAAAGGAATTCGATACTACGGTTGAAGAAATACATGTACAGCAAACAAGTGAGCTTGCGGGTAAAGGAGCGGATACGACTAAATTAGATCAGATTAATGCGGCACTTGAAAAAATTAAACGAGAGCTTGAGTACATTGATACGGAAGGCAGAAAACATGTAAACGGCTATGATAAAGATAAAGAAGAGCTGCTGGATTTTGAAGATGCATATAGACGTAAAAGAGAAAATGAACAATTATTATTTATCAAAGAAGAAAAAAAATATGCCGTTCAAAAAAATGAGATTTCTTCTACGATTGAATCATTTAATTCTATAATAAAACAGCAATCTTCAGAGATTGAGTCTATTGAAAAGGATTCTGTTGCTTTTGAAGAATTCATACGGACGGATTGTTATTTGAATATCGGACAGTTTCTTTCTAATCTTCAGGAAGAATTTAACAATTCCAATACATTAGTTATTCTCATTGATCAGTGTAAACTCGTATACTATAGTAGAATAGACAAACTCAATATCCTTAAGGAGAAAATAAATGGATTTTTAGGCAATTTTTCGCATCAGAATTTATTTAGCTTTAATGTTGATATTAAGATGGAGCATGAGTTTCTTCAGTTTGCAACAGATTTGAATGATTTTATTTCGCAAGATAGAATCTCTGAATTTGAACGACGTGTAAATGAAAAATATGCAGGGATCATTAAGCTTGTGGGAAATGAAACAACAGACTTAACATCAAGGGAAGGAGAGATTAACAAGATTGTTAAAGACATCAATGCTGATTTTGAAAAGAAAAACTTTGTAGGCATTATTCAAAAAATTGAGTTAAAAATGGATGAAAGTTTAAATCCTATCGTTCATATTTTAAAGCAAATTAAGAAGTTTAATGATGAAAATGTCTTTAGCCTAGGTGCTGCAAATTTGTTTTCATCGGTAGATATGGAGTCGAAAAATAAAAAAGCGATTGATTTATTGAAACAACTTGTTAAGGAAATAATACGATCCAAACAAGAATCAATTTCTTTATCTGATTCGTTTGAACTGAGATTTCGCGTGATTGAAAATCAAAATGATACCGGTTGGGTAGAAAAGCTTGCAAATGTTGGTTCAGAAGGTACTGATATCCTAGTTAAAGCTATGATCAATATTATGCTCTTAAATGTCTTCAAAGAAGGTGCATCCAAACGATTTAAAGACTTTAGATTACATTGTATGATGGATGAGATAGGAAAGTTACACCCTGCAAATGTGAGAGGTATCTTAAAGTTTGCTAATGATAGAAACATTGTTCTTATAAATGGATCGCCTACGGAAAATGACGCAATGGCATTCCGCCATATTTACAAACTTGAAAAAGATGCGCAAAGTATTACTAAAGTAAAACGAATTGTTACACAGTATACAACTATATGAGTATTTCATTATCCATAGCAAAAAGACTTGTACAGTTATTGAATGGTGAAAAGATTGCATCCAGTCAGCTTAAGAATGTTTTCATTGAAGAATTGATGAAGGAGCAAATAATATCATCATTTATTCAAGGGCGGTCTAAGTCATCTCTATATGTTTCTGATCCTAGTAGTCTCATATCATACTTAAAAAATCATTACGGCATAAATGATCTGAACTTATATATTGCAACCTTAGAGCGTGAAGATTTAATACGTGCTGACTCTGTGCAAATATCTTCTGATTCAAAAATTAAATCTATACGTACGTTTAAAGGTTTTTTAGTTTCAAGTTTCGAGCCGATTGAAGCTTATTTAAATGGCTATTTAATTACAATAAATCCACCGGAAGGTAGCTTTTCATTTATATATGATTTTGAATCTTTTGTGCTAAATGAGAATATAGTTGTTGTTGGAATTGAAAACCCAGAAAATTTTAGATTCATCAGCAAACAATCATATTTATTTCCTAATCAGAAAATATTGTTTGTATGTAGGTATCCACATAGTCATGACTTGATAAAATGGTTAATGAAAATTCCTAACCAATATATTCATTATGGAGATTTTGATTTTGCTGGCTTACGCATATACTTGTATGAATATAAAGTAAAGCTTGGCGAAAAAGCATCTTTTTTTATTCCTGATAAGATTGAATATTATATTGAAAAATATGGAAGCCTGAATATATACAATACACAAATTCATCTACGACCCAATAGAGAAATGGTTATAGATGAAAATGTAGATATGTTATTGAAGGTAATTGATGTATGTAAAAAAGGTTTGGAACAGGAAATTTTTATAAATAATCTACAAAAATAGAAACATTCATAAAAGCTGTAATATTTAATAACTACTAACTTATATCCAACAGTTAGGTTGAAGACATCAAAATTAAAACTTAGAAAATTTTCTTCAAATATATTTCGTTCTCTTTGTTTAGCATTGGTATGAATTTTTAGACAGCAACTTTCTTCAATGTAGAAGATGTTTTCATGAAATCAATATCTTCAAAATCACGTTGAGCTTTTTCTTGCACATCTACATCTTTTGTATCAAGTATGTTTGCCATATACTTTAACTTTCTTTTCATACCTTCAATTATAGAGGACCATTTCATGACCCAAACTTCAATATTTCCTGATTCATTTTTAAAATAAAAATATGGATTTTCCTGTCCTTTTTGTCTTCCTTCTATATCAAACTTAGCACGTTTATTTATATCAGAGCTAATTAAAAGTATCTTGTAATTCAAGCGATCAGGGAAAATGCCCATTTCTTCAATTTCTTGTGCATACTTCATTACTTGATCCAATTCTTTAGGGCTTATTTTAACTTTGGGAGCTTTTAATTCTATTATTAAAACTTCACGTTTATTTAAATCCAGGATTTTTTCACTGTAAAGAAATAAGTCAGTTATTGATTTTACTGTTTTTTCTTTAACCTCAGATTCATTGTCATCGGTTTTTGATGCCTTATATTTTAATGTTTTTTCCCGTAGCTCAAGTAAATTTTTTTCTAGATTTTTATCAGATAATAGGCGCGTAGAATCATTATATTCTTCTCCAAATACCCAAAGCATTTTTTCCAAGAATTTATGTAATTCTTTTCGCTCTTTTACATTTTTGGCAACTTCTGAATAAACGAGCTTTTCCAGGAAATCCAAATCTTCCAGTTTAGCTGCAACTTTATCTGAAAACTCGATTATGTTTTCTAATTCTGTTTTATCTAACAACTCAGAAAACTTACTCATCATTTTATTGTTCAGCTTCAAGATACTACGTAGAATTTTATCAAGTTCTCCGTTAGAAATTGTTCTGTCAATTAATGGATATACAATTTCTCTTAATCTATTCTGGTCATTTAAAATATTGTATTTGTCTTCTACTAAATAAGCTAGCTTATCAAATAGAATTACTTTAGATTGAGAGCTTGACTTTTCTTTGTAAGGATAAAAT
>NZ_JAGKWP010000054.1 GCF_021151785.1 Flavobacterium sp.
ACTTTATTTTCATGTCAAGAAACTGAAACAAAAAAAGAAGATTTTAAAACAGGATATATAGATTCAGCTGTACTTTTAGAAAAGTATGAAAAATTCAAAGATGAAGCAGATAAATTAAAAGTTAAATATGAAGAAGCAGGTAGACCATATGAGACCAGAGAAAAGCAGTTAATGGCAGAAAGAGAGAGTTTACAACGTGCCGCTCAAGCTAATGGTCCAGCTTGGGTACAACAAAATCAACAACGTTTAGCAGATTTTGAAAAAAGATCACAAGAATTTTTACAAGCTAAACAACAAGCTTTAGCTGCTTTAGAGGAGCAAACTAATAAACAACAGGATTCTTTAGTAAAAGATGTTAGAAAATATATTAAAGAATACGGTAAAAAAGAAGGTTTTGATTATATCTTCTTAACAAATGATGCTTCTAATATTATTTATGCTAAAGATGGATATAATTTAACAGATAAGTTGTTAAAACAATTAAACGAAGAATACAAAACCAACAAAGAAAAAAAATAATTTCATCCCGATTCGTCGGGATTTTCTTTTTTATATATTTGCCTATCAATTATTTACGCCTATGAAAAATGTATCAGCCGAGGCACAATTTGTGCTTAAATTTATTAATCAAACCAATATACCTATCTTCTTAACAGGTAAAGCAGGAACAGGAAAAACAACGTTGTTAAAAGAAATTCTTGCTACTACACATAAAAATACTACTGTTGTTGCACCTACAGGGATTGCCGCACTTAATGCAGGTGGAGTAACTATTCATTCTTTATTTCAATTGCCTTTTGCCGCTTTTATTCCTGATAATAAGCCAGTTAATTTTATTTCTGGTCAACAAAAATTTGAAAGTCGTTTCACTTTAGGTCGTCATTTTAAAATGAATCGTACCAAAAAGGCAATCATTCAAAATCTTGAATTGCTCGTTATAGACGAAGTTAGTATGCTTCGTTCAGATGTGCTTGATGCTATGGATTTTATGCTAAAAAAAGTGAGACGTTCCGAAAAACCTTTTGGGGGTTGTCAGGTTTTATTTATAGGTGATTTATTACAATTACCTCCAATTGTTAAACCTGAAGAATGGCAATTACTGCAAAAGTATTATGTAGGTATGTATTTTTTTCATGCACTTGTAATACAAGAAAATCAACCGTTGTATGTTGAATTAGACAAAATATTTAGACAAGATGACGCTGTTTTTATTGAATTACTCAATCATTTGAGAAACAATACTATAACTTCCTCACATCTTAAGTTTTTGAGCAAATATGTTCAACCTGATTTTGACCTTAAGAAGAATACAGGTTACATTACATTAACAACTCATAATTACAAAGCGGATAAAATTAATGAGGAAGCTTTAAATGATTTAACCACCCCCTCTTTTTTTTATTCTGCTGAGATAATTGGTGATTTTCCAGATAAAATTTATCCGATAGAACCAACACTTGAATTGCGTGTTGGTGCTCAAATCATGTTTATTAAGAATGATACCGCATTAGAGAAAAAATTTTATAACGGCAAAATGGGAGTTATTCAATCATTAGCTGAAAAAGAAATTAGGGTTTTCTTTGCCGAAGAAAATAGAACCATAGATGTAGATCTTTATACTTGGGAGAATATAAAGTACACTATTGATGATAACACAAAGGAAATTTCGGAAGAAGTTATAGGAACATTTACTCACTACCCCATCAAATTGGCGTGGGCTATTACCATTCATAAAAGTCAAGGTTTAACTTTTGACAAAGCAGCGCTTGATGTGTCGCAAGTTTTTGCTCCTGGACAAGCCTATGTAGCGCTTTCTAGACTTCGTGGCTTAAATGGCTTAATTTTGCTTTCTCCGTTGAATTTAAATGGAATTACAAGTGATCAATCAGTAATTAACTATGCTAATAACAAAGCAACTTCAACTATTTTAGAGCAAACATTGACTCTAGAAACACGAAATTATCTTTTGGAAACGTTTATTAATGCATTTGATTTCAAACAGTTAATACAAGAATGGCGTAATTTTCAATTTAGTTTTAAAGATGAATTACCCAATTCGACTAAAAACAAACATAAAATTTGGGCAACAACACAGGCAGAATCCTTATTTCAGTTGTTAGAACCGTCCACAAAATTTGCATTACAATTAAAAAAAATTTTTAGTCAAGAACATGTTGATTTTACATTTCTAAAAGAACGTTGTGTGGCTGCTTATCAGTATTTTTTTAAAACAATTGATTTTATTGAAGATGAATTGTTGTTAAAAATAGAGGAAATTAAACGGAAAAAAAAGATGAAAGCCTTGTATGATGAGTTACAAGCTTTGGAAGAAATACAATTAAAAACGATTCTCAATTTAAAAAGAGCTTTAATACTCTTAAATGCATTAATAGAAAAGACAGAAATTACAAAAGAACTTTTGTATTCAGATGAGATTAAATATTTTAAAATTAATAAGTTAGTATCAATTGCGAACCGTTTTAAATCGGAAAATAGTTCGTTATTAGAGGATGAGGACGATGTTTCTTATTATGATTTACCTAAGAAAAAAGAAAAAAAGGATAAAAAATCTACTTTAGAAACCACTTTTGAGTTGTGGAAACAAAATAAAACGATTTACCAAATTGCAGAAATCAGAAAATTGTCTGCGGGAACTATTTTTGGACATTTTACCAAATTATTAGAAGCTGATTTGTTGCGTTTAGATGATATTATATCAGATGAAAAAATAAACGAATTAAGAGAAGCTTTTAAAAATTACAATGATGAACCTTTAGGTGAAATTAAAGAAAAATACGGAGACCAATTTTCATGGGATGAATTACGCTTGTTTAAAGCGAGTTTGAAGAAGTGAAATTAAATCACTTCTCCGTCTTTCATTTCAATAATGCGGTCGCTACGTTTAGCAAAATCGTCATCATGTGTTACTGCAATAATAGTTTGACCATAATTTTTGGTCAATTCTTGAAAAATATCAAAAACGATTTGGGTATTTTTACTATCTAAATTTCCTGTAGGTTCATCACCCATAATGAGTAGAGGATCATTGATTAATGCTCGGGCAATAGCTACACGTTGCTGCTGGCCTCCAGAAAGTTTGTTGGCTGGTTTTAACGCTTGGTCTTCAAGTCCTAAGATTTTTAATTTTTCATAAGCTTTATGTTCAATTTCGTCATGATTTAATTTGCCTAATTTCAAAGCTGGTATCATAACATTTTTTAAACAACTAAATTCAGCTAACAAATAATGAAATTGAAACACAAAACCAATTTTTTCATTTCTTATTGTAGCTAATTGATCGACACTTAAATCGGTTACTAATTGATTATCAATATGTAAATTTCCTGTATAATCGGTATCCATTGTTGAAAGGATATACAATAAGGTTGATTTACCACTACCTGATTTTCCAATCATAGATAAAAACTCTCCTTTTTTAACCTCAAAAGAAATGTTTTTTAATACCTGAAACTCTATTGGATCATAAAAGAATTTATTGATATTTTGTGTTTTTAAAATCGTACTCATTTTATTTTCTAAATATACTTACTGGATCTACTTTTGCTGCTTTTTTTGCGGGAATATAACCAGCTAAAAAGGTAATGATTAGTCCAACGATTACACCTTGCAAATATTTTAAAGGTTCAAAATCAATAGGAAAATAACCAATATCACCACCTACATAAACTTTTTTAAGAATCGAAATTAATATTGTTGCAATTAACATCCCTCCTATCACTCCTGCAACTCCAATAGATATTGCTTGTGTAACAAAAATGCGAATAACATCTTTTCCCTTGAAACCCATCGCTTTTAAAATGGCAATATCATTTATTTTTTGCGTAATGGTCATGTTTAATATGTTATAAATTCCAAATCCAGCGACAATTAAAATTGTGAATGAAACAAATAAAATAATGATTTTACGCATTTTATTAGCTGCCATAAAAGTTGCATTGGCTTGCTTCCACCCTTCTGCTTTGTATCCTGAAATAATGGAGAGTGTTTCGGCTATTTTTTCAGCTTGTTCTGGATCAAAAACATTGACATTAATATCGGTTACATAAGACGCTCCTTCTTTAAGAAATTGTTGGGCACTAGCAATATTTACGTAAGAAGTTGTTTTATCTACTTTAGAATTGTTGGTTTTAAATAATCCAATAATTTTTAAATTTTTAGTCACAGCTTTTGAAGAAGTGATAGACAGGTTGTCTCCAACTCCTAAACTCATTTTCTCTGCAATTCCAGTTCCAATAATGATTCCGTTTGGATTTGATTTCAATAAATCAAAATTACCTTCTACCATGTAGGATTTGATATCAAACATAATATTAGCTTCTTCGGGTTTAATTCCTATAGCACTTCCTGCAATTTGTGATTTTCCATTGTTAAAGAACACATTAGTAGCGACTTGTGGGGTTACAACGGTTACTTCTGGTTGTTTTAAAAGCGTTTCTATAATTAATTTTGGATTAATTATGGTGTTGTTTTTTGGAACAATTTTTGGGTTAATGATAATAAACTTTTCTTTGGAGTTTTGAACCAATGGTTTACTAATGACATCGTCGTTATAAATTCTAATATGAGGAGTCGTTTTAAAAATACTGGCACTCGAACTCTTATCAAAACCCACAAGCATACTATTCATAAATATATAAATAGACATACCTAATACTACTCCCAAAGTAGCAACAGCTGTCATTTTTTTATTAGAAAATAAATAGGTTTTTGCTATGTCTAAATTAATATTCATATACTTTAAGGGACTAGTGGTACAATGATGTCTTCGCTTGATAAACCAGATAATATTTCAACATATTCGGTGGAAACAATTCCAGTTTTAACAAGTACTGCCGCCTCTTTTCTTTTTACTTTCACTTTATTGCCAAAACCAAGGTATTTTCTAGGAATTAATAAAGCATTCTTTTTTTCGCCAACAAGAATGTTAGCTTCTAATTGTGTGCCATATAAGGAATTAGGTAACGATTGATTAAACAAGGCTTTGCATATAAATGATTGTGTTTTATCATCATAGGCAGTTAAAATTTCACTTATTTTACCTTCAAATACTTTTTGTTTATTGGTGTTTAATTGTATGAATACAGGTTGACCTATTTTTATCTTAGCTATACTATTTTCATCTACATTTAAAACACATTCCATCTTTTTTGCATCAGCTATCACAGCTATTATGTCTCCTTTCTTTACATAATCTCCTGTTTCTTTTAATTTTTTTATCACAGTTCCTTCTTGTGGTACTTTTATTTGATTATAATTTAGTTGTACCCTACTGTTTTTTAATTGGTTTTCAGCATTTATATCATTCTGTCTAGCTTGTTGCAATACTTGTTCATATTGTTTTTTTAAAGTATTCCATTGAGACAGTGAGTTTTCTGCTGCTAAACGCATATTTTCATATTCCACTTTAGCTACACTCTGACTTTCATACAAACGTTTATAGCGATTCGCTTGTTTGATATCTTGCTCGTATTTGCTTTCAGCAAATTGAATGTTTTGTTTTATTTGTTGTAATGTAGGCGAGGATGCTGTAACATTCATTTTAGCAATTGTGGTCAGTTGTTGATTAGATATACTATTGTTCGCATTGGTTGGATTATCAATGTTTGCAATTATTTGATTTACTTGTACATGTGTACCTATTTCAAAAGAAACATTAGTTAGTACACCATCTGTTTGCGCTGTTAAATTATAAGCATGATCCCACTCTAAAGTTCCTGATGCAAAAACCAATTCTTTAATGGTATCTAATTTTGGATGAATTTCATCTTTTGAACCACAAGAAAACAAAAAGAAAGTACTAATAAAAGCAATTATTTTTTTCATATGTAAATCGATTTTTTAATTATTGTAAATTATAATTCGGTATTTAGTGTAACCAATTGTTGCTAGTGCTGAAGCTAAATTTAACTCACTATTTATTAAATCATTATGTGAAATCAAAAGTTTGTCTAATGGCAAAATTTGTTCATCATATTGATTTTTGTTTTTTTCAAATGTGTCTTTTTTCAACACATATATTTTTTCTAAACTTCGGAATTGTTGTATTGCTTTTTCATATTCTAACACCCATTGTTTATTCATTAAATCATTTTCTTTAGCAGCTTGTTCAGCATTGTTTTTCAATTGTTCAGCTTGAATTTTTTTTGCGTAAATAGTTGAAATTTTTTGAATAGTAGTAGGAAAATCCCAACTCAATTTTAACCCGATATAATTGTAATTTACCCAATTTGAATTAGGATCAAAATAGGTGATATTGCTTTGGTTTTGCCAATTAAAAGAAGAAATTAAAGTTAAAATAGGTAATTGCGACCATTGCGCGACTTTAACATCTTGAACTGTACTTTCATATTGTAATTCACTAATTTTAGTTTTTATGTTGTTTTTACTCTCTAATAATGAAATTTCTTTAGCATAATGATCTAGGTCTTCTTTCAGAAGAAAAACGTCTTTTTGATTGTAATAGGTTTGCAATGTTTCCATTTGAATTTTTAGAGTAAGCTCAAGCTGTATGAGTTTGTCATCTATAGCAATCAAATTGCTTTCCGCTTCATTTAATTCTTGTTTTCGTAGTAATCCTTCTTTAAACTTATTTTGATTTATTGTAACTATTTGTTCAGCTGTTTTTTTGTTTTCCTCAAGTATTTGTTGTTGTTTTTTTAGTAATAAAATGTTGAAGTACAAATTATTAATTTGATTGTAAACCGTTTGTTCATTCCATTTGTTTTGTTCTTTAATCAATTCTTCGTTTAAAGTGGCACTTTTAAGTAATGCTATAGTTCCTGGATTCACCACATCAATTTGTGGCTGGATTGAAAAAGTACTTACATATTGCTGTCCCATGGTTACTGCTTTAAATGTTCCCTCAGGTTGACCGAAAATTGGTCCTGGCAAAAAACTAACTTGTTGGTTAAAGTTATTTATCACTTGTGCTGTTGATGGAATTCTAGGGTTAAGTATATTTCCTTTAGCTGTTTTTTTTGTTAATGCAGCTAAGTCAGTTTGTAGCGTCTGATTTTTAATGCTTATATTTTGCTCTTTGGCAGATATAATTAATTCTTCTAATTTTTTAATCTCTTTATTTGTTTGTCCAAAACCTAATTGAACCAATAATAAAAAAAAGAAACGTTTTTGAATGCAAGAGTACATATTCATTTTCATCTTTCTACTTTATTTTGAAGCTATTAATTTTAACGTAGTACACATTATTTTATTACCTTCTTCTATGTTATTAAATTGAAAATGAGCCATTTTCCATTTAAACATCTGCATGCGAAAAGAACTTAAAACAATGTGCAACAAAGCATCCGTTTCTACAGAAGAAATAATTTCATTATTATTTTTACCTCTCTCTAATATTTCTCGTAATATTCTCATTTTCATTTGCATTATTTTCATCATGGTGTTTTGTATTGTTGTTGATTCATCAATTAAACCTTCTGATAAAATGGCAATTAGAAAATGAGGGTTTTCAGCAAAAAAATGAAATTGACTGTTAAATATTACTTCTAAATTCTTTATTGCATGTGTCTTTTCATCAACCAATCTGTTTAAACGTGTTGACATGGAAGTGTATAATTCATTAAGTAATAATTCTAAGATTGCTTCTTTTGACGGGAAATGTCTATATATAGCACTTTCAGAGAAATTCATTTCAGCTGCTAAAGATTTTGTTGTTAATCCTTTTATTCCTTTTTCAAGTAAAATCTTTCCGCTTACTTCTATTATTTCTTGTTGTCTCGATGATACTTTTGTTTTCATATTACAAATGTATGTGAATATTCACTAACTTTTTAAAAAAGTTTATTATTTTAAAAAAAAAGACAACATAATCGTTGTCTTTTAAAAATTCATATGGTAATACTTTAGCATTAAAGCCAATAAACGCCTAATAGCGCTGGAATAAAATAGATTACAATAGTTCTAGCACCATCATAATCTTTGGCTAATCGTTGACCAAATAATAAGAAAAGCAGGGTTATACATGAAACCATACAAGCATAATCGCCTAATTGAGTTGAGTGATTACTTATGTTTTCAATGATACCCATAACCGCTAGTACACCAGCTACAATCTCTAACGCCAGCACGATAAGCAACGCGGCAGGCACATGGTTTTTCAAAAGGGTTTGAGAAAAATGTCCTTTGAGCCAACCTACATTTCCATTCCAATCTAAAATTTTATCTAAACCAGATTGTAAAAAAGTAATGGCTAAAAAAGCGAGTAATAATAAGGCAAATGGATTCATAATGTATCTATTTTTGATTGTGTTAATTGATTATAACGTTTCTTTTTTATGTAATAAACGTGTTAATTTAATTGATAAATCGGTTAAAATTACATTTCCGTTACCATTTCGTTCTATGTGATAAATAGCTTCTTCAATTTCTTGATAAATTTCTTGTATGTTTCCACCATGGATAAAAGGAGCAAATTTCTCAAGTTTAAAATTTTCAAAAGTGGGCTCTAAGTAAACTAATTCTTTAGCTTGATAATTGAGCAATAGCGCTTGTCTGAAATACTGCAAACAGAAAAATAAAAAGTTTTTTTGGACTTCCCTACCCTCTTTTGAAATGAGACTACTCCATTGCAACAAATCGGAAATTACACTTGCATTTCCTTTAGCTTTAAAAGCTGCTCTTACCCAAGTAACAAACCATTGCTCAAAAATTTGCTCATCATTATCTTTATGAACTAAATGAAGAGCTTTGTTGAAATTTCCTTCAGATTGATGGGCAATTTTTTTAGCTGCATTTGCTTCTAGTTTGTATTTTTCAACTAAATGCTCAGCTATAACCTCTTCTGGTAATGCCAAGAAATCAACCATTTGACAACGCGAAGTTATGGTTTGCAATAAATCGGAAGTATTTTCTGCGATTAAAATGAAAACTGTTTTTTCAGGCGGTTCTTCCAGCAATTTTAATAGTTTGTTTGCAGCGGCTGTATTCATTTTATCTGCCATCCAAATTATCATCACTTTATATCCGCCTTCATAGGCTTTTAAGGCCAAGTTTTTACCAATTTCTGAGGCATCTTTAACCGAAATTATTCCTTGTTTTTTTGGAATTTCTAATTTCTTGTACCAATCAAATAAACCTGCATATGGATTTTCAGAAATAAATGCTCTCCATTGTGCTAGAAAGTTAGCACTAACTACATTATCCCCTTTGACGTCATCTGTACTGGTTATCGGGTAAATAAAATGTAAATCGGGATGTGAAAAATGTTCAAATTTTAAATTACAAGCACTATTTCCGTTAGAGTTTTCCCCATTTTGATTGTTACAAAGGATATACCTAGCATAAGCAATGGCCATAGGAAGTGTGCCTGATCCTTCAGGGCCTACAAATAATTGGGCGTGAGGAATTCTACCCTTATCTGCCGTAGTAGTAAGGAAGTTTTTAATATGGTTTTGACCTAATACATCGCGAAATAACATAGAGCAAACCTACATAAAAAAAATTAATTTTCCTTTTCTTCAATTGTTGTTTTCTGAATTTATTAAGTATTTATAAGATATTTTTAACGCCTTTTTAAAATCAATGACTTATATTTGCAAAATTCCAATAATTAGATAGAAATAGCTGATTTATATCTCGTTTCTTTAAAAGTAAAACAACAAACTAGTTCGGTATGAAAACAATTTTTGACATTAATTTTCAAGGTAAAAAAGCCTTAATTCGTGTAGATTTTAATGTTCCTTTAGATGAAAATTTTAATGTAACAGATGCCAATCGAATCGAAGCAGCACAACCCACAATTGCTAAAATTTTGAAAGACGGAGGGGCTGTTATTTTAATGTCACATTTAGGAAGGCCAAAAGGAAAAGAAGATAAATATTCTTTAAAGCACATTGTAAGTAAGATTGAGGAAGTATTTGGAAAAACTGTCAAATTTTCTGAAGATTGTAGAGGAGAAGTTGCGCAAAAAGCCGCTGCAGAATTACAAATGGGAGAGATTCTATTATTAGAAAATCTTCGTTTTTATTCTGAGGAAGAAGCAGGAGATATAGCATTTTCTAGAGAACTAGCAAGTTTAGGAGATGTGTATGTAAACGACGCCTTTGGAACGGCCCACAGAGCTCATGCATCTACTACAATTATAGCTAATGAGTTTCCAAATGATAAATGTTTTGGTGCTTTGTTAGCAAAAGAAATAGAGAGTATTGATAAAGTATTAAAAGACTCTGAAAAACCTGTTACAGCTATTTTAGGAGGAAGTAAAGTGTCTACTAAAATTACAATTATAGAAAATATTTTAGACAAAATTGACCACATGATTATTGGTGGAGGAATGACCTTTACCTTCATCAAAGCGTTAGGCGGTTCTGTTGGGAATTCAATATGTGAAGACGATAAAATGGAGTTGGCATTAGAAATTTTAGCAAAAGCAAAGGCTAAAGGAGTACAAATTCATCTACCGATAGATGTACTTGCTGCTGATGCATTTTCAAATGATGCTAATACGCAAGTAGTTGATGTGAAAGCTATTTCTTCTGGTTGGCAAGGTTTAGATGCTGGACCCAAAACACTTGCTGAAATTAAAGAAGTCATAGCAAAATCAAGAACGATTCTTTGGAATGGCCCAATAGGCGTTTTTGAATTACCATCTTTTGCAAATGGAACAATTGCTTTAGGTGAATTTATTGCAGAAGCTACTAAAAATGGAGCGTTTTCTTTAGTAGGGGGAGGAGACAGTGTTGCTGCTGTAAAACAATTCGGTTTAGAATCAAAAGTAAGTTATGTTTCAACAGGTGGTGGAGCCATGCTAGAAATGCTTGAAGGAAAAACACTTCCAGGAATTGCCGCAATTTTAAAATAAATTGTATAATAAATTAAAAAGTTTTACGTTTGTAATTCTTTGTAAATGAAATAGATAATAACTATCAAGTAGTTAGTACTTGAGAAAATATAGAATATAAATGAGAAAATTATTGATTATTTCCTTGTCGGTTCTGGCAAGCCAGTTTTCAATAGCTCAGGAAAGTCAAGAAAAAGAATTGCCTTTATTCTCACCAAAAATGTCGTATTTAGATTCGTTAAAATCGACATTTGTTAATCACGCTACAAGTACTTGTATAGATGAGCGTTGGTTGAGTGAATTAGCTAATTCTGATTTGTCTAAAGAAATGTTTTATGACATAGAACATTTAAATTTAGATGAAAAAGTAAATTATGATTTTGATACTGAGTTGTTTAAAAACCGATTAAAAAAGTTAGATGCTCGTTCTCCTTTTGTAATTGAGTACAATCCAACGCTTGAAAATACTATTAAGGCTTTCTTGAAAAACAGAAGTAAAAGTATTGAAAGACAAATGGCATTGGCAGAATATTATTTTCCAATGTTTGAAGAGCATTTGGCTAAATACAATTTACCTTTAGAAATAAAATATCTTGCTATTGTGGAGTCAGCTTTAAACCCAAGGGCAAAGTCTAGAGTAGGAGCAGGAGGAATTTGGCAGTTTATGCCTGCTACGGGTAAACAATATAAGTTAAATATTTCTTCTTATGTCGATGAAAGACACGATCCTTTAAAGGCAACTGAAGCAATGTGTCAATATATGACAAACATGTACGCTATTTTTGGCGATTGGAGTTTGGTTTTGGCTTCTTATAATTGTGGTCCAGGTAATGTTTCTAAAGCTATTAGAAGGGCAGGAGGGAGCACAGACTATTGGGAAATAAGAAGATATTTGCCTCAAGAAACCGCAAATTATGTGCCTGCTTTTTTAGCGACCATGTATATTTATGAATTTAAAAAAGAATATGGTCTAAAACCACGTAAAGCTAATGTTACTTACTTTGAAACTGATACCGTTGCGGTTAGAAAATCTTTAACTTTTAAACAAATAGCAGAATTGTTAGACGTAACTGTAGAAGAGTTAGAGTTTTTCAATCCTACTTATAGTAAAAATCACATTCCTTCTTATGAAGATGAATTGTATTTTTTACGTTTGCCTAAACATAAAATTGGATTATTTGTATCTAATGAAGAAAAAATCTATGCTTATGTAGATTATTTGGAAGCAGAAAAAATACGAAAATCACAATTAGCTAAACTTCAAAAACGCGATAGTATTGCTAAAAAAGACACTGTCGCTATTGCTTTAGCAGATATGAGTGATATTGAATATGAAAAAGTTGTTGAGAAACATACAAAGGAAGTAGTTAAAAAAGATTACCACAAGGTAAAAAAAGGGGAGACCTTATCTGAAATTGCAGATAAATATAATGTTTCAATTGCTGAGTTGAGAAAATGGAATAAAGTAAAAGGAAGCAATATTAACTTAGGACAATCGTTGGTTATTCAGACTAAGAAGAAAGTCACGGTTAACGAAATTGTTAAGAAACCAGTCAAAAAGCAAGAAGTTAAACCAATAGTGGAAGATGCTTCAGTTGCCGATGTAACATTAGATAAACCTTCTGAAAATAAAGAGGCTTTAACGGTTCAACCAAAGAAAGAAAGAATTGAAGTGAAAGAAGATTATTATATAGTGCAAAAAGGAGATTCTATTTTTTCAATCACTAAAAAATTCCCTAATTTAACTGTAGAAGATTTAAAAAAGAAAAACAATTTACCTAACAATAATATTCAGCCTGGAATGAAATTAAAAATTCAAGGATAATATTAAAATTCAAGTTTATTGATTGCCATAAAGATTAGTTTCTTTGTGGCAATTTTTAATTTACTAATTTTCACTCTATGTTAATATTTAAAATAAAGCGTTTTAACGAGCTTTCTACACAAGAGTTATATCAAATTCTGCAGCTTCGTTCAGAAGTGTTTGTGGTGGAGCAAAATTGCGTTTATCAAGACATAGACGGTAAAGACGAGAAAGCATTACACGTTTTGGGTTATAATGAAGAGGGTTTAGTGGCTTATTCTCGCTTATTTGCGCCAGGTTTATATTTTGAAAATGCTTCAATTGGAAGAGTAATTGTAAAGGAAGTGTTTCGCGACAAAAAATTTGGACACGATTTAATGAAAATTTCAATTGAAACAATAAAGCAAATATTTGATACTCGTTTTATAACTATTTCTGCTCAACAATATTTGAAAAAATTTTATGAAAGCCATGGATTTGTTCAAACCAGTGAGATGTATTTAGAAGATGATATTCCTCATATTGAAATGAAGCGAATTGATTAAACAAAAACCTTTTAAGTTTTTTTGTTGGATAAATTGAATAATAATAAGCGCTAAGAAAAACGACGAATTAGAATTAAATTGTTGAGAATTCGTTTGCTGTAATATTGAATAATAGTTTTCAAATTTCTACCAAATAGAGCGAGGGTTCTAATGGAAATAGAATATTTTGCTAAATATTATTTTGTTTTAGTAATAATTAATTCAACTCTTCTATCATATTGCACATCTTTACCCAATGGCTGTGTGTTGCCAAAACCTTTGTAAGTCATTCGTGTAATACTAATTCCTTTTTCTTGAAAATAGCGATAAACACGTTTTGCCCGATTTGTAGATAATTCTCTTTTTTTTGTTTGCTTATCTATTGCTTCCCTTTGAAAAGTAGGCGTGCAACAAACATGACCTTGAATTTCAATGCATATTTTTGGATAACGCTTTAAGAGCAATACTATTTTGTCTAATTCTTTTTTGGACGCAAAGGTTAAACTACTGCTTCCTTTTTCAAATAAAACATGTTCAAGATAAATCCGATCTCCTTCTACAGCATCTTTCCTAATGGTTTTGTAAATGCCCGGTATATTTAATTCTTCAATTACTAAAGGTTTAAAGTTTAAAACTACATCTACACGGCGGTTTTTTGAACGTGCTTCAGGTACATTTTCTTCTAAATCTTCATCAATCATTACTTTTCCTTTTCCTTCGATTGTGACAATGATTTTTAGTTTAATTCCCTTTTTAATCAGCATGTCTTTAACTCCATTAGCTCTTTTTTGAGATAATTTGTAATTATAGTCTACTTTTCCAATATCATCACAATAACCATATATTGAAATACTTTCTAATCGTGTGGTGTCAATTAATTTTAAAAAAGCAACTACAGCCTCTGATTGAAGAGGTTTTAATTCAGAAACATCGGTGTCAAAATAAATAGAATGTACTGTTTCTTCCTGTGCATGAACTAAAAGTATAAAGAATAGAGAAAAAAAAGTAACAAGCTTTTTCATGATTAACGTTTATTTTTTTAGAATTTTATTGTATTCAGAAGGCGTGTTAAGAAGTTGAACAGCTTTTGATATATCGCTATAATTACTAGAAATATAGTCATAGAAAGCATTTCTGTAACCATAACGTAACAACAACTCTTGATATAATAAGCGTTTTATTTCTTCTTTTTGTTTATCCAATTCTTTGTCTTTAGAACGATCAATAGCTAATTCTAACTGTTTAACTTCAGTAGAAATTTCATTATCAATTTTTTCTTTTTTTGCAGCTTCCAAAAGTGATTTTAAAGATTTTTCGGTGTTGGTGTTGATTTCGATTTTTTCTTTCTTTAAAAAGGCTTTAAATTCATTGAAATCAGTATCTGTGATTGCGTTTGGTTTTTTTGTGTTTGGATTTTTATAATACAATTGAGTGGCAAAATTAAAAACCGCTTCAGTTTCACTTATATTTCTACCAATAGTACTTAATTTCATGTCAATAATTTCTATATCAGGCATGACACCTCCACCGTCATACACTATTCTTCCTTTTTTAGTTTTAAAAGCATTGTATTCTTTTTCAGATGTTTTGATTGGCTTTCCATTCTCATCTTTTTTACTGTAATCCGTTGCTTGAATACATCTTCCAGAAGGCGTGTAGTACTTAGAAATTGTTACTTTTACTTGAGTTCCATAAGCTAAATTGAAAGGGCGTTGAACTAATCCTTTTCCAAAACTTCTATTTCCTACAATAACTGCACGGTCTAAATCTTGTAATGCACCAGAAACAATTTCTGAGGCTGAAGCACTTCGGTCGTTCACAATTACAGCTAATGGAATTTCTGTATCAATGGGTTCGTTTCTTGTTTTATAAGTGTGATTATGAACCGAATTTTTAGATTTAGTAGTAACAATTATTTCGTCTTTTGGTACAAATAAATTACAAATATTTACAGCCTCATGTAATAGTCCCCCTGGATTGTCTCTTAAATCTAAAATAATCTTAGTTGCTCCTTGTTCTTTTAGTTTTAATAAGGCTTCTTTGGTTTCAGCAGAAGCTTTTTCATTGAATTTTGAAAGTACTATATAACCCGTCTGATTGGGTAACAATCTGTAATAAGGTACTGCTTTGATTTCAACTTCATCTAAGACAATTTGTCCTTTTTTCTGAACCCCTTGTCTAGTGTAAATGATGTCTATTTTTGTGTTTTTAGCTCCTTTTAATAGGGCTGAAGCATCTTCTTTAAAATCTTTTAGATTTACATCTCCAATTTGAGTAATAACGTCTCCTGCTTTAAAACCCGCTTTATCTGCAGGCATGTTTTCATAAACCTCTCTAAGAATTAATTGACCGTCACGGCGCGTAATTAGAGCCCCAATTCCAGTATATTCACCAGTGTTGTTGATTTTATATTTTAAAACATCTTGTTCGTTAAAAAAAACGGTATAAGGATCTAATTCCTTTAACATGTTTTTTATAGCGACATCCATAATATTACCAGGATTGGTTTCATCCACATAATTTTGGTTCACAATTTTAAACATGGAGGTGAAAATTTCGATTTGTTTGGCTAGTTCAAAAAAATCATTTTGAAAGCTCATCCCCACAAATAGGAAACCTGACAATACTGCCGGAATCACGATTTTCTTTTTTAACGAAAATTTCATGAATACTTGATTTAATTA
>NZ_JAGKWP010000055.1 GCF_021151785.1 Flavobacterium sp.
ATTCAATAATATTCTGTTTTACAAATTAATGTTTTTAATAATTAGGCAATTTAGTACTTTTAAAACTGCTTAAAAATTGAAACTACTAAAGTTGTTTATTTTTATTGTAATCAAATATCAACTTTAAAAGAGAATATGTAAAATTTTAATAAATTTAATTTTATACATGAATAAAAATAGAGTTTTTAAAATGGCTTTTTCAAGTGTATATCCACATTATGTAGCAAAGGCTGAAAAAAAGAATCGAACAAAGGCAGAAGTGGATCAAATTATAGCTTGGTTAACTGGATATAATGCAATTCAATTACAAATAATTTTGGATCAAAAAGTCAACTTCGAAACTTTTTTTACTGAAGCACCGAAACTAAACAAAAATGTATCTAAAATAACAGGGGTTATTTGTGGTTATCGAGTGGAAAACATTGAAGATCCTTTAATGCAAAAAATACGTTACTTAGACAAGCTAATTGATGAATTGGCAAAGGGAAAAACCTTAGAAAAAATTTTAAGAACCTAAGTATCATCACTAACAAAAAACAATCTAAAAATGACCCCCAATCGATTAGAAGCATTTAGTGATGGTGTTTTAGCCATTGTGATTACCATTATGGTTTTAGAGCTTAAAGTTCCTGAGGGAAATACATTTGAAATTTTAACTCCCTTACTACCTAAGTTTTTATCTTACTTGTTCAGTTTCATATATGTAGGCATTTATTGGAACAATCACCATCATATGTTTCATGCTATTCAAAAAGTAAACGGAAAGATTCTTTGGGCTAATTTGTTCTTGTTATTTAGTCTATCACTTATACCGTTCACCACAGGTTGGATGGGTGAAAATAATTTTGAATGTCACCCCGTAGCATTGTATGGTATCAATTTATTAGTAACTGCAATTAGTTTCTTAGTTTTAGAAAAATCAGCAATCAAGCATGAAGGAAAAGAAGCAATATTTACAAAAGCTGTTCGCTCTCAAAAAAAGGAATATACTTCCTTGTTCTTATATATTTCTGGAATAACTCTTTCTTTTTTCTTTCCTATATTAGCCGTTATAATCTATTATATAGTTGCCTTACTCTGGTTTATCCCAGATAAAAGAATTGAAAAACAACTTAAAAACATCTAATCATGGAAAAAAAAGAATATTCAAATGGTGAAATAACAATAATTTGGCAACCTCAGCTATGTATTCACGCTGGCATATGCGCAAAATCACTTCCAAGTGTATATAAACCAAAAGAAAAACCTTGGATAACTCCAGAAAACACCTCTACCGATGAACTAATTCAGCAAATTGAAATGTGTCCATCAGGGGCTCTATCCTACAAAAAGAGTAATAATTAACCAATTATAAAAAATAATAAAAATTTAATTATTATCAAGTATTTTTTATTGTTTATCAATAAAATTAAATTATATTTGTCCAGTAATTTAAATTCTTTTTATTATGGAAATTAAAATTGGAACAAAACAGATTTTGAAAGTACTTTATGTTTTATCTTGTTTAATTTTTGTCGGGTTATGTATAGATGCCTGCGGTTTTATCTTCAACTCTATTTATTCATATTTTAGACCTATAGGTGCTCAATATTATTGGAATCATTTAGATTTTTCAGCTTTGTATGCTTTTGATAAACTGCGTTTTTTAACTACAACATTTTTAACCATTATCGTTCTTGTTTTAAAAGCAATTCTCTTCTATTTAATTGTCAAACTATTTTATGATAAAAAAGTAAATTTAGAACATCCTTTCCAGCTCCCTATGCAACAATTCATTTCGTTAAGCGCTTATTTAGCCTTTGGCATTGGTCTATTTTCTTCATGGGCAACAAACAATTATTATTGGTTAGTATCGCAAAAAATTGCACTTCCTCCAATACTAGAATTAAAAATTGAAGGATCGGGCATATGGTTCTTTATGAGTATTTTTTTATTTATAATTGCACAAATTTTTAAAAGAGGTATTGAAATGCAAAACGAAAATGATTTAACTGTCTAAACTATGGCAATAATTGTAAATTTAGATGTAATGATGGCAAAACGTAAGATGTCGTTAAACGAACTATCTGAAAAAGTAGAGGTTACACTTTCTAACTTATCCATATTGAAAACAGGTAAAGCAAAAGCAATTAGATTTAGTACATTAGAAGCAATTTGCAAAGTTTTAGATTGCCAACCCGGTGATATTTTAGAATTTCAACCTGACAATAAATAATTAAAATAGGAGATTATGTTCCTCTTTTCTTTTTGCTTATCTTTGTAAGTACTTAATTTCAATTCATGAAAACCTACATTGCAGTACTTATTTCAGTATTCTTAACTTTCGAATGGACATTTAGCCAAAATAATAAAACATCCTTTTTAGAAACAGAAGTTTCACTTAAAATAGCAAGTGGCACCTTGCATGGTACTTTAACCACACCTCTTCAATTCAAAAAAGGTACAGTGGCGCTAATTATTGCGGGGTCAGGACCCACTGATCGAAATGGAAATAACGTGGCGATGGAAAACAATTCATTAAAAAATTTAGCGCATGATTTAGCTAAAAATGGTATTGCGACATTACGTTATGATAAAAGAGGAATTGCGGCCAGTCAACAAGCCTTAACAAGAGAAGAAGATTTACGCTTTGAAGATTTAGTTGAAGATGCCAAAGGATGGATTTTCCAATTAAAACAAGATAAAAAATATAAAAAAATTGTAGTCATTGGTCACAGTGAAGGCTCTTTAATAGGTATGTTAGCTGCCAAAGAAGCTGATCAATTTATATCTTTAGCGGGCGCAGGGAAATCAGCTGATCTCATTTTAAAAGAGCAACTTAACAACCAACCACAAATGTTAAAAGACATTGCTTTTCCTATTTTAGACAGCTTAAAAGTAGGTAAAACAGTAGATAAGATAAACCCTTTACTACAATCACTCTTTAGAAAAAGTGTACAACCTTATTTGATTTCATGGTTCAAATATGATCCTGCACAAGAATTAAAAAAACTGAACAAACCAACACTACTTATTCAAGGAGATAAAGATGTTCAAGTAAGCGTTGAAGATGCTAAATTATTAGCACAAGCAGTTCCTTCTGCTAAGCTAGTCATTATTAACAAAATGAATCATATTTTCAAAGTTATAGAAGGAGATAAAAAAGAAAATATGGCTAGTTATAAAGACCCAAATCTTCCTAATGCAATGCAATTAACCGAAGAAATAACCGCTTTTATTCAAAAGAAATAATTGTGAAACTTCAAGCAAAAGAAGAATTAAAAAAAGCGTTAGCTATAAAAAAAAGTGAACGCCCATGGCATATAGCCTTGTTAGCTTCCTTGTGTGTTGGTTCACCTCTCATATTAGGTTGGTATTTTAACCAATTTACGTTTGGATTCTTGGCCTCAATAAGTGGAACAGTTATTCTTTATCTACCATTAAATGCTTCCACAACCATTAGAATGGTGACTTTACTAACCTGCTCTTTCGGCTATATTATCTCTTTTACCGTTGGACTATTATTTAGCTTTAATCCATTAATTTCTTCGCTTACATTTGGCCTATTTGCTATTGCCATTCATTGGATTACTCTTAATTATAAACTAAAACCACCCGGTAATTTTTTTTTCTTATTTATTGCTTCTTTAGCTTCTTTTCAAGTATTTTCTATTGAAGATATTCCTCAAAAAATTGGCACATTAGCTTTGGGCACCATTTTCTCTTGCTTATTAGCTTTAACATATTGTTTCTTGGCTCCTAATCCATTTTGGATGAACAAAAAAGCAATATTAAAAGCTATTAGAAAAAATAAAAGAATACAACTTCTCGAAGCATTAATACTCGGTATTTTTATGTTTGCCACAACCTATTTAGGCCATATACTAGCTTTTAAAAACCCCTATTGGATTCCTATTTCATGCGCTGCTGTAATGCAAGGTGCTACATTAAACCATATATGGCAACGAAGTTTTCAGCGAATTTTGGGAACATTCACTGGCTTAATACTAAGTTGGTTTTTATTATCCTATTTAGATAATCTATTGAGCATTTGTTTAGCTATCATAATACTTCAATTTTGTATTGAACTCGTTATAATAAAACAATATGCTTTAGCTGTTTTTTTTATAACTCCTATGACACTTTTAATGGCAGAAGCTGCAAATCCAAATTTACTCCCAACAGACCAACTCATACAAACTAGAGCTTTAGAAATTACTATCGGTAGTATTTTAGGTGCAATTGGCGGTTGGTTTATTCATCAAGAAAAATTAAAACACCAAGCAGCCAAAGGGATACAAAAGGTATCTATTTCTCTAAAAAAGAAATTAAAATAATTTGTAACATTTATTTCAACCTCTCGTCCAATAATTTAAACCAAAAAACAAATACATTGGACACAATTTTAAAAATTTCAAACCTCCATAAAAAATTTAAAAAGGTTCATGCGGTAAATAATGTATCGCTAGAAATAAAAAAAGGAAATGTTTATGGCATCTTAGGACCAAATGGTTCTGGAAAATCTACCACATTAGGCATTGTATTAAATGTAGTAAACAAAACATCAGGAGAATTTGAATGGTTCGATGGAAGTCTTTCTACACATGACGCTTTGAAAAAAGTGGGGGCAATCATTGAGAGACCCAATTTTTATCCGTACATGACCGCAGAAGAAAACTTAAAACTAGTTTGTAAAATTAAAAATATTTCTTTTGATAAAGTAGATGAAAAACTAGATTTAGTTGGATTATTAGACCGAAAGGATAGTAAATTTCAAACTTTTTCTTTAGGTATGAAACAACGTTTAGCGATTGCTTCAGCCTTGCTCAATGATCCTGAAATATTAATTTTAGATGAGCCCACGAATGGTCTAGATCCTCAAGGAATTCGTCAAATTAGAGATTTAATTAAGGTAATAGCTAATCAAGGTACAACCATATTATTAGCTTCACACCTATTAGATGAAGTTGAAAAAGTATGTTCTCATGTCATTGTCCTTAGATATGGTGTAACCTTATATCAAGGAACCGTGGATGAGATGTTATCTAATGAAGGCTTTTTTGAATTGCAAGCAGATGAAATAGAAACATTAATTGAAGCCGTTTCAAAACTAGAAGAAGTAGAAAAAATTGAAGTTCAAGATGGCAAAGTATTAGTGTATTTAAAAAGTCCTCTTGAAGCTAAAGAACTTAATAAATACCTATTTAAACATAACATCATTTTAACTCATTTATTAAAGCGTAAGACAAGTTTGGAAGAACAATTCTTAAAACTAACCAATTAATCTCTTAAAAATGAAACGATTACTAACTATAGAACTTCAAAAAATTTGGCTAAATAAAGCCAGTCGTATTTTAATTATTATTTATTTCTTATCTCTATTCTTACTGACTAGTATTGCCCTAATCGAATTTGATTTCGGTTTTTTTAAATTTGAAGCAGCAAAAAGTGGTTTTTTTAATTTCCCCTATATTTGGCATTTTACTACCTATTTTGCTTCTTGGTTTAAACTTTTTTTAGCCGTTATTATCGTTTCTATGATAGCCAATGAATTTAGTTATGGAACCTTAAAACAAAACTTAATTGATGGAATGTCCAAAAAAGAATTTTTACTTTCAAAAGTGTATACCATCTTATTATTTTCAGGTATTTCAACTTTATCTGTATTTGGAATAAGTTTAGTACTTGGCTTAAAATATTCCTCTTACACCGAATTAGGCATTATTTTTTCGGATATGTCTTATTTGTTTGCTTATTTTTTAAAACATGTAGCTTTCTTTTCTTTTTGTTTATTTTTAGCTTTGTTAATTAAACGTTCAGCATTTACATTAGGATTTATATTTGTTTGGTTTTTAGGAGAAAATGTGGGACATGCCATTTTAAAATACAATATTTTAGGATATACCCCAAAAGATAAAGACACTGTAGTTATTGATTGGGTTAAAGACGTTTTACCATTAGAATCAATGTCAAATTTAATTGTAGAACCACTAACTAGACTCAACTTTGTAAAGTCAGTTTCAAACACAGTAGGTGCGTCATTTGATAAAAACTATCAAGTACAACCTATTTTTGTTGGTATCGTTTTATTTTGGACAATCTTATTTATTTTTATGTCTTACTTAACACTTAAAAAAAGAGATTTATAGTATCTTTGCAGATGCTATGAGTAAAACATTATTTCCTTTTTTTCTCTTGTTTTTTGGTTTTGTAAAAAGTCAAAACATAACGGTAGATGACACTTATACTCCCACGCAATTAGTTCAAGATGTACTAGTTAATAGTGGTTGTATTCAGATTTCAAATGTATCAGTCTCTGGAGGTAATTTTAGCAATGGAGAAAGTAGTTTTGGCTATTTTAATGCTAATGGAAGTGCCTTACCTTTTGCAGAAGGAGTGCTTTTAACTACAGGAAAATTAAGTTCTGCTGTTGGTCCAAATTCTAATTTTTCTGATGATGGAACAGGAATGAATTGGACGGGAGATTCTGATTTAAATGCTGCTCTAGGACTATCTAATACATTTAATGCAACTGTACTAGAATTTGATTTTATCTCTAATACTTCTCAAATAAGCTTTGAATATATTTTTGCTTCAGAACAGTATTTATCAAATCCTAGTCCAAACCAATGTAGCTATACCGATGGATTTGCCTTTTTACTAAAACCTGTAGGAGGAAGTTCTTATCAAAATTTAGCTGTTATTCCAGGTACGACTACCCCTGTACGCGTTAACACCGTAAGAGGAAATGGTACAATTTGCCCCCCTGCTAATGAAACCTATTTTGATGCTTTTAATACTGGAAATTATCCAACTAGTTTTGATGGACAAACCAAAATATTAACAGCTGAAGCCGCTGTAACACCTGGAATTTTATATCATATTAAATTAGTGATAGCAGACGAAGGAAATGCTCGTTATGATTCAGGAATTTTCTTAAGAGCAGGTAGTTTCATTGCAACTAAAAATCTTGGCCCAAATAGATTAATAGCTACTGGAAATCCCCTTTGCCCAAGTGAAATTTTGACCGTGGATGCTACAGAAATTGGAGCAACTAGTTACCAATGGTTTGAAAACGGAATAGCTATTCCTAGTGCTACTAATCCTACCTATACCATTAATCACACAGGGGATTTTAGTGTCGACATTACAATCAACGCTAATTGCACATTAACCGGAAGTATCCAGATCGAAGCAGCACCTACATTAAATATCAATCAAGACCTCTATGTACAATGTGATACGAATTTTGACGGTTTAGATACATTTAATTTGGCAGCTATACAAAACACTCTATTTACAAGCTTACCAACTGGTTTCCAAATCGCATTTTTTGATTCTCCAACTAGCACAACTCCTTTGGCAACAAATTTCACCACAACAATTCCATATCAGCAAATCATTTATGCCAGAGTCACAAACATTCAAAATTGTTATGGAAATATACCTGTTACCTTAAAAGTAAATGTTTTTGATAGAGTATTTACAACAGAATCAGTTAGTTTGTGTAGCGGAAACTCGATTACCTTATCTGCTCCATTAGGATATACCGCTTACACCTGGAACACAAGTCCCATTCTGAATACTTCTTCTATTTTAATTACCGCTGCAGGAAGTTATACGGTTACTATCACTGACGCAAATGGATGTACTAATACAAAAACTTTTCTTGTAACTTCATCAGAAGCTGCAACTATTATTGAAGTATTAGTCAATGATTTTGAAGAAAACTTAACCGCTCAAATTCATGTTCAAGGAAATGGAGACTATGAATATGCTTTAGATGGTGGCTTATTTCAAACCAACCCAATTTTTAACCTAGCTGAACCTGGTGAATATCAAATTACAGTAAATGATCGAAATGGTTGTGGATTAAGTAGTATTTCATTTTTTGCCTTGAGTTATCCAAAGTTTTTCACACCTAACGGAGATGGTTTTAATGAACGCTGGCGTATAGAAAATTTGGATAAAAAAGGACTGGAAAATAGTAGAATTTATATCTTTGATCGCTACGGTAAATTATTACAACAAATTCTAGCATCTGGCGATGGTTGGAATGGACTTTACAATGGTCAAATGATGCCTTCATCTGATTATTGGTTTGTTATGGAATTAACCAATGGCAGAACAGTCAAAGGACATTTTAGTTTAAAACGATGAGTAAAAATATCATTTTAGTACTTTTAGGCGGGGGAATAGGTAGTGTAATTCGCTACTTACTTAGTTACTTTTTCAACAAATACCAAACTACTTTCTTCCCTTGGCCAACCTTTATAGCTAATAGTTTAGGATGCTTTCTTATAGGCTTATTTTTTGCTTATACACTAAAGAACAATGCGCAAAGTGAAACTTTAAAATTACTTCTAATAACTGGTTTTTGTGGTGGATTTACCACTTTTTCAACTTTTAGTTTAGAAAACCTACAACTAATTCAAAATCAAAATTATACCTTAGCAATTTCATATACCATTTCGTCCTTATTAATCGGAACAATAGCGGTTTTTCTAGGATTCAAATTTTTTAATTAATGACTTTATCAGAACAACAAATCACAGCGCTAAAAGAACAAATAAAAGCAGCAAACAAAATAACTATAATTCCTCACAGAAATGTAGATGGTGATGCGATGGGTTCTACACTTGGACTTTATCATGTTTTAAAGCAAATCAATGCAAATTGTGTTGTTTTGATTCCTAATGAAATTCCTGATTATTTAAAATGGTTACCTGGAACAGATTCTACCTTAATTTATGAAGGAACTAACGTTGGAGAAGCTATCAAAAGATTAAGACAAAGCGATTTAATTTTTACATTAGATTTTAATGCTTTTCACAGAACGGGTGAACAAATGGAGAGTATTCTTAAAACAATAGAAAGTACTTTTGTTATGGTGGATCACCACGAAAAACCCGAAAATTATGCTACTTATACTTTTTCAAGCACTGAATACGGATCCACTTGTCAAATGATTTATGATTTAATCGAGCAAATGGATTATCAAAATTTAATCACTAAAGAAGCGGCTACTTGTATCTACACAGGAATAGCAACTGATTCTGGTGGATTTAGGTTTCCTAGAACCACTGGTAGAACACATCGAATTGTTGCAGACCTAATTGATAAAGGAGTAGATAACACTCAGATTTACATCAACTTATACGACAATTCCAACTACAATCGATTGCAGCTATTAGGACGTGCCTTGCAAAACATGCGTATTTTACCCGAATACAATACCAGTTACATTTCTCTATCACAAGAAGATTTAAATGAGTTTCACTATGAAAAAGGAGATACAGAAGGTATTGTAAACTATGGTTTAACAATAAAAGACATTGATTTTACTGCCTTTTTTACGGAATTAAAAGAAGAAAATATTATCAAAATATCATTTCGTTCACAAGGTACATTTGATGTCAATCAATTTGCTCGAAAACATTTTAATGGCGGAGGACACGTAAACGCGGCTGGAGGAAAATCTTTTGATACTTTAGAAGAAACAATCAATAAATTTATTGCTATTTTAGCAACTGAAAAATAATAAAAAATGCAATTACATAAATTCATAGGATTAACTTGCTTAACACTTGTCATAGCCTCATGCTCTGAACAACAAGCTAGAAAACCAGTCTCTCATTCTTCTGGTAGTTTCATGAAAGAATCTATTCAAAGAAATAAAAAATTAGTCGCCAAAGAAGAAGATGCTATCGCAAAAATCATAAAAAAAGATACGGCTAATGCTTATATCGCATCTGAAAAAGGATATTGGTACACATACGAAGAAAAGAGCACTGAAACAACAACTCCAATAAGAGGCGATATTGCCTATTTTGACTATGAAATTACCGATTTATATGGCAATATCATTTACACAAAAGAAGAATTGAAACCTCAAACCTACTATGTTGATAAACAAAATATAATGACAGGATTACGTCATGGAATTAAATTAATGCATAAAGGAGATAAAATAAAATTTGTCTTTACTTCTCATATGGCTTATGGTTATCATGGCGATGATGATAAAATTGGCACGAACCAACCCATCATTTGTATTGTAACACTAAACGATATTAAAAAAGATAATTCGGTAAAAACTCAAAATCCTTAAACCTTAATATGAAAAAGATTAGTCTATTATTTAGCCTTTTTTCACTACTTATTCTTTCTTGTACTACTAAAAAAGAAGAAATTGATCAAAACTTGCCTGACGGTATCTATGCTATAATAGAAACTTCAAAAGGTGAAATCACAGCACGTTTGGAATATGAAAAAACCCCTTTTACAGTAGCTAACTTTATTACTCTAGCTGAAGGAAAAAACACTTATGTAAACCCAAAATACAAAGGTATTCATTTTTATGACGGACTCACTTTTCACAGGGTGGAGGCTAATTTTATGATTCAAGGAGGCGACCCTGATGGAACAGGCCAAGGAGGTCCTGGATATGTCATTAAAGATGAATTTCATCCCGAATTAAAACATGCAAAAGCCGGAATTTTATCAATGGCTAATTCTGGACCAAACACAAATGGATCTCAGTTTTTTATTACTCATAATGCAACACCTTGGTTAGATGGAGTTCATTCTATTTTTGGAGAAGTAATTAAAGGACAAGACATCGTTGATGCTATTGCTCAAGGGGATGAAATGATTACTGTAACAATAGCTAGAAAAGGTGCTAAGGCGAAAAAATTCGATGCCGTAAAAGTTTTCAATGATTATTACGAAAAAGAATTAACACTACAGAAAGAGAGAGAAGCTAAAAATTCGGTGGTAAAAAAAGAAAAAATAGTCCTACTGAACCAAGCAAAATCAAGCGGAATAAAATCTAAATCTGGGTTAATTACAAAAGTAATCTCATCTAAAAACGTAAAAAAACCAACTATTGGAAGTGAAGTATATGTTAAATATGCTGGCTATTTTGAAGACGGTACATTATTTGACACTAACGACTTAGAAGTTGCGGAAGAATTTAGTCAAGTGGATGAGCAACGTAAAAAGATGAATGGATACCAAGCATTTCCTTTCAAATATGGTCAAAAAGAAGGTTTAATTCCCGGATTTGCCGAAGGTTTAAGCCTAATTAATTTTGGTGAAAAAATGGTTTTATACATTCCTTATCATTTAGGTTATGGAGAAAATCAATATCAATCAATTCCTGGAAAATCAAACTTATATTTTGTCATTGAAATTTTAGAAAAACAATAATCAAACTTACAATTATGAAACTTAAATCATTTGTTTTATTTTTACTTTGTGCCTCTACTGCATTAGCACAAAACAAAAAACAAGAAAAAAAACCAGTTCACTACACTAATACACCTGGGATTTATGCTGAAATTTATACTAACAAAGGTAAAATAGCCCTTGAATTAGAGTATAAAAAAACACCTATTACAGTTGCTAACTTTGTGAGCTTAGCAGAAGGTAAAAACGAATTTGTTTCGCCTGAATTAAAAGGAAAACCCTATTATAATGGTCTTAAATTTCACCGTGTTATTGCCAACTTCATGATTCAAGGTGGTGATCCTAAAGGTGATGGCTCTGGCGGTCCTGGTTACAGCTTTAAAGATGAATTTGACCCAAGTTTAAAACACAATAAACCTGGGATTTTATCTATGGCAAATGCCGGACCAAAAACAAATGGTTCTCAATTTTTCATTACACACAAAGAAACACCTTGGTTAGACAATAGACATAGTATATTTGGACATGTGGTAGAGGGGCAGTCAGTAGTAGATGCAATTGCCCAAAATGATATGATTGAGAAGATTGTCATTTTAAAAGTAGGTAAAGAAGCTAAAGCATTTGATGCCGTAAAAATCTTTAGCGATTACTTTAAAAATAAAGAAGCTTTAGAGAAAAAAGAGAAAGAAGAAAAAGAAAAAGCGGAGGCTGAATTGAAAGCAAAAGCAATGCAAGAATTTGCTAATGCAACAACTACTGCTTCTGGATTAAAATACATTGTTTTAAAAGAAGGTACAGGAGAACAACCAACAGCTACAAGCAACGTTAAAGTTCATTACACTGGTATGTTGTTAGACGGAAAAGTTTTTGACAGCAGTGTTCAACGTGGTGAACCAATTAGCTTTGGTTTAAACCAAGTGATTAAAGGTTGGACTGAGGGAGTTCAATTAATGAAAGAAGGGGCAAAATATAAATTCTACATTCCTGCTAACTTAGCTTATGGAGAAAGAGGCGCTGGTGGTGTAATTCCTCCTAATGCAGACCTAATATTTGAAGTTGAGTTATTGGGAATTAACAAATAAAAACAGAAAAGCCTCTGAAATAGAGGCTTTTTTTATTCATTGAATTTCCAGTTGAATTCATCTTTATCGTTGATAATGGCTCCAATTTCGATTTTCACAACTTCGTTGTAATCTACATAAATTAGTAACCAATTGGCTTCATTAAAATAAATTTGTACGCCATCTTCTTCATGTTGGTCGTATTGATCAATTTTATTTAAGGCTAAAGTACCTTGAACCACATCCCATTCTGTTTGAAGTGCTTTTGAACCAAACAAAGTTGCAGCAGGATTAGAAATAGTAATATAACCCAAACGAAAATCTTCCTCGGCATAAAAGGTCAATTTCATTTTTTCTTGGTTATATACATAAATTATATTGTCTTCCTCGTCTTTGATTACGCGATTGGGCTTACCGTATAAGGTTTCCACATATTTTTGTGTCATTCCAAATAATAAACGGTCCAATCCGTGTTGTAATTTAATTTCCATATTCTATTTTTTTGCAAAGGTAGTAGTAAAACCTAAAAGTACATCACTTTACCACTTTTTATTAGATGGAATAAATTTACTTATGAAAAATAAAATTTCAATTATAGCCGGGATAGTAGCAAAGTACCGTGTACTGCGGATAGCCCGAAAGGAAGTGTTTTGAAAACTGATGTTGTGCTACATAAAAAAAACCAATTAAACGAAATACAACTTTCGAATAATTGGTTTAGATTTTATTTAGAAGCTGAAATAAATTCAGCTTAACAAAATTTCTATTTAAAGAAACGCGATTTACTCTATTTTAAAACGTTTTCTATCGTTTTCATTTAAGTAAATTTTACGTAAACGTAATGATTTTGGCGTAACTTCTACATACTCATCTTTTTGGATGTACTCTAAAGCTTCCTCTAATGAGAATTTGATTGCTGGTGTAATTCTTGTTTTATCATCAGCACCTGCCGAACGGAAGTTAGTCAACTGTTTCGTTTTCGTGATGTTGATTACCATATCATCCCCTCTTGAGTTTTCACCCACAACCTGACCTTCGTATACATCTTCGTTTGGATCTACAAAGAATTTACCTCTATCTTGTAATTTATTGATTGAATAAGGAATAGCTTTTCCGTTTTCCATACAAATTAACGAACCATTGATACGTCCAGGAATTTCCCCTTTGAACGGTTGGTACTCCAAGAAACGGTGTGCCATAATAGCTTCACCTGCTGTAGCTGTTAACAACTGGTTACGTAAACCAATAATACCACGTGAAGGAATGTTGAATTTAATAATCATACGGTCTCCCTTAGGTTCCATAGATAACATTTCACCTTTACGAACCGTTACGAATTCCACCGCTTTACCTGAAACATTTTCTGGTAAGTCGATCGTTAATTCTTCGATTGGTTCACATTTTTGACCATTTATTTCTTTAATGATAACTTGCGGCTGACCAATTTGTAACTCATACCCTTCTCTTCGCATAGTTTCGATTAGTACTGATAAGTGTAATACCCCACGACCAAATACTAAGAATTTATCCGCTGAATCCGTTTCATTTACACGTAACGCTAAGTTTTTCTCTAATTCTTTTTCTAAACGCTCTTTTACGTGACGTGAAGTTACAAATTTACCTTCTTTACCAAAGAACGGTGAATCGTTGATTGTGAACAACATACTCATTGTAGGCTCATCGATAGCAATAGATTGTAATGCTTCAGGATTTTCGAAATCAGCAACAGTATCTCCAATTTCAAAACCTTCTAAACCTACAATTGCACAGATATCACCTGCTTGTACGCTTTCTACTTTTTTACGCCCTAAACCGTCGAATGTATGTAATTCTTTAATTCTTGATTTGATGATTTTCCCGTCTCTTTTTACTAAAGAGATTTGTTGGTTTTCTTTTAACTCACCTCTTTGTAAACGTCCGATAGCGATACGACCTGTAAAGCTAGAGAAGTCTAACGACGTGATTAATAATTGAGGTGTTCCTTCTGCTACTTTTGGAGCTGGAATATGCTCAATTACCATATCTAATAACGGCTCGATGCTTTCAGTTTGGTTTTTCCAATCATCAGACATCCAGTTGTTTTTAGCTGAACCATAAACAGTTGGGAAATCTAACTGCCATTCTTCTGCACCTAATTCAAACATTAAGTCGAATACTTTTTCGTGCACTTCTTCCGGTGTACAGTTTTCTTTATCTACCTTATTGATCACCACACATGGTTTTAAACCTAAGTCAATCGCTTTTTGCAATACGAAACGTGTTTGTGGCATAGGTCCTTCAAAAGCATCTACTAAAAGTAGAACTCCATCGGCCATGTTTAATACACGTTCTACTTCTCCACCGAAATCCGCGTGTCCTGGAGTATCGATGATGTTGATTTTAGTTCCTTTATAGTTAACGGAAACGTTTTTAGAAACGATAGTAATTCCTCTTTCACGCTCTAAGTCGTTGTTATCTAATATTAAGTCGCCTGTATTTTCGTTTTCACGGAACAATTGACAGTGGTACATAATTTTGTCTACCAAAGTCGTTTTACCGTGGTCAACGTGTGCAATAATCGCGATATTTCTAATTGCTGTCATAAGGTATTTTTTTGAAGGTGCAAAGGTAGTGAAAAGTTTGAAGATTAGGGTTTAAAGTCTACAAATTTTTAAAATTTAATAATTTGTTGATGTTGAAGAGTGTAAAATGGTGCTTTATGAAATAGAAATTAAATAAATTAATTAAATTAAAATATATTAATGTCTTTTAACCCTCCTTCTAATCTCATCAACACTTATATAAGTTTCAATTTTTCTAAATAAGAAAGTAAAAAAAGCTAATCCTGTAATAGCTACTGCAATTAATGGTGTAAAGTAAAATCCTGATAAAATCAAAACAAGATAAAATAACAAAATTGCTATTGTTCGATATATATTCATCATTATAAAAATTGGCCTAATTTTTATGAGCAATTTTTCAGCATCATTTAAAGCAATTTCAATTTTTCGTTGAATCTTTTCAAATCGAGCTACTTGATTAGGCTTATTTTCAAGATTCTCTGAGTTATTAAAAATTTCTTCTTCTTTTGCATTGAAAATTATTAATATTCTCATAATATGATCTAAATTTAGGGCCAATGAATTCAAACGAAGTCTTAATGTCAAAATTAATAGAAAAAAAACACTACTTAATAAACACAGTAACATTATTAATATATACAAATCATTCCTGGAAAAAGAATTAAAACTTTTCCCATATAGCGAAGAAATATTATCTACTTTACAATTATCAATATAATTATTAATATGTAAAATAAATAATTTAAAAGTTTCAACTTCAGATCCTAAAAAATTTGCAGAGGCAACTGTTAAAAAACCTGAAAAAGCTAAACCACCAAGAAATACACTTTCTAACAACCAAGCATCTGTTTTAAAATTTATATTTTTTAACTCACTTTCTAGTTTAGCAATTTTAGTATCATTCAAATCTACATTATCAAATTCAATTGGATCTGGCTCAACAA